>NZ_JAXOJP010000029.1:0-60399 GCF_036663795.1 Parasphingomonas halimpatiens
GCTTAAGGCAGCTCCATTCTTCGTCGCTCATCAAACCACGGATCAAGGCAGCCTCCCAAAAGCCACCCTGAATCAGATACTGCCGCTATTGGGAATCCCCTTTGTCAACACGGCCTAACAACTTTCGCCCCCGGCACGGGGACGAAATCAGGCGTTCCTCAACCGACGCATTCGGCGCATTTGCCGCGCACTTCGATCACCGGTCGTTCGGGCGTGAACCCTGCCGCGATTGCGGCCGCGCGCACTCCCTTGGTGATATGGTCGTCGTCGAGATGCGTGGTCTGGCCGCACTCGTCGCATACCAGGAAGATGCAGTCATGCTCGCAGTCGGGATGGGCGTTGGCGACATAAGCGTTCGCGCTCTCCACCTTGCGCGCGAGGTTCGCGCCGACGAACAGGTCGAGAATGCGGTAGACGCTGTTGGCGGCGACGCGCCGCCCTTCCGATTTCGACACCGCCTCGGCAATGTCATAGGCCGAGGCCGGCTTGTCGAAACCGGTCAAGGTTTCGAAGATGCGGGCGCGCATCGCCGTCCATTGCTCGCCGGCGCGCTCGAGCGTCGCCTGCGCGGCGCGGGCGAGGTCGGCGCCCTGCGGTTCGTAATGCTTGTGCTGATGCGAGGCCATGCTAGGGAATCTAGGCGCGGTGGAGGCCGATCACAAGAGAACGATCGGTAAGCGGAGCGATCAGTAAGTCGCCCGGCGATTGAGATCGTGGCCGAGCGCGAGGATTGCGACGCCGAGCAGGGTCCACACCGTCTCATAGCCGCCGTCATGCGGCATGGTGATCGCGCCCGCCATCATGCCAAGCCCGGCCGAACCGACCACCGCCGGCAGCATATAGCCATGGCTCATCACGCCGCGGCCCAGCGCGACGATGCCGAACAGCATGGCAAAGCTCAGCCCGACTTCATGGATGCGCGGATCGAGCAAACCGCCGGCCGAGGCGGCCAGCGCCAGCAGCAGCGAACTGGCGACGCAATGGATCGCACACAGCCCCGACAGCCCGATCGCGAATCGATCGAAGCGCGCTTCCAGCCAGTGGAAAGCGGGGGAATGGTTATGGACATGCGCCGTCATTGCGGGCGCTATGTGGCATAGATGGTGGCGGGTTACAATATAACATCGACGAATATGCTAGATGAATCGCGCATTATTGCGCCTGACGGATCGCCTCCTTGATGCTCTCGTCGCGCACCGCGGCGGCGGCAGGCCGGATGAAGCCGCGCTGGAAGGCCGAGTCGTTGCTCTGCGGTTGCGCGTAGCTGTTCGCGACGATCGCCGCGACGACCGGGACCGCGACCCGCATGAACTTGTCGAACCCGCTGCTGCCATCGTCGGACGCAACGACGGTGAAATCATTGGGGTCGGTGTTGGCAAACCGGTACCCTTCGGCGGGAACCCATCGACCCTCATCGGCTCCCGAGACGAGGTTGGCATAGCTCGGGCTCGGCTGCCCGGGCGTCCAGGTGGCACTCGCCAGACTGTCGGTGATCGTAAAGGTGTAGCCGGGGTCGGCGTCCCAATAGCCCTCGGTCTGCGCCGCCGTGACATGGCTATAGAGCGGGTGTCGAACGCCCGGCGTCCAGCCCCCCGCCGACAACTGGCCGGGCGTCGACCAGGCATAACCTGGCTGGGGCAGCCACGAACCTTCGGTCGGGCTGGCAGCGATATGGGCGTAGGTCTGGCTTGCCTGACCGGGATTCCAGTCGACGCGCATCTCGGTCGGCGACTCCGAGCGCCAACGATAACCATCGGCGGGTACCCAGTGATCGGCATCCGTGGCGGCAAAGACATTGGGAAAGCCGCTGCTCTTGATGCCCGGCTGCCAGTGCACGCCTTTCGTCATGTCGCCATTGCTGTTCCAGACATAGCCGTCGGCCGGCACCCAATTGCCCTCGACCGCGGGATCCAGCTATAGCCCGGTTCAGGCAGCCATTTATTGTCCTCCACCTGAAGAACATGCGCCGGTCGCTGCGAACAGCCATCGAGCGAAGCAACGACGACCACCGACAAAAGCAAAACGGCCCAGCGCTTCATCGAATTCCCCCTCACGAATCGATTCACCGAACAAATAAACCATCGCCCGCGCACTTTCATGTGGTGAATTCATTCGGCTGTTCGGCTTGGCGAGGGTCGGCTGCCGACTTCACGAAAGGGCGCCCGCTGCCGAGTCGACGCGCCCGCCGCCAGCGGCTAGAGGCGCGGCATGCTCCAGGCCTCATCGCTCGCCACCCCCGCCCGACCGCGTGTCGTCGCCAACTGGCTGTTCTTCGTCGCCGCGCTGATCCTCGCGATCGTCGTGGTCGGCGGCATCACCCGGCTCACCGAGTCGGGCCTGTCGATCACGCAGTGGAAACCGATCACCGGCATCATCCCGCCGCTGACTGATGCGCAGTGGCAGGCCGAATTCGCGCATTATCGCGAGATTCCGCAATATGCCGCGCTCAACCAGGGCATGACGCTGAGCGGGTTCAAGGCAATCTTCTTCTGGGAATATCTCCACCGCTTCCTCGGCCGGATCATCGGCCTGGCCTTTGCTTTGCCGCTTGTATGGTTCGCGGTCCGGCGCCGGGTGCCCAAGGGCTATCTCGTGCGTCTGGTCGCGCTGCTCGCGCTGATCGGCCTGCAGGGTGCGCTGGGCTGGCTGATGGTGCGATCGGGTCTGTCGGCACGCACCGAGGTCGCCCCGTTGTGGCTCGCGGCGCATCTACTGACCGCCTTGTTCACGCTGGGCGGGATGATCTGGACCGCGCTCGACTTGCGCGCGCTCGACCGCGACGCAACCGCCCGCCCCGCCCGCCTGACGCTGGTCGGTGCGGTGGCCTTGGTCGTACTGTTCGTGCAGCTGTTTTACGGCGCGCTGATGGCGGGCCTGCGCGCCGGGCGCGTCAGCGACAGCTGGCCGCTGATGAACGGTACCTTCTTCCCCGGTGAGACCGAGCCGCGACCGCTACTCGCCGCGCTGGTCGACGATCCGGCGATCGTTCATTTCATCCATCGCTGGTGGGCCTGGGCCGCAGTCGCGGCGCTGGTCGTGCTGGCGCGCGTCGCGAAGCGCAGCGATCGCGCCGCGTCGCGCGCGATCCACATCGCCTTCGGCACGCAGATCCTGCTCGGCATCGCGACGGTGATGACCGATGTGAGCATCACGCTGGCTGCGCTCCACCAGTTGACCGGCGCGCTGCTCGTCGCGGCGACGGTGTGGGGCGCCCATGCGACCGGGCGGTTGGCCCGATGAGCGAGATCGCTTTGGTTCGCACCACCTTCGGCGACACTGCCCGCGCCGAGCTGGTGGCGCGCACCGTCATCGGCGAGCGCCTCGCCGCCTGCGCGACGCTCGACCAGGTGCGCTCGATCTATCGCTGGGATGGCGCGATCGAGCAGGCCGACGAGGTCGCGGTGCTGTTCAAGACGAGCATCACGGCGGCCCCTGCCCTGCGCGCGCGGATCGCGGCGCTGCACGATTACGACGTGCCGGTGATCGAGCATTGGACGGTCGAAACCGACGCATCGGCGGCCGATTGGGCGCAGAATTCCACCAGCGAATAGCCGATGGTATCCCAATACCCGTCGTGAAACCCGCCGATATGCTTGACTTTCACGAGCTCCGGCGACATTAGCCCGCCAACAGCGCCGTCCCGCCCGGGGCGGCGCGTGTCGTTTGAAAGCAGGCGCGCGAGCGCCTCGAGCAAAAAAGGTCTGGCCCCATGAAGGCGCTGATGAAGACCACCAAGTCGGTCAAGCCGCACGAGGTGGAGAAGAAATGGCTTATCGTCGATGCCGAGGGCCTGGTGGTCGGTCGCGCCGCGTCGATCATCGCCAACGTGCTGCGCGGCAAGCACAAGACGAGCTTCACCCCGCATGTCGATTGCGGTGACAATGTCATCGTCATCAATGCCGAGAAGGTCGCGTTCACGGGCAACAAGCTCAAGGACAAGATCTACTACAAGCACACCGGCTATGCCGGCGGCATCAAGGAAATTACCGCGGGCAAGGTGCTCGATGGTCGTTTCCCCGAGCGCGTCCTTGAAAAGGCCGTCGAGCGCATGATCCCGCGTGGCCCGCTGGGCCGCCAGCAGATGCGCAACCTGCGCATCTTCGCCGGCAGCGAGCATCCGCACGAAGCGCAGAACCCCGAAGTCCTCGATATCGGTGCCATGAACCGCAAGAACAAGGTGGGCGTGTAATGTCCGACAACCGTCAGTCCCTTTCCGACCTGGCCAATCTGGCCAACCAGGCAGCGGCCGCTCCGGTCGCCGCCGCCGATGCCGGCAGCGATGCCCCCGCCGCCCCGCTGGCCCCGGCACGCGAGCCGCACCCGCTGCGCGCGCAGATCCTCGACAAGTTCGGCCGCGCCTATGCGACCGGTCGTCGCAAGGACGCCGTGGCACGTGTCTGGATCAAGCCGGGCACGGGCAAGATCACGATCAACGGTCGCGACCAGGAAGTCTATTTCGCGCGTCCGACGCTGCGTCTCGTCATCAACCAGCCGTTCGGCGTTGCCGAGCGCACCGGCCAGTATGACGTGATCTGCACCGTCAAGGGCGGCGGGCTTTCGGGCCAGGCCGGCGCGGTCAAGCATGGCATCAGCCAGGCACTGACCCGCTTCGAGCCGATCCTGCGCGCACCGGTCAAGGCAGCAGGCTTCCTGACCCGCGACAGCCGTACGGTCGAGCGCAAGAAGTACGGCAAGGCCAAGGCGCGTCGCAGCTTCCAGTTCTCGAAGCGCTAAGCTTTTTCGCTTTCACGCGAACGAAAAGGGGCGGTCCGGCAACGGGCCGCCCTTTTTCGTTGCGCGGCGCCAGCGTGGCTTTGATGGCAAGCGACGGGAAGCCGCCGCGCGTTGGTTCAGCCAAAAGGCCGGCATGATGAAGGGAGACGAGCAATGACCTTGCGCTTCACGACGATGCCCTCGCCGGTCGGCGAACTCACGCTGGTGGCGAGCGAGACCGGGTTGACGGCGATCCTGTGGCAGGATGACGATCCGGACCGCGTCCGGCTCGGCACGATGGTCGAGGGCGATGACGACCCTATCCTTCGCCACGCCACCCGCGAACTCACCGCTTATTTTGCCGGCACGCTGACGGCGTTCACCGTCCCGCTCGATTTCCGCGGCACCGAATTCCAGAAGAGCGTGTGGGCGGCGTTGCTGACCATCCCGTTCGGCGAGACGCGCAGCTATGGCGAGATCGCGCGGCAGATTGGTCGACCGTCGGCAAGCCGCGCGGTCGGCGCCGCGAACGGGCGCAACCCGATCTCGATCATCGCGCCGTGTCACCGCGTCATCGGGTCGAGCGGCGCGCTGACCGGCTTTGCCGGCGGGTTGGACGCCAAGGCGCTGCTGCTCGGCATCGAGGGTCACGCACCGAGCGCGGGCGCGCATCCCAGCCTGTTTTAGCGGTGAAGGGGCTTGCGGTCGGTCGTGCCGCCGAGGCAGGAGGCATCATGTCCTTCGACAGCCCCGACGCCCGCGCGATCCTCGCCTTTCTCGATCACATCGGCATCCCGGTCGTGATCGCGCCGGTCGCGGGTCAGACCGCGCTGCCGGCGATGACGGTGACCGACGGGGCGCTGGTGATCGATCCCGCGCGGCTGGAATGGCCGGGCGACCTCTTGCACGAGGCGGGCCATATCGCGGTGACCGACCCGGCGCTCCGCCCGACGCTTAGCGATGTCAGCAGCGACCCGGCCGAGGAAATGGCGACGATCGCCTGGTCCTATGCCGCAGCGCTCGCCGCCGGGATCGACCCGAAGCTCGTCTTCCATGATCATGGCTATCGCGGTGGCGGCGGCTACCTTGCCGACAATTTCGCGAACGGCGGCTACGTCGGAACGCCGATGCTCGAATATTGGGGCATGGCGGTACCGCAGCGCGATGCCGAAGCGCGCGGCGTGGCCCCCTTCCCGCATATGCTGCGCTGGCTGCGCTGATCAGCCCATCACGCGCGGCACGACGGTCAACGCGCCGCGATCGACGCGGATCTCGTTGAACGAGGGCCGCGTATCGCGCACGCGCTCCGACAACGTACCGGCGCCGATCATGCGGATGGCATGCCCGGCAACCTCACGCACGAGATCGAACGGGTCGTGGACATGCCCGCTGAGGATCGCCGAGACCCCTGCCCCGGCCAGCGCGTGCAGCGCGTCACGGGCGCCGCGCGTCCGCCCCGAAGAACGCGTGCCGGATTCGATCAGCGGGTGATGACAGGCGACGAGCACCGTCTTCCCCGCCGGCAGCGCGGCGATACGGTCGAGCGTCTCGGCGAGCGCGCTTTTCGCGACATGGCCCTTCGACCAGTCGATCCGCCAGTGAACGCGTGCGGTCGTCTTGAGCGGTATGATCGCCACCCCGTCCAGATCGAGCGCGCGTTCGGCGCGGCGCTCGACCGCCGCATAGCGGCGATAGGGTCTGACGAACCGCTTCCACGGGTTGAAATAGGGCAGGTCGTGATTGCCGACCTCGACCGTGACGGGCACGCCGAGCTGTTGCAGCCAGTCGGCGGCGGCGGCGAACTGCGCCGAGCGCGCGCGCATCGTCAGGTCGCCGGTCATGACCACCGCATCGGGACACTCGGCTTTCACCAGCGCATCGAACCAGGCGATGGCGAGCGGATCCTCGGCACCGAAATGCACGTCGCTGACATGAAAAAGCCGGGTCATTCCCGCGCCAACGCACGAACGCCGCGATCGGCCTCGTTCAGCTGAATGCCCAGCGCAGCGTCTTCGCGACACCATAGGTGCCGGCGCGCACCAGCGGCCGCGTCAGCACCGGGGCGTGCAGCCCGTGCATCGCCCGCGCCCATGCCGGCAGCAGGTCGACTGCGGCCTGGAAGGTCATCGCCTGGACCGGCGCCGAAGCGGCGCTGCGCGCCTTCTGGTCGAGCACCAGCCGGGCGACCTCGCGCGTGCGATCGGTGACCGATAGCGCGGGACGGAAGTCGGCGATCAGCGCCATCGCCTCGGCGCGGCTGCGCGGTACGGGCGCAGCGCCGAGCATCTCGCCGAGCATCGCCATTTCGGCGAAATAACGGTCCTGGTCGTGCATCGGCATCGTCGGCTCGGCATAGCGGATCCACGCGTCGAGGAAGCTCACCGCCTCGCTGACATGCACCCAGGCGAGCAGCGCGGGATCATTGGCGGTATAGGCAGTGCCGTCGGGCAAGGTGCCGCGGACATGATCATGGACCTCACGCACCCGCGTGATGACGGCCAGGGCGTCGTCGCGACCGCCATAGCTGGTCACCGCAATGAAGCGCGCGGTGCGTCGCAAGCGGCCGATCATGTCGGTGCGGAAATTGCTGTGGTCCCACACCCCGGCGAGCACCGCCGGATGGAGCATCTGCAGCAGCAGCGCGGTGACGCCACCGACCATCATCGAGGTGACGTCGCCGTGCACGCGCCACACCACCGATTGCGGACCGAACAGTCCGTCTTCGCGGCGCGCGACGGGTTTCTCGCCACGGTCCTGATCGTTGAACAGCGCGCGCACCTCTCCGACCAGGCGTTGCTTGGCCTTGCGGCCGATGAAATCGAAGGGCGGGATCATGATGCTCCTGTCGCCAGCGTCGTCGGTATCGGCCGTGCCGCGGTCGACATGAAACGCCGGTTACCGACGATCGCCCCCAGCGCGGCGTCGATGGTGGGATAGACGAAGCGGAAGCCGCTGGCGAGCGCCGCCGCGGGCACGACGCGCTGACCACCGAGCAGCAGCTCGTCGGCGAAGGCGCCGAGCAGGCGATGCAGCGGCGCGGCCGGCACCGGCAGGATCGCCGGTCGATGCAGGGCGCGACCAAGCGCCGCGGTAAAGTGCGCATTGGTGACCGGGGTGGGCGCGGTGGCATTAAGCGGCCCGGCAAGGTCGGGGCGCGCGATCGCGTGGACGATCAGGCGGACGAGGTCGTCGCGGTGGATCCAGCTCATCCATTGCCGCCCGCTGCCGAGCCGCCCGCCAAGGCCGAATTCGAACGGCGCCAGCAGGCGCGCGAGCATGCCGCCCTCGCCGTCGAGCACCAGCCCGGTCCGCAACAGCACGGTGCGGATGTCGTGATCGCCGGCGCCCGACGCTGCCCGCTCCCAGGCGAGGCACAGGCGACGGCTGAAGCATTCGCGCCCTGCGCTGCGTTCGTCGAGTAAGGCGTCGCCGTGCAGGCCGTACCAGCCGATCGCCGAGCCGCTGATCAGCACATCGGGCCGACGATCCAGCCGCGCGGCGAAAGCGACGATTGCGCGCGTCATCGCGACGCGCGAGCGCACCAGGTGAAGCCGCCGCGCGAGCGTCCACGGGCGGGCCGCGATCGGCGCGCCGGCGAGATTGACGATGGCGTTGATCCGCGTCTCCGGCGCGATCTGGTCGAGCGCGGTGACGATGCGGATCGGTGCCGGCAGCTGCGCCGCTGTCGCCCGGTCGCGCGTCAGCACCGTCACCTCATGCCCGGCGGCGACCAGCGCGGCGACGAGCCGGCGCCCGACAAAGCCCGTGCCGCCGGTGACGAGCACCGACCAATGGCCGAACAGGCCGGCAGCGAGCGACGCCGGGTCGGAGGCGAGCAACCGGACCGCGCGTCGCGCCGCCGCGAGATCGCGGACGCCCGACAGCGCCACCGCCGCGCCGGCGAGCGTGGCGAGCCAGCGCCACACACCATGATCGACCGCGACGAACGCGCCCGGCTGCGTCGCCCAGCCGAGCAACAGCGGCACGAGCATCGCCAGCACCACGCCATAATTCAGCGTCAACAGGGTATGGGTAACGCGCTCGCTGGCAGGCAAGTGGCGTGTGCGATCCTCCTCGACGAAATCCCACAAAGTGATGACCAGCTCGATCGCCAGCAGGACGAGCAGGCCGCAGGCGGCAAGGCCATGCGGCTCGCGCCAGCCGATCACCGCGAAGAGCGCCGCGTAGATCAGATTGCGCACGCCGTGCAGCCGCAGCTCGCGCGCCTGGGCGGGCCGCCAGGCGAGCCGCTCGCTTCCTTCGTGGTGCCAGATCGTATCGAACGCCCCCATCAGGGTTTGCGCCGCGAGCGCGATCCATAACAAAGTGGTCATGCCAGACTCCCCGCTGCGGGACCGGCAGGGCAATCGTGGAAGCGGCAATGCTGCTCGATCAGCTCGCCGAGCCAGCGATGGCGCAGGACCAGCACGAAATCGAACGCGCCGCCGCCGCGATCGATATGGCTGATCGTCAGCGCCCCGGGGGCGATCCAGCGCGGCAGGCGCAGCCGGCGTGCGCCGAGCGCGAGAAAGTAATGATCGCTGTCGAAGTGCAGCGCCGTCGCGTCGGCCCGGACGCGCAGCGCGATGCCGAAGCCGGCACCGAGATATTCCTCGAGCCCGGTCACGCCGACGAAGCGCTTGGTGCTGCGGATCACCTGGGGAAAGCCGCGTGGCCGACCGTACAGCCGCGTCCAGTGCTGGCCCCCGCTGGCGCCATCCTCGGTCACCACCACCGCGGCGGGCATCCCCGTGTCGCGACCCAGCGGCAGCGGCGCACCGATCAATCGGCAGGCCTGGGCGAGCAGCCAGCCGGCACGGTTCATGCGGCACGTGACGACGGCGCCGGTGTAGCTCGTTACCACATCGTCGCCGGCGCGGTGCGCAAAGCGCGCGCGCACCGCGGCGGGCAGTTGCGCCCATGCCGCCGCGCCGAGCAAAGCGCGGAAGCGGCTATCGAGCCGGGCGACCTCGCCCCGCTGCCCCGGTGTGGGTCTGTCGTGCTTGGTCGGTATACTGCGAACGAAGCTGGTCGCGATCATGTCCCGTCCCTTCGAAGTTCTTTCAGATATTTCTGTTGAAAGAGAAATTTACAGGCAAATGTTCAACCGGGCGGTGCCTTCGTCGCCTTGCCCCGACCGAAGCTGAGCAGGTTCACGACGCGCGCACCGAGCTTGATCAGCGCCATGATCTTGGCCGGCGGGACGGTCAGCATCTGATCGTACCAGCCATCGATTGTCGTCACGAAACCCTGCAATTCGTGGAGCCGCGCGCGCGCGACATTGCCGACGCGCGTATCGCCCTCGGCGGCATCGAGCACATGGCGCAGCGCCGCGACGGCAGGGTCGATCTCGCGCTCCTTGCGCCCCTGCGCGATGCGGCTGACCATCTGCCACAGGTCGGTCTCGGCCTCATAATGGTCACGCCGGTCACCCAGCATCGGGACGCGGCGGATCAGCTTCCAGGCGAGCAGCTCGCGAATGCTGTTGGAGACGTTCGAGCGCGCCATGCCGAGCGTGTCGGCAATGTCCTCGGCGGTCAGCGGGCGTTCCGCGACATAGAGCAACGCATGGATCTGCGCGACCGAGCGGTTGACGCCCCATTGCCCGCCCATGTCACCCCAGCGCAGCACGAACTGCTCGATGGCGGGAGGCAGGCCTGGCGACTCGACTGCAATTTCTGTCATGACAGAAATATATGTCACGATAGAATTGCCGTCAACCGTTGTTCCGGTTCCGCGCGTCACGGCGGTCGCACGTGCCCCCGTCATTCAAAAAAACGCAGGCGCGCCAAACAGCTTATATTTCCATGCTGGCGCGCTCACATGCGCCGCCGCGCTATAATTAACCAAGATCAAAAAGAGCGCGTTGGCCCCGGAGCAGACCTCCGAACCGAGGAGGAACCGGATCCCATGTCGAACCCTGAAATCAGCACGCGGCTCGCCTTCATGGCGATCGGCGACGCGCAACGCGCCCAGCTCGCCGGCCTCCAGCCATTCGTCCGCAAGATCATCGGCAGTGCGCTCGCCCGCTTCTATGCGCAGGCGCGTATTACTCCCGCCACCAGCGCCTTCTTCAAGGACGATGCGCACATGGCCCGCGCCAGCGCCGCGCAAGAGGCCCACTGGCTGCGTATAGCGGGGGGTCGTTTCGACGACGAGTTCCATGCGAGTGTTCGCCGGGTCGGATCGGTCCATGCGCGAATCGGACTCGAGCCGCGCTGGTATATCGGTGCCTATGCCCTGGTGCTGGAGGAACTGCTCAAGGGTATCGCGCGGGAGCATTCGCCACTGCGCCGCCTGATGAAACTGTTCCGTACCGCGAGCGCACGCGATGCGAGCATCGCGATCGTCAAGGCGGCGCTGCTGGATATGGACCTGTCGGTTTCGATCTATTTCGAACAGGCCCAGGTCGAACGGAAAGCGGCAATCGAGACGCTGGCAGGCGCGCTTGCCATGCTTGCGTCGGGCGACGTGTCGCGCGATCTGAACGGATTGCCGTCCGACTTTTCCGCGCTTGAAGACAGCTACAATGAAGCAGTCGGCAATCTCCGCACGCTGATCGGCTCGGTTGCCGAGAGCACGACGACGATCCACAGCGGCGCCGGCGAGATCGCGACGGCGTCGGAGGATCTCGCACGGCGCACGGAGAGCAATGCCGCAAGCCTTGAACAGACCTCCGCCGCGATCGCCCAGATGAGCGAGCGGCTCAAGGCAACCACGCTTGCCGCCGGGCGCACGGTCGATCGCGCCGACGACGCAATCACGACCGTCTCGAGCGGACGCGCGATCGCGGATGAGGCGGTCCAGGCGATGGGGCGCGTGGCGGAGAGCGCCAAGGGCATCGATGGCGTGATCGAAGGGCTCGACAAGATCGCCTTTCAGACCCGCGTGCTGGCGATGAACGCCGCGGTCGAAGCAGGCCGGGCCGGTGAGGCCGGGCGTGGCTTTGCGGTCGTTGCGGATCTGGTCTCGGCACTGGCGATGCGTGCCGAGGAAGAAGCCGGCCGTGCGCGGGAGCAGCTTACCGCGACGCAGACCGACATCGTCGCAGCGGTCGACCTGGTGCAGAAGGTCGATGGCGCTCTGGCGAACATCTCCGGCGATGTCGGCGAGGTCCACAAGCTGCTCGCCGGCATGGCGACCGATAACGGTGCGCAATCGGCCGCGGTCGGCGAAATCAGTAGCGCGGTCGGCGCGATGGACCATGCCACCCAGCAGAATGCGGCGATGGTCGAAGAGACCTCGGCCGCCGCGCGCAATCTCTCCAACGAAGTGACGCTCCTGGCCGAACAGGCCGGCAAGTTTACGATCGGCGGTAGCCAGCGCGGTGTCCGGTCGCGGCTTGCCAAAGCCGTACCGCCTTCGTCAATGAGCCGAAGCAGAACCCAACTCGCCGAGGCCCGCCCCTAGCGCGGGATGCAAAAATGTGGGAACCGATTTTTCGCTACAAATCCCGCGACAACAAAGGATTATAGAGCAGGATGCGATTCAAACCGATAACATCCTGTTCTAGGTCCGCCGGCGATCTGCCAATGTGGCGCGTAGCGCGCATTGACATGGGCCCGCCCCAAAAAAAACGAGTTGGCGAGGGTTCCGCCGCACACCGCCGGGCCGCATCCTGCAGCCCGGAACAGCGCGATTGCCACGACCTTCGCCAACTCGGAGGAGGGACTCAGTCGATGCTTCAGAACGTCACGCGCACGCCGACGCGATAGATGCGGCCGAGCGTGTCGTAGAGCGCCGGGTTCACGTCGAGACCGGTATTGGTCTGCGGCGCCGGCGCGGGATCGTGATCGAACACATTGTCGACCTTGAAGTAGGCGCCGATGCCCTTGGTGATTTTCAGCGTACCGCCGATGTCGAAGTAGAACGCACCCTTCATCTTGTTGAAGTCGATCGTCGGGTGGTTCGCGGTGGATGCCGGGCATGCGGTCGTGCACACCACATATTGGTTGCCGAACACGCCGTCCGAGAACCAACGCTGCTGCAGCGTGATGCTGAACCGCTCGGTGTCATAGGTCTGCGTCGCAAGCCACTTCCAATGCGGCGTGTTGCCGGTATTGGCGCCGGCCTGATCGACCGTGTCGACGCCGGCGATCCCCGCCGCGACGAGGAATTCGCGGACATTGGTGCCCAGCGCGCGGATCGTGAAGTTGCCCGGCAGGCCGAGCGGCCGGCGCCACTGGTAGCTCGCCTCGATGTCGAACCCGCTGGTCTTCCATGAGGCGAGGTTGAACGGTTGGACGTTGATGAAGTTCCCGCCCTGCACCGGGCTGTCGAGCACAAAGCCGCCGCAGAAGGTCTGCAGCCCGTCCTTGCAGAACTGAACGATCTGCGCCGCCGAGAGCGTGGAAATCACGCCGCTCAGCTTGATGCTGTAATAATCGACCGAAATGCTGAGCCCCGGCAGGAACGACGGACGCGACAGCGCGATGCCGACTTCGGTGTTGCGCGCGGTCTCGGGCTTCAGATTGGGGTTGCCGACCGTGTTCTGGAACGCCTGCACCGCGACATTGTGGAACGGGTCGTTGAAGCTCGGCAGCGTGGTGACGGTCGGTGCGGCGTACAGCTCCGACAGATTGGGCGCGCGCACGTCGCGCGAGGTCACCGCGCGCAGCCGCAGGCCGGTGAGCGGGGTCTCCCAGGTGCCGCCGAGCTTCCATGCCCAGATCGTGCCGGACGTACTGTAATGCGTGACGCGCGCGGCGCCGTTCAGGTTCGCTCGGCCGATCGAGTCACCCTTGAACAGCGGCACGTCGAGTTCGAGGAACCCTTCATAAACGTCATATTTGCCGCCGCCATTCTTGTAGTTGCCGGCCGCCCAGTTGCTCCCCAGGCTCGAATTGAGCAGCGGATCGACCGGATAAGCTGCACTGTTCGGGCTGATCGTAGAGACGCCCGCGCCGTAGGGATCGGCGTTCACGGTATAGAACTCGCGGCGATACTCGCCGCCAAAGGCGACCGAGAGCGGCCCCGCCCATAGATTGAGCGGCTGGCCCGAGAAGTTGAGGCTGGCGACGTCCTGCGTCAGTTTGGTGTGCTGGAACGGGCCGTTGGCGGGCGTGACATAGGCCAGCGCCGCTGCCGATGGCGTGGCATTGCCGAAGATGTTGATGGGCTGGCAACCCGCCGCGCGCGCACCCGCATCGGCGCAGACGATCGCGCCGTTCAGCGTGATCGCGTTGGTCGCGGCGACGTAACGGTTCTGCAGGACGATGTCGTCCACGTCGATGTCCGAGATGGTCGTGCCATGCTCGTAATAGGCGTCATAATGCCAGTCGGTCCCACCGAGATCGAACTTGCCCTTCAATCCGCCGACGAAGCGATATTGCCGGCGATTGGTCGAGACCCTGGGATCGGGGAAATTGCCGTTGCTCGTGCCGAAGTTGAACTGAGTGATGCCGGCGGTGGCGCAGCGGTCACGCACCAGCTGCGGCAGGAACGGGTTCGCACACTGGACGGTCAGGTTGGGCCGGTTGTAGCCGGGGCTCGGCTGGTTGCTGGTCTTCACCTGCGCCACATTGACGGTCAGGTAGATCTCGTTGTTTTCGGCGAAGTCGAAGCCGATCCGGCCGAAGCCGTTGATGCGTTCCAGCGACGATTTCAGCGACGCGCCCGAGCCCGGCGCACCGCTCAGGTCGCCGCCGACGCAAAAGGCGTTGCCGGGGAAGCACCCCGTCACGCCGCCGGTGCCGGTGGGCGTGCCATTCGACCCGTAATTGAAATTGTACGGCGCCCCGTTCTGGTCGAACGCGATGCCTTGCAGCGGGCCGTTGTTGATCAGGCCGTAGCGGGCATATTGATAGGGCTGGGCATAGTCGCGATAATTGAACTGCGGCAGGCCGTTATTGGCCTGGCCGGTATTGACCAGCGTCGAGGCGCGATACCAGTTGCGGCTGCCCGCAAGGTCGGTGCCGAAATCGCCCGGCCCGACACCGTCCTCATGGTCATATTCGCCGCTGGCGATCAGGTGCAGCCGGTCATCGAAGAGTGCCGTGCCCCAGGCCGCCTGGGCAAGCGCCTGCTTGTCGTCGCCATAGCGGGTGATGCCACCCTCGACATTGGCCTTGAAGCCGACGAAGCGCGTGTTGGTGATGAAATTGACCACGCCGCCGACCGCGTCGGAGCCGTAGGACGCCGACGCGCCGCCGTTCACCACGTCGACGCGCTTGACCAGCAGCTGCGGGAACATGCTGATGTCGGGCACGCCCGTCACATTGGCGCCGACGACGCGTTGGCCGTCGAGCAAGGTCAGCGTTCGGATCGCCCCGAGGCCGCGCAACGAGAAGGAACTGAGCCCCTGCTGGCCGCTCGAGGTGCTGAAGGTACCCGTCGCTGCGCCGGTCGAGCCTTGCAACGACGGCAGCTGCGCGATCGTGTTGAAGAGGTTGGGTTGCGCATTGTTGGCAATTTGCTCTTCACCGATGACCGTCGTCGGGGTCGGTGCGGTGAAGCCACTCGCCGTGATGCGCGAGCCGGTGACGACGATGTCGCCGCCCTTGTCCGGCTCCGGCGCCGGCGCCGCGGGCAGGTTGGCGGACTGCGCCGGCCCAGCCTGCGCCATGGCGGGCGCGACGCTCAGCGCGGTGGCGAGCGCGGCAATACTGGTAGCGGTAACACGCAGGCTCGTCAGCGCGCCGCGATCACGTGAAATCATCCCCATCATCCATCCCCTGTTTGTCTTTCGGCGCATCGATCTCGGTAAGACCGTGCGCCATTCTCTTCCTGCCTGTACCGGAACATCACGCTGCCTTCATCTACGACCATGGTCGCAAAGAGGGCGGCAGGCAGCGTGCTATGGCCGCGCCGAATAGAGCGCGTGATGCGTGATGATGAACAGCGTACGCCCGTCCGCGCCGCCAAACAGCAGTTGCAACGGCCGCTCTGGCACGTCGATCCGGCCGACTTCACTGCCATCGGCGCGATACACGAACACCTGGCCGTTCGCGACATAGACGCGCCCGTCGGGCCCCCCCGCGACGCTCTCGCCGCCGCGCGCGGCGAAGGGCTTGAGGTCGGTCACCGCGCCGCCGGCGCCCAATAGCCCGGAATAGGTCCGGTCCTCTGAGCCGTTGGCGACATAGACGCGCTCACCGGATTTGCCGGTAACCCAGCCATGGGTATCGAGCGTGTCGGAGAAGCGCCAGCCGAGATGATTGGCCGGTCCCTGCTGCCAGACGCGATAGGCGGGCAAAGCGAGGCTGCCGTCGGGCGAGACATAGTTGCGGCGCGTCGGCACCGCCACATCGCGCGCGAACATCTCGGTGAGGGTGGTGAAATGGTCGGTCGCCGGATCATATTGGTCGCGGAACTCGCCATTGTTCCAGAAGCTGCCGGGCAGCGCGATGCGCGCGTCCGGTCGATCGGCAGCGGGCGTCGGCGCGATCACCTGCACCATGTGCGGCGCGCTGGGCGCGATGCTGTAGACGGTCGCCTCGGACCCTTCCGAGGACAGGACCAGCAGGTTGCCCGACCGGTCGACCGCGAGGTTCACGGGATCGAGCGGGGCATCGGCAATGACGGTCAGCCCTTCCTGTGCCGACCAGCCATGGATGCGATGAACCTGGCGGTCGATGAAATAGAGTTTGCCCGCTGCATCGACGGCGCCGCCGCCGAGCGCGTGGAAATCGCCGGCGAGCCGTTCGACCGGCGCAAGCGTGAGCGCGGCGGCGGGCGCGGTCGCGTCGGTCACGTCGAGCACCGCGAACTCGCGCTCGCGCACCTCCGCATCGCGCGTCACGTCCTGGATCGCGTTTTCGAACGGATATTTGCTCGCGCGCAGATACGTCCCGCAGCCATTGGCGTCGCAGGTGGAAAAGCCGCTCTCCGCGTTGACGTGGAGGTTGCGGAACCGGATGTCGGTCGCGCCATAGAGTTTGATGGCTGTCGGCGCCGGCTGGAGCGAACGCGTGACGCGGTAGCCATGATAATTGGCAAACAGGATATTGCGCGAATTGCGCACTTCCAGCGCGACCGTGTTGCGGCTCTCGCCGGCTTCTTCCTCGGTCTGGGGCGCGAGGAATTCCCAGTTGCGCACCCGATCGAGCACGATCTCGGCGCGAACGTGATGCTCGGCCGACAGTTCGTAGACATGGCCCGGCGTCGTCGTATCCGAAACGTACATCCCCGCCTGCGCATAGGTATCGGGCGTCCAGACACCGTTGAAGGTGCCGCCCCCGCCACCCGTCACCCACAGGCTGGGATATTGCCCGTCCCAGCGCTTGCGTGGGTCGGCGTCGGCGCTGTGGTTGGCGTTATAGGGATCGAAGCGGCTGCCATCGGCAAGGTCGGTGCCGTGCCCGCCCTGGAACTTGACGTCGTCGACCAGTGATTGCTCGCCGGCGCGCCACAACAGCCCGGTCGCGCGGGGATTGACCCCGCCTGTGAAGAGTCCGAGCCCCGAGATGATCGCATCGCCGCCGGTGGCACTTTCGATCAGCGCCCTGGCCGCGCCGACCCCGCGATAGGCCGGCGTGTCGTCGGTCAGGACGATCTGCGTCATGCCGGGGTGCAGGCCGATCAGCACGCTATCGGGGCGCAACTTGAGCGTATTGGTGACGCGGTAGAAGCCGGCAGGGAAATAGAGCGCGCGGTGTGTGTCGATCGCGCGCTGGAGCGCGGCAGTATCGTCGGCGATATTGTCGCCCTTGACGCCGAGATCGCGGACATTGCTCCACGAGGCCGTATCCGGGAAGCGGCGGATTGCCGGCGCGCGCAGTGGCGGCAGCGCGGCGAGCGGGGCGGAATCGATCTGCGTTGCGAACTGGCCGGTTTGGCCCAGTGCCGGCAGCGTCAGCCCGTAGCTGAAGTTCTTGATCCGATAGCGCGGTGCCGGTCCCGCCACGGTCTTGCCGCTGTCGCGAAAGCGCGCGAAGACCGGCGTGCCGCTGGCAAGCGCATTGTCGAAACCGATCTGGGTGAAGACGCTGCCTTCGTTGCTGATGATCACGCCGGCGCGCGAGACATTTTCGAACCGGACATCCTTGCCCCACAGCGAATCCGAATAACCCGGGTCGATCTCGATCCCGACCGGCGCTTTGCGAATCGCGACGTTGACGAGCGTCAGGCCGACTTCATGCTCGCGGATCGCGGCATCGCGCTGACCCTCAAATGACGAATCGAGCAGCGTATATTGCCAGGCAGGCGAGGTCTTTTCGGCCAGAATGCCATAGCGCCCGCCAAAAAAACGCAGGTCCATGCCGAGATTGCCGACCTGGTAGATGCCGGCCAGACCGGAGCCGAGATGAAAGTCGATATGGCTGAGATAGCTGTGCTGCGCCGTGTGCATGCGCACGGCGGTCGCCGCGGGATTGCCCGCGCCGATCTCGAAGTCGACATTCGACAGCGCTGAATAGAAGGTGCCCGAATTGGCATCGGCAATCGCCGGATCGAAGGGCACGCTGGTCGGCGGCGGCACCGGCACCTTGTTCGCGACGACACCGGCAGGTCCCGGCGTTCCGGGGCGGTTGCCCGTGAAGAACACCATGCTGCCGACACCGCGCTGGAAGCCCGGGGTGGCGGGCGCGAGCAACAGCACCGGCCGCGTCTTGCCGACGCCGAACAGGCGCACGCCCGGCCATATGTAAATGGTGCGGGTAAGGCGATGCCGGCCCGCGGGCAGGAACACGATGCCACCGCCCGGCTTGGCCGCAGCCGCGTCGATCGCCGCCTGGATCGCGGGGGTGTCGTCGGTCACGCCATCGCCGCGCGCCTTGACCAGTACCGCACGGGGGTCGTTCGGGGCCGTCGCGAAGACCGAAACCGATGGCGTCGGCCGTGCGGCGGCGACCGCGCCGGTCGGCAGCGTCGCGGCGATCAGACACCCCGCGATTCTGCTCGTTGCCCTGGCCGCCATCGCTCTCCACCTTTCACGTGATCTCGGCATCGCGGTGCCGGATATCACCGCGGATAGGCGCAAGCACGCGTGGCGGCGACTGCGACAAAGGTCGCAATGGTCAAAGGCCGCCGCGCATCCAATAGCACCGCTTCCGGATGCGTGGCCGAAGCCGCGCGCGAACGCCAACGAAAGCCGAGGACGCGCGGTGCCACTTCAGCGGGACATGACCGGCCTGCCGCCTTCCGCGATCGTCGTGATGGGGGTCAGCGGATGCGGAAAATCGACGCTGGCCGCTCACCTCGCGGCACACCTCGCATGCCCGGCCCTTGACGGGGATGATTTTCACGCCGCGGCGAGCATCGCCAAGATGCGTGCCGGCCAGCCGCTCGCCGACGCCGACCGTTGGCCGTGGCTCGACCGGCTCGGCGGCGCGGTGGGCGCGGCGGTCGTGCGCGAAGGCATTGCGGTTGCGGCCTGTTCGGCGCTCAAGCGATCCTATCGCGAGCGGCTCGAAACGACGGCGAAGGTGCCGCTCCTGTTCGTCTTGCTCGACGGCGATCGCGACGACATTGCCGCGCACCTCGCCGAACGGGGTGGGCATTACATGCCGCCGAGCTTGATCGACAGCCAGTTCGCGGCGCTCGAGCGACCGGCTGCGGACGAGCGTGCGATCACGCTGGCCGCCTATCGCCCGGCCGAGGCGTTGTGCGCCGATGCGCTAGCCTGGGCGCGAAACGCTGTCAGGCTGTACGCACGCTGATTACGGCATAAGTCGCTTTCGGCCCTGCGACAGATGCCAGCGCATCGCCAGCGCCGCGCCGTCCGCATCCTGCGCCCGGATCGCATCGACGATCGCATCATGCTCGTCCATCATCGCGCCGATCACCTCGGGGGGGCGCGAGCGCGAAATATCGACTCCGGCGCGCAGGATGCGGATGACTTCCTCCTGCAGGTGATCGAAAATGGCGACGAAGGCGCTGTTGCCGGTGGCCTCGGCAATCGCGCGGTGCAGCACCCAATCCTCGTCATGCGCGGGCGCGCTGGACAGCAGCGCCTTGCGCAGGGCGGCCAGCGCGGACTCGATCGCCTCCATCTGTTCATGTGAGCGACGCTGCGCCGCCAGCCGCGCGGACTCGGCCTCCAGCACGAAACGCACTTCATAGGTGCCGAGCGTCGCCGCCAGCCCCTGCAACGGCATGTGCGAGCCGAGCCGTTCCGACGGCCGACGCTTGACATAGGAGCCCGCGCCGCGCCGCGCCTCGGTGATGCCGTCGGCGGCGAGCCGGACCAGCGCCTCGCGCACGATGGTGCGCGACATGCCGAAGGTTTCCGCCAGCCGTGCCTCGGACGGCAGCCGGTCCCCGACGGCGAGGTCGTCATTATTGATGATCTGGACGATCGCGGTGTACGCGCGGTCCGCCAGCCTTCCCTCTTGCACGAAAGACCTCTCGACGCCGGTGCGCGGACGGTGCCGCGGGTCAGACAATGTAACTGAGCCCCGCCACCATGGCGAGTCCGGCCACCGAAATCACGGTTTCGAGCATCGACCAGGTCCGGAACGTATCGGGCGTGCTCGTGCCCACATAGCCCTTGACGAGCCAGAAGCCGGGATCGTTGACATGGCTGAAAAAGACCGAGCCGGCACCGATCGCCAGCACCACCAGTTCGGGTGACGCGCCCGATGCCGCGACCACGCCGGGCATGATCCCGACCGCGGTAATCGTCGCGACCGTCGCCGATCCGGCGGCGAGCCGGATTGCTACCGCGACGAGCCAGCCGAGCAGCAGCGGTGAAATGGCGTACATCATCACCACGCGCGCCAGCAGGTCGGACAGGCCCGCGCTGACCAATACCTGTTTGAGCGCGCCGCCCGCGCCGATCGCGAGCAGGATCGCCCCGGCCGCGCCCATCGTCTCGTGCCACACCGCGTCCTGGATCGTCGCCTCGCTCAGCCTGCGACCGAACAGCAGCGGCAGGGCAAGGAGGTTGGTGACGAGCAGCGCAAGGACCGGATTGGCCGCCGCGGCAAGCCATGTCGAATCCTTGAGCCCGGGCACCAGCTTGCCGATTTCGCCCGTCGCGATCAGCACGACCGGCAGGAGCACGATGAACAGCGACACCCTGCGCAGCGGCGGCGCCAGGTCGAGCACGGGATCTTCAAGCACGGGTTCGACCAGCGTGACGCCGCGCGTCGTGAAGCGCGCCAGCACCGGTCCCGCCAGGATCGCGATCGGAATCGCGATGATGATGCCATACAGCATCGTCAGGCCGAGATTGGCGTGCAACGCCTCGACCGCGAGCAGCGGCCCCGGATGCGGCGGGACGAGCGCATGGACCACGCCCAGGCCGGCGAGCGCCGGCATGATCAGTCGGAGTTTGGCGCCGTCGCGGTCGCCATCATCGGGCAGTGCCTTTGCCGCCGCCACCACGATCGGCAGCAGCAGCACCAGCCCGGTTTCGAAGAACAACGGCAGGCCGATGATGATCGCGACCACCAGCGTCACCCAGGGCGCGGCCTTGCGCCCGGTCAGCCGCAATGCGCCGGTGGCGAGCGAGGCCGCCGCGCCCGACAGATGCAGCATGGCGCCCAGCGAAAGGCCGAGCGTGACGACCAGCCCGGTGCCGCCGATAATGTCGCCGACGCCCTTCTGCACTGCCTTGGCGGTATCGGCGAGCGGCAGGCCGGCAAGCAGTCCGACCGCGAAGGCGCCGCACAGCAGGCCGATAAAGGGGTGAAGGCGCCCGCGCACGATCATCAGGATCGCCAGCGCGATGCCGGCGACCGCGGCCATCACCAGGCGGAGATCGGCACCGTTCACCGTCGCGACCCGAGCCGCAGTGCACGACGTTCAAACGCTTCCGGCATCGCCGTCCTCCCCTGTTCCGGCGGTCGATTCATCTCCCGGTCCTGCGCAACCTGTAGGACAGATATTTACGTCGCACTACAGAAAAGGCTTGATCCGGGGCATATTTGACGAACATACTGAAACCTGTCCAACTGATTCTGGAAAAACCGGAACGGGACCGGATCAGGTTACGCGAGCGATCCGCGACACGACAGGCGGAAGAGCCAAGGGAGCGAGGATGACATGACGGCGAACGCCCAGAATTCTCATCGGGACATGACCGCGCCGGTCGCGCTGCCCTATGTCATGGCGGCGGCCGATGCGCCGGTGCGGCTGACGCCGACCCAACTCAAGGTGATGCGCGGTGTCCGTTTGGGCCAGCTCAACAAGCAGATCGCGTTCGACCTCGGCATCGCCGAGGCAACGGTGAAGGCGCATATGACGGCGCTGATGCGCAAGCTCAACGTGCGCAATCGCACGCAGGTCGCGATCGCGGCACAGTCGCTCACGCT
The DNA here is from genome assembly GCF_036663795.1 of Parasphingomonas halimpatiens. Classification (NCBI taxonomy): domain Bacteria; kingdom Pseudomonadati; phylum Pseudomonadota; class Alphaproteobacteria; order Sphingomonadales; family Sphingomonadaceae; genus Parasphingomonas; species Parasphingomonas halimpatiens. The sequence goes on from NZ_JAXOJP010000029.1 coordinate 21,909, forward strand.
GCTCACGTCCTGATCACGATCCGGCGCGCGGTGCTCCGCGCGTGAAGGACGCAGGGCGACGTTATCGCATGGTTGGATCGGGAGAATGAAGATGAGGGTGTTTCGCCTCTCGTGCGCGGCGTTGCTGCTCGCGCCCGTCCCGGCGCTCGCCGGATCGACCTCGGTCTATCGCAGCCTGCCGAACGACCCGAAGGCGGTCATCGTCAAAGGCGTCGGCGACGGACGCGCCGACGACAGCGTCCCGCTGCAACGCGCGATCGACGCGGCGGCGGCGGGCGGGAACGGCGGCGTGGTCTTTCTGCCATCGGGTCGCTACCGGATCAGCCGGACGATCTTAGTGCGACCGGCGGTGCGCGTGTTCGGCGTCGGCGCGACAAGGCCCGTCATCATTCTCGGTGACAATGCCGCCGGCTTCGCCACGGGCGTCGCGGCGATGGTCAGCTTCACCGGCGAGGATCAATACCGCGTCGGTACGGTGCCCGTGCCGCCGCCGACCAGCGTGCCGTTCGACAAGGGGATCGCCGACGCCAATTCCGGCACCTTCTATTCGGCCCTGTCGAATGTCGATTTCGAGATCGGCGCCGGCAATGCGGGTGCCGTCGCGGTGCGCTTTCGCGTCGCGCAGCACGGCTTCCTGCGCCACATCGATTTCCGCCTCGGATCGGGACTGGCCGGGATCTATCAGGCCGGCAACGAGGCCGAAGATCTGCACTTCCATGGCGGCCGCTATGGCATTCTCACGGAGAAGACGTCGCCGGCGTGGCAGTTCACGCTGCTCGATTCCGATTTCGAGGGGCAGCGCGACGCCGCGATCCGCGAGCATGAGGTCGACCTGACGCTGGTCAACGTCGCGATCCGCGACGTGCCGATCGGGATTGAGATCGATCGCGGCTATTCGGACTCGCTGTGGGGCAAGGATGTCCGGTTCGAGAATGTGTCGCATGCGGGCGTGCTGATCTCCGAGGAGAACAGCGTCTTCACCCAGATTGGCTTCGAGAACGCGCTCGCGGTGAACACGCCGGTCTTCGCGCGCTTTCGCGACAGCGGCAGGACGGTGGCCGGCAATGGCCGGCAATATCGCGTCAGCGACTTCTCCCACGGCCTGAAACTGCCCGGGCTGGGCACGATCGGTGCGTTCGCCACCGATGTGACGATAGTGCCGCTCGCGCGCATGCCGGCACGGCGCCAACCTGCCATTGCCGCGCTGCCACCGGTCAGCGACTGGATCAATGTCCACGATCTCGGCGTGGCGGGCGACGACGCGACCGACGATACTGCGGCGCTCCAGCGCGCGGTCGATACGCACCGCGTGCTCTATCTCCCGATCGGGCGCTACCGCGTTACCGACACGATCAGATTGCGTCCCGACAGCGTCCTCATCGCGCTGCATCCAAGCCTTACGCACCTGTACCTGCCCGACGAGACGCCCGCCTATAGGGGGGTCGGCGGCGCCAAAGCGCTGCTCGAAAGCGCGCGCGGCGGCGACGCGATCGTCTCGGGGCTCGGCCTGTGGACCGGCGGCGTCAATCCGCGCGCCACCGCCTTGCTGTGGAAGGCCGGCGCGGCGTCGATGGTCAACGACGTCAAGATCCAGGGCGGCGGCGGCACCCTGTTGACCAAGGGCAGCCCGATCGGTTTCGGGGACGCGCGCGCGCGCTTCGATGGCCAGCATGCCAGCATCTGGGTCACCGATGGCGGCGGCGGCACCTTCGCGGCAATCTGGTCGCCCAACACGCTGGCCCAGGCGGGTTTCTACGTGTCGGGCACCAAGACGGCAGGGCATGTCTACGAACTGTCGGCCGAGCATCACTACCGCTCGGAGATCGTGCTCGACCATGTCGAAAATTGGGAGTTTCTCGCGCCACAGACCGAACAGGAAGTCGTTGATGGCGTCGATGCGACCTCGACCGAGTTCCGCAATTCGCGCAACATCCTGTTCGCCAATTACCACGGCTACCGCGTCACCCGCTCGATCAAGCCGATGGATGCCGCAGTAAGGCTGACCAATTCTGCCGACATCCGTTTCCGCAACCTGCATGTGAACGGCGAGAGCGGCTTTGCGAGCTGCGACGACAAGGGGTGCGGCACCTATCTGCGCGCCGGAAAGTTTCCGTTCGAAAATGCCATCAAGGACATGACCAGCGGCCAGGAAGTGCGCGAGCGTGAGTTCGCCCGGCTCGACCTGCCGTCTCTCCCCGCCGCGGCAATGCCGGCGGGGGTGCCAGCCTCGCCCGGCGTCGAGAAGCTCGCCGACGGCTTCTATTCGATCGCGGGCGGCGCGGTCGATGCCAAGGGCAAACTCTATTTCGTCGACCGGCACTTTCAACGCATCCATGGCTGGTCGCGGCGCGAAGGGCTGTCGATCGTCGCCGACGCGCCGCTCGATCCGGTCAGCCTGGCGGTGGATCGCTCCGGTAATCTGCTGGTGCTGTCCTCGGCGGGCCATGACGCCACCGTCTACAGCGTAGATCCGGCCAAGCCCGCCGACGTGAAGCTGATCGCGCCCACCCCGGCCGTGCCGCACGACGCATCGGCGACGCTGCTGCCCGGCAATGTCTGGGCCAATGGCGAATTCGCCGACCGCATCGATCCCGCGACATACCAGTTCCCGCCGCTGGCGGATTTCTTCGTGCAAAAGATGTCCGCCGAGAAGGCGCGGGAATATGTTTCGCCCGATGGATCGCTCGTGCTTCCCGCCTTCCGCGTGTGGAATCAGGGAGCCGACGATTATCGCAACTGGCGCTGGTCGGATTCGCTCGATGCCTATGGGCTCGTGGCCGCCCATCCCGACGAGCGCGTATTCCTGACCAACAGTTCGGAGAACCGCACCTATAGCGGCGTGGTCGGTCCGGATGGCAGCGTTACGACACTGCGCGTCGCCGCCGAGCGGGGCGGGGAAAGCGTCGCGCGCGACGCAGCCGGCAACCTCTATGTCGCGAACGGGCAGGTGTTCGTCTACGCCGCCGACGGCAAGTTGGTCCGTCGCATCGACGTGCCGGCGCGGCCGTTGCAATTGCTCGTCGGAGGCGAGAAGGGCCGCACGCTCTTCATCCTTACGCACCATGCCCTATATGGCGTCGAGCTCTCGCCAGCAGATTGATTGCAACATTTGGTGCCCGCGCCGCAGCAGTTCCCGCCGGGTTCCCACGACATGGAATTTCGCAGCGATTCCATGGACGGCAAAACCAAAAAAACAGGAATTTCTGTGGCTTAGCTGGAGGTGAGGGGAATCCAATTCCCATAGTATTTCCTTTTTATCTCATTTTGTTAATTTCAGCGCTTTGAGAAAGTGCCCCCAATAAGGCCCCCAATGAATGGAGCTGCTTGCGCGCCTGCCAGCCCCTCTGGTGTGGATCGGCGTCCAACGCGGGACCCCACCCGATCACCCCTTTCTCCGGACTCATCAGTCGCTTATCGACAAGATCACAGGGGGTCCCGATTTGGACGCCGATTCACAGATCGACGCGCTTCGTACCGGGCGATTGACCGATCCCCAGACCCCCGGGCTTCTGCTCGAATACCTGCCCTCTGGGAAAAAAATCTTCCGCTACACGCGGCGAGTCCCTGCGTCGAAGCGGATCCACAAAGATACCCTCGGTCCTTGGCCCGCCTATCGGATCGTCGAAGCGCGCGAGTGGGCGCAGGCGATCCCCAATGGCTTGAGCTTGAGCGTGAACTTGGGCCGCGGCAGCAATCCCTTCAGCCGCGCGATCTCGTCCTTCAACGCCTCGTTCTCGGTCTTCAGCGACGACTTTTCCGCCGTCAGCGTCGCTACAGCTTCCTGAAGAGCTCCAAGTTGATCCGACATAGCCGAAATGACGCGCCGAACATCCGACAACGCGACATCATCGAAAAGGCCAGAACGTCCGCGAGACATCGACAGGGTGAATCACACCACCGCCACTTTGAAAAGACCCCTGCCCAGAAATATGCCCCGGCTACATCTCGCCCGACTGATGGCACTTCTGCCCGTTGGCAGACGTTCGGAAGGTCGCTGGAGGGTGGGGAGCCGCCGCTCCACCACTTCCGCAGGCCTAGGCGCACCAAACGTCGTCGGCGGCGACAGCGCGGCAGCCTGACCGAACAGCGCGCGACAGGCATCTTATACCCAGATCGGGTTACCCAGCCAGTTCCAAGACGCCAGCCAGCATGAAACGAAACTTTGTGCCGTGGTTGACAGTGCTGCTGACTGTGAGCTCGGTACCGAGCTGTTCTACAAGGTCACGGCAGAGAAGAAGACCAAAGCCACTGCCTTGTTCGCCCACGGTTCCGGTCGTGGAAGTGCGTTGGTCCAGTTTGAACAGGTTGGAAATCCTGTGTGGAGGCATACCGACGCCTGTATCGGTAACTTCAACTTCAACGAGATCGTTGCGCGGACAGGCGGTGATTGTGACCGCCCCGCCGGGCGGGGTGAACTTGATGGCATTGTTCACGAGATTGCGCAGCACCGCGGCGAGCATGTCGCGATGCCCGCGCACCTGGATGCTCGAACAGCTGGTTGAAAGAGAGATATTCTTCTCAGTCGCCGCCTTGGCCGCGCCTCGGACCGTTTCGCGGGCGATCTCTTCAAGGTCGACGTCAACCAACCGAATTGTCGCCGTATCCATTTGCAGGCTCGCCCACGCGAACAGACTTTCCATCAATGCATAGGCTTGTGCCGCCGCCTCCTTGATGCCTTGGGCGCGACGCTCGATTGAGGCGATATCTCTCGCGGACACAGCTTGGGATAGAATGGTCGATAGGCCGAGCAGCGCCTGAAAGGGATTACGGAGATCGTGAGCGATGATTGAAAATAGAAGAGTCTTCTGCCGATTTAAGATGTCGAGCGCGCGCGATTTTTCTTCGGCCTCGCGACGGGCCACATTGAGCTCGGTGAGGAACTGCCGTCGCGCCTTCGCGTAGCGGATTGCCCGAGCAAGGCTCGAGGGCGTCGCCTCGGCCTTGGTCAGATAATCGAGCGCGCCCGCCCGCACCAGGCGAACGGCGATCTCCTGGTCGGCCTCGCCCGTTAACATCACGACCGCTTGGCCACCCCCCTTCGGCGACAGAAGAACAGTCAGTAATTCAAAGGCATCGACATCAGGGAGGCGGTAGTCGAGCAGCACGCAATCAAACGTCTGCTCTTCCGCGCGACGAAGGCCGGTCGCGCCGTCCGGCGCCTCGACGAGGATATGCTCAAGTCCAGACTTCTCAAGGGCCCTCCGCACCATCGTGCGGTCGACCTTGTCGTCATCGATCAGGAGAATTGTGGTCAGGGTAGTCATGTCTCTACTCGGGAAATTCGACGATTTTCCAATAATGCTCCAGTAACGCTACCGCTTGCATAAAGGTGTTGGCGGGATCCTGCTTGACGATATAGCCCGCAACATTCTTTTCGTAGGCGCGGGTCTTGTCCTCTTCGGCCTTCGATGTCGTGATCATGAAGACGACCGACGCCTTCAGATCCTCGTCGGCGCGGATCGCCTCGAGAAACTCGAGCCCGTTCATGCGCGGCATGTTCAGGTCGAGCAGAATCAGGTGTGGTTTGGCGAGTTTGACCTGACCATTCTCGCCGCGCAGAATCTCAAGGGCCTCGATGCCGTCGCGCGCGACTGTGATCGGATTGCCGATCCGGCTTTTTGCGAAAGCGCGCTTAAGCCCCTGGACATCGACTTCATCGTCTTCAACCAGCAGCAGATTTACCATCGGCGCCATATATGCGTTCCCGTTATTTATGTGGCCAGGTGAAGTGAACCGAAAGGCCTTGCCCGGCCTCCCTCTCAGTTAGCCAGACATTTCCACCCTGACGGTCAACCAACTTCCTGACTATCGCAAGCCCCATTCCGCTACCCTCAACTTCATCGCGAGGTTTGAGCGTCTGGAACATGCCGAAGACGCGCTCTCGAAAACGCTCCGGGATGCCAGGTCCGTCGTCCGTAACGGTGAACTCGGTGGCGTCGGGGAACGCAACCGCTTCGATCCACACATGTCCATTTGCCGGGCTGTCGTGATGCTTGATCGCGTTGTTGATCAGATTCTGCAGCACCTGGGTTAGGGGCGCACGAGCCGTGTGCAAGGTTGGCAGGGTCTCGCCGCCGACAAGGCTGAAGCCCAGCGGGGCGCCGACGAGTAGGACAAGCTCCCCGACCAGCGCCTTGGTGTCGATGAGATCACTGGCCGTTTCACCGCGTCCCGCACGGGAATAGGCGAGCAGATCGTCCAGCAGGCTCTCCAACCGCCGCACGCGGCTTTTCAAAAGGTCCATGTTGGTGCGGGTATCGCCGGTAAGCGAGGACTCGAGATCTTCCTCGATCCAGCTCACCAGGTTCTCAATGCCACGAAGAGGCGCCTTCAGGTCATGTGAGGCCACATAGGCAAACTGCTCCAGTTCCTCATTGGAGCGCAGGAGATCCTGCGCCTGCTCCGCGAGGCGAAATTCCAGTTGCTTGCGGTCGGTGATGTCGGTCCGGATCGCGACGTAACCGAGAAGTTTATTCCCTTCGCCAAGGATCGGCACGATCGTCGTGTCGACCCAATAGAAGGAGCCATCTTTCGCGCGGTTCTGAATTTCACCGCGCCACTTTTTCCCTTTTGCGATATCGCGAAACATACCTTCGAAGAATGAGCGCGGATGGCGCCCTGAGTTTAGAATTCTATGATTTTCTCCGATAATCTCTGGCAGAGAGTATTTTGATAATGTAACGAATTGTTCGTTTGCATACTTTATTGAACCTTTAACATCAGTAATAGCGATGATTGAGTTTTCGTCGAGTACGCCATAGCAAATATTTTGCGCGAAAATCGACTGAAACTGTTCATCAGTCAGCTCCCCTTTGAAAGGGTTTTCACGCAAATTGTTTGGAAGCATATGTGGCTTCATGCTGGTAATCCTAGTACAATTGTTCGGACCCGCCGAAGAAACGAAAAGCAGGACAGGAATACCTGTCACCATTTCCCCGCGGCCACATTCTGACGTCTATGTGGCCACCACGCCCACGTCACCCGCGCCCAGGCATTCTCGTGGATCACATAAGCCACGGTCGTATACATGGTGCTCGCGATCATGAGGCCGATTGCGCCGCGAACCTTGCCTGTGAAAAGATAAATCGCCGCGAAGTCAATGAAGCGTCCACCTTTTGCCCTTCAAGCGGCGATGGCCGACGCGCGTTTTGGGATCGGTCCGTGCTTGGGGACAGCGAAGCTGCAAAGCGGCCGGAACGCTGGACAGAATGGCAGCAGCGTTTGACGAGCGTCTGCAAGGTCTGGAACTCCGCTTTCGACTCGATCAGCGTTTTGCGTATCGGCGGGAACGGTCTGATCATCGACCCGCTCGGTCGCGGTGCCGATCCGTCATCGCTAAAGGATCCGAAAACTACGCAGCCGATTGTCGACATGGCGACCGTCAAGGCCGCAGGCATGCTTAGATTCCGTCGCTCGCCACCAGGGTTGGCGAACGTCATCTTGTTCTCCTCGCCACCGTTCAGCCGATCGGCCGATCAGTCATGGAATCTGCGTTGGTTGCCGGCCGTCAGAGGAGGATTCCCGATGAATTATCTTGACTCGAGCTCGTTCTACCTCGGCTGGGGCTGGATTCTGTGGATGGGCTCCATCTTCCTGATGCGGTCGAGCATCGATACCCGGGCTATGCCTGTCGCGCGCATGGCAAGTCCCCGGCTCGCCGCGCCAGGACGCGGCGGCTTTCCTGAGCGAGCGTTACACCGCCGGCGAGCTAGTGGATTGATTCCAACGTTTGGTGCCCACGCCGGACGGCAGCGATGATCTGGTCGGGATCGGCTTTCCAGACGAAGAGCTTCGACTGCTGATTGTGCGCGTTGATGAAGCGGTTGATGGCGGCCTGCAGGTCGACGATGGAGTGGAAGACGCCATGCTTCAGTCGCCGCCGGGTCAATGTGGCGAAGAAACCCTCGACGGCATTGAGCCACGAACAGGACGTCGGCACGAAGTGGAAGGTCCACCGGGGATGCCGAGCCAGCCAGGCGCGGACCTTGGGCTGCTTATGCGTGGCATAGTTGTCGAGGATGACATGGACGGCCTTGTCGGGCGGTAGCTCGGCTTCGACCGCATTGAGGAAGCGGTTGAACTCCTGATGCCGGTGGCGTTGCATGTTGCGTCCGATAACTGTGGATCGGCGTCCAACGCGGGACCCCATCAAGTTTCGCTAAGGTATTGAGCTAGAACGATTTGAAAGGGTGAGTTACCGTGAAATCGGCGCCACTTGGGACCCCACCCGATCACCCCTTTCTCCGGACTCATCAGTCGCTTATCGACAAGATCACAGGGGGTCCCGATTTGGACGCCGATTCACAACTGCTCGCCTTCGATGAGGCCGGCGTCACATTCCGCTACAAGGATTATCGCCGTGGCGGCGCCGACCGACAGCAGGTGATGACGCTCACGACGAACGAGTTCATCCGCCGCTTCCTGCTCCATGTCCTGCCACGCGGGTTCCACCGCATCCGCCACTATGGCCTGCTCGCCAGCTCCGCCCGCAAGGCCAGCCTCGAACGCGCCCGCGAACTGCTGAACGTTGCTCCGCCGCTCAATGACCACAGGATCGAGGAACCCGCCGACGTCCGCCCACCGTGCCCGTGCTGCGGTGGGCACATGGTCATCATCGAAGCCTTCGAGCGCTGGTGCCAGCCGCGCGCACCGCCATCCGGCACATCGCCGAACCGAGAGATCGCGCCATGATCCGGCATGGCTTGGCCTCGCTATCTGCCCGAGCAACCGCGCTTCGGGCAATGACCCCGCGCGCCTCGACCACCGTCATCGACCTCGATCATGCCCCGATCTGCGCCCTGCCACATCGACGACATCGTCCGATCCCGCCAAAATTTGGCCCGTCGGCATCACGTCTGATCCGCCGCACAGGCGCCAGCGCGATCCCCGGAAACCCTCAAAAACCGAAAACCCCATAGCCTACCGCGCGCGGCCCGCGGGTTCCTACATTGGAGGATATCGTACGCCTGCCGGCGCCCGATATCCTTCGCAGTTTGCGACATTTGCAGGTGCCAGCTACAATCTTGAAAGCGGACATTTGTTTAACTTTGGAGCCGCCGGCCACTATCAGTAGCCGAAGGATTTGAAAGTCAATCTATGCTGATAGCCATTACCTTGCTCGTAGTATCCGGCGGCGTCGCAGGCTTCATGGTAAATCGCCTCTATGTCATGGCCGCCTACAAGGCCATCAATGTGAAAGGGCAGCATTACGACAGAGCCGCAGACCCGTTCCAGTTTTGGTTTTTCGTCGGGTCCGCATGTTTCGGTCTTTTGTTCGGGCTGGGAATATTTGGTTTGTCGTCTGCCGCTATTTTTGGATTTCTGTAGCTGGCGCACCTCACACGTATGTCCGTTACATTGCGAGACTGACTAGAACCGGACGGCCCGTTCCCCACCACTTTTCCCCGTTCCGGGGCCATCGATCGACGCGACTCGCCTGAAAGCCGACCGACAGGTTTTGGGGCGGAAAGCGGCCCGACGGCAAGCCGCCCCAGTTGCGGTCAATATCACTGAGTGGCCGTCAAGGCCTCGCGCATGAAATCGACAGTCATCGTAACAGCCTCGCGAAGCGGGAGCCTGCAGTCGTGTTCTGGTGCGGATACCTCCCTCGTATCCAAGATACTCCAACGACTACCATCGACTGGAAAGATATACATCACAAGTCCATAGCAGGTAATATTACCATCCTGTGACGGCAAGGCGGCAACCCCAATGGTGTCTCCGAAATTCCATGTTAGTTCAAACGCGTGGAACCCTTCGCGTTTGAGCATTTCGATGGCGGCGTGTCGGTCCATTAAGCCATAATACCCCGCACTCATGTAGGGTCCACTCTCAGTGTCCGGTTTCCACCACGTTTCGCCGTTCCGGCGCCGTCGATTTACGCGGCCCGCCTGATAGCCGACCGGCAGGTGTCGGGACGCAAAGCTGCCCGGCGGCAAGCGCCCAATTTGTTGCCATTGCGACGTACTTGATCCGCATCCGATAGCGGACCAAATCGAGATGGGTTATGAAGTCCGCATGACTGGGCAAATGCTTGCTACGATTGGGCTGTGTGTCGTCGGCTGGGGATGGACACTGCGCGCGGGCGTGAGACTTGCCCATTATGCCCGCTCGCCTATGTCGAAGCGGGTTGCGATCGGAAACACGCTGGTTTCCATCATCCCGTTTGTCGTCGTCGTGGTCATAAACTGGAAAAGCTGACAACGGCAGCTTTCGCTTTCCGGCATCTGAAAGCGGACCGTCGACTTCCCACCCACTTCCCGACATTTCCTAAGCTTTTGCACGATCGGGAAATGGCAGGACCGAAGCGCCGGCCCGCAGCATGTCGAGATGATCGCTCCACCACTGCGCCATCTCGACCCGTTCCTGCCAGTGCGCACCGCGATGATAGGCCGCACGAACCTTGTCGCTGTCACCATGCGCAAGCGCGCGCTCGATTGCGTCGGGATGCCACTTGCCGCTTTCGTTCAACAGGGTCGATGCCATCGCCCGAAAGCCGTGCGCGGTCATTTCATCGCTAGTGTAACCGAGCCGCCGCAACCCGGCGTTAATGGTGTTTTCGCTCATCGGACGGGAGCGCGTACGGATCGACGGGAAGACGTAGCCCGTCGGCCCGGTGGCGGAACGGACTTCGCGGAACAGCGCGACCGTTTGCACCGATAGCGGAACATGGTGCGGCTTGCGCATCTTGGTCTTTTCCGCCGGAATGGTCCAAAGCGCTCCGTCCAGATCGATCTCGCTCCAATCAACGTGGCGCAACTCACCGGGACGTACAAACACATGCGGAGCAATCTGCATGGCCAGCTTGGTAAACCCCTGTCCGTCATAGTCATCGATAGCGCGCAATAATTCGCCAACGCGAGCGGCATCGGTGATGGCCCCATAATGCGTTACCGTTGGCGCAGTCAGTGCACCGCGCAAGTCTCGGGTCGGGTCCGATGCCAGCCGAGCGGTCGCGACAGCGTAGCGAAAAACAGAGCTGGCCAATTGCAACGTTCGCCGCGCGCTTTCCAATCTACCCTTGCTCTCGATCCGGCGGATAGCGGTAAGAACGTCCGCCGGTTCAATCTCATTGATCGCCAAATGACCGATAGGTCCGCGCAATAGGGACAAGAGATATTCGCTACGGGTGGCGGTGGCTTCCGCCCAAGCTCTCTGCCCGTCGCGCCGCCGCTTCGCGCAATATTCGGCGGCGATGGCGGTAAAGGTGTTTTCGGCGTCGATTCGGGAGCGGACCTTGCCGCGTTGCTTTTCGCGTGACGGATCTTTGCCAATCGCGATCAAGGCGCGGGCATCCTCCCGCCGCTTCCGGGCTTCGCTCAACCCGATCTCCGGATAGGCACCGATCGCCAACAGCTTCTCGCGTCCCTCAATCCGATATTTCAGCCGCCAAAGTTTACCGCCAGCGGGCGTCACCAGAAGGAACATGCCAGCTCCATCGGTCAGCTTCGTCGCCTTGGACCCAGGTTTCGCGTTCCTGATCGCTATGTCTGTAAGCGCCATTTGCCTCGCCCTTCCGGGGAATCGCCCCCCAAGATACCCCCATCGGTCGGGGGTACGGAAAACGGCCTTTGACGAGTACCCCCCAATGATACCCCCATCCTAGGGCGGCTTCATTCGAATACGGGCGAACGCTTACGGCCTGATTTCGGCAGAATAGCGCGGATTTCTAGGGATTGTCCAGTCGCGGGCGAACACCGGCGGGCAGGAAAGTGGAGCGGGTGAGGGGAATCGAACCCCCGTCGTAAGCTTGGGAAGCTCGATTTCTGCCTTCTCATGGCTGCTCATATGTGAACCAAACTATTGTAACTACGTTATTTCTTGTCTCATACCCTGCTCATGTGAGACACTGTTTCTGGCTCTTTCCCATAAGATTTTGGAGCCAGAAAGGAGCCAGATCATGGCGAAGATGCTGCTGACCGACGTCAGCGTGCGGGCCTTGAAAGGGTCCGACAAATACGAGACGTTCTTTGACACCAAGACAGCGGGCTTCGGCATTCGTGTTGGCAAGAAATCGAAAACATGGATTGTCGTGCGAGATCGCAGCCGCGCGAAACAAGCGATCGGCAAATACCCAGACCTCTCGCTTGCTGATGCCCGCACAGAAGCGAAAAAGCTCTTGTCGACCACGCCTGAAGCCAAGGTCGTATCCAAAACATGGGCGGTCGCGCGCGACGAATTCCTTGCCGAAAACTACAAGGGTTCGACCTCGCGCTGGCCGCACCTCATGAAGCTCATGCTCACGAAGCACTTCAAGGGACTCGACCATCGCCGGCTTGCCGACATCAACGATACGGACATCAGCGCCGTGCTCGACAAGCTGAAAAAGACACCATCGACACAGCTTCACGTGTACCGCGCCGCGCGTACCTTTCTCAAATGGTGCACCCGGCCTCCGCGCAAGTGGATTAAGCATTCGCCGATGGAGGGATACGAGCCGCCCGGCAAAGATACGAAAGGCACCCGCACGCTAACAGACGCCGAACTCAAGGCCGTTTGGAAGGCCTCGGGAAAGGGGTCGCGGGTCGTTGTTCGGCTCCTCATACTCTGGGGCACCCGGAACGAGGAAACGACGGTCTTAAACCGGGGATGGCGCGTCGATGACGTGCTCACTATTCCAGGTGAGCACACGAAGAACGGCCGAGATCACGCAATCCCGCTGCTCCCGCTCGCGCAAGGCGTGCTGGCCGATCGCCCCGACACCGGCGCGTATTATTTCCCCGGCCGGTACAGCAACGAGAAGCCTCTCACCGCCGGCTCCCTCAATCGGATAAAGGCGGAGATTCAGGCAGAGACGGGGACCAAGGATTGGACGCTTCGCGACATCCGCCGCACGTTCCGATCAAACATGGCGCGGCTCAAAGTACCCCGCGAGATTTGCGAGGTACTCATCAACCACGCGCCGACAGTCCTCGACGAAATCTATGATCGTTACGACCGCGTAGAAGAAAAGTGTGAAGCTCTGGCGAAGTACGAAGCGTTCATGGTACGGTTGCTCGCCGAGGCTTAACCCTGGGCGTCATGACGCTCCCTAACGGGAGTGACATGACATGAGGTTGCTATCGAAGAAGCACGTGCGTGAGATGGTCTTGTACAGCCCACAGCACATTGCCCGCCTGGAGGCGGCCGGGAAGTTCCCCAAACGGGTGCAACTCGGCCCTGGAAGGGTTGGGTGGGTCGATGAGGAAGTACACGACTGGCTCACCGCACGCATCGCAGAACGCGATACACCCGGCTCCTGAACGGAGTCACTTGAGGCCGATGGGAAACCATCGGCCTTTTTTGTATCTGACCACCATACAGTTGTGCTCCGGAGGAAAACTCTGAGTAGCCTGATTGAGGTTGAGCGCTGCACGGCACGCGTATTCGTACGATCCTCGCGCAAGCTGGGAACAAAGAAACAAATACATCCACATTGGTTACAACAAATACATCCACATTGGTTGCATCGCCTGATCGCGCGTTGACCACTTCCTCCTTTTATGGTCAAAGAGCTTTGGATTGTGATCAAAGGGGTTACGGTCTGAATTGAAAGGGAACACATGACTGACCAGCACGGGACGGCCGGCTCGATTGTCGATCTTTGCTCGACGGAGATTGATGCGGTTGATGGCGGACTCTCCGCCGGAGCCTATCTGACTTACATGGCGATCGGCGCAGTGGCAGTGGGTGTCGGCGTCGCGACCGGTGGGGTAGGTCTGGTCATTGCCGGGACGTTTCTCGGCGCGACTGCAGAGTTGCTAAAGTAATTGAACCTACCATCTTTGAATAGGGAAATACACCGATGATCCAAGAACTTTCCTTTGAAGAGTGCGATCTCGTCGATGGCGGCATGTCAGCGGTGATGGCCCTTACGTACATCGGCATCGGCGCAGTTGCGATCGGCACGCTGGGCGTGGGTGGCGCGATCGTCGGAACGATGCTCATCGCTGCCACTCTTGCGACTGCTGAAAAATAGCCTACCGATACCTTTGCGAGATGCGCAACGAGGGCCGTTTTTTGAAAGGCTGGTCATGACCAAGCATAAGATCGCAATTTCGGGAATTCTGGTCTTCTTTGCTGCATCCGTGTTCGCGTTGCGGTACACCCCACTGGGAACGGGATCGTCTGGGGTCTTCTTTCTGGGTTTTTTGTTCGGGATCGCCCTGACGGTGTCCGGCCTGGAAGCGCTCAGGACAGTGCGCGCTTCCAGGTCGATTCCCGTTACCCGACCCGGCACTGCGCCGGCGATGGAACATTCGAAATGCTAACATAGTCACACATTTAGCGGGCGTCAGGATCGAGCGGTATGTAGACGCTGCTCGGCGTAGTCGCTGTCAAGCAGCACGAGCAGCGGCATTTCCCGGCAGAGAATTTTTCTCAAATCTCTTCGCGCTAGTGGAGATGGATCGGGCTCTCGTTGCCGATGTCAAGTACGATATCGACTTGTAGCAGGACGCTCAGGTGACCGCTGTCACAGGAACAATGGCAGTCGTAAATTCGGTTACTCGTCGCGCGGGCCAGAGGTAGCGCCGGACTGGCTTTCAACAGGTAGATGTTGCCGCCTATTGACCGCCGGGCTTCGACCACCGCACCCGTTAGCACCTTGTTCGGCAGTAATAGCCGAGGCCGCCCGAACTGCTGCTTTCTCTCTTCAGCTTTTCGCTCTCGCAAAGCCGAAATTATTTAGGTCCGGCGAGCGGGATTCTGTTTATGAGGCTCAACCTTAACGCTGATAGCATTCGTATTTTCCTTTGGATCATGGGCCGTTTGACGTGAATACTTTGACGGGAAAAGCCTGAATGACTGGACTAGGGGCAGAGCAGCGCACTCCCCTGTTTCGAGAGGAGGTGTTACGATTTCGCACCGATCGTCTCCAAGGGACAGTTAGTTTGGCAACGCCACTGGCGTGGCAGGCAATTGGTTTTCTGCTTTTGGCGGCACTGATCGCAACCGCGGCGTTTCTAGCGACGGGATCGTATGCGCGCGTCGAGACGGTGCCGGGCGAGGTGACACTCGACCGCGGCGTGGCCACGATCATTCCGTCGCGGCCGGGCATAGTGCAGTCTATGGCGGTGACGGAGGGCCAGCATGTTCACGCCGGGCAGGTGCTGCTCTATGTCCGCTCGGAGGAAGCGATGATCGGCGGGAACACCGCCCCCGAGCGGATCCGGCGGGCGCTAAACGAACAGGATGCGCGACTCGTCGCCCAGAACGCGATGACATTGCGCGCCGCCCAAGCCGACGAGGCGCGGCTGCGCGAACAGGTCCACGGCGGGTCGCAAGAGCTCGCTAGCCTGAATGCACAGGCTGACGATCAGCAGCGGCTGATCGTCACAGCGCAATCCGACTACGACAACGCCCGGCAAATCGCGGCCAACGGCTTTATCAGCAAGCATGATATCGATACGCGAGAAGCAACTTTACTGTCGCGTCGACAGCAACTTTCGCAGCTCAGCCAGTTGCGCTCCGCCAAGTTGGCTGAATTGGCCGCCGCTGAACGCTCGATTGACCAGTCGGGTGCATCAGCCGAAGCCCAAGTCGCGAATACGCAGGCGAGCCGTGCCGCATTGCTCCAGCAGATCGCGCAAGCCGATCTGTCGCGGGGTTACGCAATGGTCGCGCCGGTCGATGGCATGGTGACCGCGCTGACCGCGCGTATCGGCCAGCCGGTTAGTCCGCAGCAACAGCTAATGATGGTGCTGCCGACACAGGCGGTACTAAGCGTCGAGCTTTATGTGCCGACTGCAGCAGCGGGTTTCCTGCGCGAAGGGCAGGAAGTTCGGTTCTCCGTGGATGCCTTTCCCTATCAGAGTTTTGGTACAATCCCCGGGCGAATCCGGAAGATTTCGGCTGCTGCGGTGGCACGTCAGGCTGCGAGCGGCCAAGTGCCGGTCTATCTGGTCACCGCCGACCTGATTCAGCCGTGGGTCAAGGCGTTCGGCCGAAAACAGCGGCTTCTACCCGGCATGGCGCTATCAGCCCGAATCATCACCGAGAAACGCAGCTTGCTCGAATGGCTGTTCGAACCCATTTTTGCGGTGCGCGACCGATGAGCTTTCTCCTGGACGTTGCCCTGCTGCGGCGACAGCGCGTCCGTCTTGTTCGGCAGACCGAACTTGCCGAATGCGGCCTCGCCTCGCTGGCGATGGTCGCAAACTATCACGGACTCGACATGGACCTCGGTACGCTGCGGCGGCGCTTCCAGCCCTCGCTGCGAGGCGCTGCGCTGAAGTCTCTGATCGCCACCGCCGACCAGCTGGGGATGACGCCGCGCGCGGTCAAGCTACCGCTCGACCAGCTCGGCAAATTGCACCTGCCCGCGATCCTGCACTGGGATATGAATCACTATGTCGTGCTCGAGGCGGTTCGCGGCGACAAAGCACTCATCCACAATCCCGATGGGCGGTCGCGGTGGCTCGCGCTCGCCGAAGTGTCGGACCACTTCACCGGGGTCGCGCTGGAATTGCGCCCGGCCGACGATTTCGAACCGGCGCAGCGACGCGAACAGTTGCGACTGTCGCAGCTGTGGCGGCGCATCACCGGCCTCAAACGTGCTCTGGTACAGACGCTGGTCCTGTCACTGGTGCTACAGGCGTTCGTGCTCGCCTCCCCTTATTACATGCAAGTCGCGCTCGACAGTGCGTTGCCCGCGCTGGATCGCGACTTGCTGGCGGTACTCGCGCTCGGCTTCGGCCTGTTCACGCTGATTAATGCCGGAGCGACCTTGCTGCGGCAGTTCGTTCTGCTCTCGGCGGGTACCTCACTGGGGTACGGCATTGCGACCAATGTCGCCCGCCGTTTATTCCGCTTGCCGGTTGCATGGTTCGAGAAGCGCCATGTCGGGGATGTCCTGTCGCGCTTCCAGTCGATCACGCCGATTCGCCAGTTCCTCACCGAAGGTGCGGTTGGATCGGTGCTCGACGGATCGCTGACCGTGTTCACGCTGGCAGTGATGTTGCTTTATAGCCCGCTGTTGAGCGTGGTGACGGTCGCCGCCTTCGCGCTTTACGGAGTCGTGCGTGCGGTGTCTTATGGCGTCCAGCGCGAGGCGCAGGAAGAAGCCATCATCATGGCAGGCCGCGAGCAATCCACCATGATCGAGTCGCTGCGGGGCATCGTTACACTGCGGCTCTTCAACCGCGAGACCCAACGCCATGCGTTGTGGCAGACCCGGCTGACCGATTCGATGAACGCAGGAATCGCTCTGTCACGGATCGGCGTATGGCAACAAGTCGCGAACACGCTGATCTTTGGACTTGAGACCATCATCAGTGTCTGGTTGGCGATCCGATTGGTGATCGACGGCGGCTTCAGCGTCGGCATGGTGTTCGCCTATATCGCCTACAAGACGCAGTTCTTGCAAAAGGCGACATCCCTAATCGACCAGGCAATCGCCTTCAAAATGCTCGGGCTCCACCTCGATCGCTTGTCGGACATCGCGCTGGCCGACCAAGACACCAGCTTCGCGCACCACGATCATAGCGAGCGGACGCTGACCGGGCGGATGGAATTGCGCGACGTGAGCTTCCGCTACAGTCCGAGCGACCCTTGGGTGTTGCGCGGCGTCAATTTTGTCGTTGAGCCCGGCGACCATGTCGCGATCACCGGGGCTTCGGGCGGTGGCAAATCGACCCTGGTCAAAATTCTGCTCGGGCTGGTCGAGCCCGACGAAGGCGAAGTGCTGGTGGACGGAGTGCCGCTCGCGCAGTTCGGGCACAAGCAGTTCCACGAGCAGATTGGTGCGGTTCTTCAAGACGATCATCTTTTTGCAGGCAGTCTAGCCGACAATATCGCGCTGTTCGATGACGCGCCAGACATGACGCGAGTCACCGCTGCGGTACAAGCTGCAGCATTGGCAGAAGACATCGCCAAAATGCCAATGGGGTTTGAGACGTTAGTCGGCGACATGGGATCGTCTGTGTCCGGAGGGCAGAAGCAGCGTTTGCTCCTGGCGCGCGCACTGTACCGGGCGCCCAAGCTCCTGGTGATGGATGAAGGAACCTCCCATCTAGACCCAGTGTGCGAACAAGCGGTCAATGCTGCTATCGCAAAAATGGGCATCACGCGCGTGATTATCGCGCACCGGCTGGAAACGATTATATCAGCGGATCGAATCTACGCAGCAACCAATGGAACATTGAGCGATATTACTGCTCAATTCGATCCGATCCGCGAGCAACTATCAAACCAGATATTGAACAAATGACTCGTCGGTTTTCTAGATGTCCCGCTGCTTCCTCATCGCCTGGACGAGATACCCTTAGCTGTCGGCGAGGATGCGGCGCTTGCCCCGTGATCTTCTTGTGGGCATCAGAGCGCCAGATGCACCGCTTTTCCCGAGGTGTTGACAGGTCAGGCTTTCGATCACGCCGAGCGCGATCTCGTTCGAATCTCAGCGCCTGCCCGACTAACCATGTTTCGGTGGCAAGTGGAGTGGGCAGGATCAAAAAGTGCCGGACCTCTAATACTTGTGTCGTCAATCATTGTGGAATCCTTGATATGTCTGTGCTTTACGGGGAAATACCATCATGGGCGAAGGCTTGCGCCTCGATTGTGTCGTTAAACGTTTCGGTGATACCGTCGCTGACGCAAGCGTCCAGCGGCAGCACGGAGTAACCCAAAATGTCGCGTCGCGAAGTGGAACTCGTTAGTATGAAGACAATACCTGCTCTGATTGTTGCTCTCGCGATCGTGGTTCCTGCGCCATCGGCATTTTCGCAGACAGTCACACCCACATCAACGGCCATCGTTGGCGCGCAGCGGCAGCACGGGCGATGGGCGCAAGACTATGCAGGGCGCCCGGCCGACCCCGACATTCGGTTCGGCCAGCTGCCTAACGGCATGCGCTACGCGATAAAGCGCAACGACACGCCGAAGAACGCAGTGTCAATGCGGATGATAGTCGGATCGGGATCATTAGCCGAACGCAACGATGAGCGTGGGGTTGCGCATTATCTTGAACACATGGCGTTTCGCGGCAGTGCCAATATCGCCGATGGCGACGTCGTCCACATTCTGGAGCGGCAGGGACTCACCTTCGGCGCTGATACCAACGCCGGCACGAGCTTTAACGCGACGGTATACCAGTTCGACTTCCCAAAAGCGGACGCGACAGCACTGGACACCGGAATGACGCTGTTCCGCGAGATCGGCGGACGCCTGAAGATTGACCCTGCTGCGGTCGATGCCGAACGCGGGGTTATTCTGTCTGAGGAGCGCCTGCGCGCGTCGGCCAACCAAGAGGCGGCAGAGGCGCAACTGGCGCTCACGCTGGCGGGAACCGGGGTGGCCGAGCGAGTGCCGATCGGCACGATCGATAGCATAAAGGCAACAACGGCCGGCAAAATCCGCCGTTTCTACGAGGCAAACTATCGGCCGGAGAACGCAACGATTGTCATCGTGGGCGCGGTAGATCCCGTTGCCGTCGAGGCTCAGCTCAAGCAGCGGTTTAGCGACTGGCATGGTGTCGGCTCTGGCGAGACGCTCATTGTCCGCGCGCCGCGAATAGGCCCGATCGCCGAGAAAAGCTTCACGGTACCTGGCGTCAGCGAATCGCTGACGCTGACCTGGACACGGCCGCTGGATCTACGAGCTGACACAGTAGTGCGCGAACGCGAGGGGTTCATTCGCTTGATCGGACTCGTCGCTCTCAATCTTCGGCTTCGCGAGCGCGCACAAGCGGCCGACGCGCCATTCAGTGCAGCCGCCGTGCAGTCGAACCATGCCCTCGGCACCGCCGAGGTGACGACCCTGAACATTGTTCCGACGCCCGGACGCTGGCGTGAGGCGCTGACTGGTGCGCTGGTGGAACAGAGGCGACTGGTGAGGCAGGGGATCAGCGCTGCAGACATCGCACGGGCGATGGCACTTCTGCGCCCGGGCTTTCAGGCCAGCGCCGATGGTGCCGCGACCCGGTCGAACCCAGCCATCGCGAACGCCATCGTGGGCGCGGTGACCGATGATGAGGTCGTCACCAATCCCGCGCAAGATCTGGCGACTGTCGACAGAATTGCCGGAACCGTGACGCCTGAAAACGCGACAACAGCCTTCCGCGATGCGTTCGCAGGATCAGGTCCACTCGCGTTTCGATCATCGAGCAACGCTACGAGCGGAGATGACAAGGCCCTCGCGGCAGCCCTCGCGACGGCGCGAGACGTGACACTGGCAGCGGGCGGGCAGGAAAGCGTGGTCGCCTGGCCCTATTCCAGCTTCGGCACACCTGGCCACGTCATCGCGCGTACGACCGACGAGGTAGGAGTGACAATTGTTACTTTTGCCAACGGCACGCGGCTCGCGGTGAAGCCAACCAAATTCATCGCAGGCGGCGTCAGTGTACAAGTCTCGTTCGGGCGCGGTATAGTCAGCCTGAAGCCCGAGCAGGCTCACAGCAGGTGGCTGGCAGCGTTTGGCGGGCCAGCCTGGTTGCAGGGCGGTACGAATAAACTGACCTGGGGAGCGATGCAGCGCGCGTTGGAAGGGCATAATGCGGGTCTGTCGCTTGCGATCGGTGATACCAACTTTGCCATAGGTGGCGACACGCGCACGAACGAGCTACCTTTCGAGACACAGCTTCTTGCCGCCTATTTCGCCGATTCTGCCTATCGGCCTGATGGCGTCACCCGCGTCACGGGTCAGGTGCAGGGCCAGCTGGCAGCAATCGACAGCAATCCGCAAACGGTGCTTGCGCGCGTCCTTGGTCCTCTGACCCACAACGGCGATCCACGATGGAAAGCCCTGCCGGATGTCGGCGATGTCGCGGCCACGACGCCAGCCGACCTCGCGCCGCTTATCCGTCCTGCGACAACGACGCCCGCCGATGTTATCATGGTCGGAGACCTTACCGTGGATCAGGCCATCGCAGCGGTCACCCCAACATTCGGCGCACTCCCTAGCGCCATTTCTCCGAGGAGCGAGCTCTTCAAGGATCACGTTGCAGCGGTCGGGCCAAGCGCCTCGCCCTTTGTTTTTCACCACAACGGTCGCGCTGATCAGGCGGTCGCGGTACAGCTCTGGGCGACGACGGACTATTACGCGGCGCCTGCCGACAGCTACGCGCTCGAGGTCGCGCGTGCGCTGCTGGCCGGTCGATTGATTGAGACGGTCCGTGAAAAGCTTGGGCTTACCTATTCCCCGTTCGTCGCCGTGACCAATGATCTCGACCTGCCGGGTGAGGGTTATCTGCTCGCTGGGATAGAGGTACCGTCGGAAAAGTTCGGCGAATTCCGGCAGGTCCTTGCCGAAGAGCTTACTGCCATGGCGACCAAACCGATCGACGCCGATGCGTTCGCACGGGCGAAGGCACCAATTATCGAGGCGCACAAAAAGGCCCGCGAGACGAACGGCTACTGGGCAGGGCGTATCGAGCGCGTGCTACGTGATCCCCGAGCGTCCATCGTTTACCGTGATGAGATATCAGGGATCGAGCGGATTACCCCTGGCGACGTACAACGTGTGCTCAAACTATACGTAGTCGGCAAGCCAGTACTGTCCGTTGAGGTGCGTCCGGCGTCCGGGGCAAAGTAGATCACTGCTATACTCCAGTGACATACTGGAAGGCGTTCGGCCTCACTCGCGATGACCCTATGGTTGCCGCCTCCTACGCCAACTTGCGCCGCGCACTTGCCGCAAAGCTCGGGCTTGGCTGCAAGCCCAAGCCCCACCCGCCAAGGTCACGCTCAGAATCCGCACGCCGAAAGCCGAGGTGGTTACCGAAACCGATGTTTGATCATCGGGCTCGGCGATATGCGGCCCCGCAGTGTCGACACCGCAAAATGGGCATATCTCTACGCCACACGACACACGACACCGGCATACGCACCCGTATAGTGTATGCCGGTGAATATCCCAGGCTTGGCACTGATTTCGCTACACAATTCGCCGAACGTCCACCCCGACCCACCTCTCTTTTCCTTATTCTAGGACCGGGACGACGCCTAACCGGCATCGCCCCTAAAGAGAGGTTGCCGTTTGCGCTACACAACCGCAGACGAACAATAGGAAATCTATCTGATATCTTCGGCTCTCGCATATCCAATAGACGAAACCGAACCACGACGGTCCTAATAATACAGCCAAAATGGATGTATCACAGCACGTTACTTGACTCTTTTCGCGCGTTGGCTTTCCTCCCGTCTTGGGGGAATTGATCATGCAACTTAAGCTTAAACGCTCGCAGAAAACCGGCGGCGTGATGACGACCAACGTCATCTTTTGCCTCGATGCCCGGATCGAGTTCACGCCATCCGAAGCGCAAGACATCAGCCGGTACAAGCTTGCCAGCCAAGTCATCTATAACAGCGAGGCGTCCAAACGCCTTTTGGACAAGAGCGCGGCGCAGCAGGACGGCTCGACCATGGGCAGCCTGAAAGCCCTTGCCACGCTCGCCATGGTGGGCCTGAAACTCAACATCTCGATCGCGAGCCTCCAGCGCGGCCAGCATATCGAGTGCAAGAGCTTGGACGAGTTGATGGGCGCTGAAGAGGCGATCATGGAAGCTTGCCAGAATCTGAAGGGATATTTGCACGCCGCGTCAGCGTTCGACGGCCGGGAAATCCTCATCGACTTCAACAACGCTGCGCCGACGATCGTAGCCCAGACGACCACGCCAATCCCGCAGATCATCGCCCCAGCGTCAGCCCTCAGTTATACGCCAGCGTCGGAGTATCGTGATGGGGAGTCGGCGCCGGGCGCCGCATATCCGGAGTACGTTGCGCAACCGGAAACCTTCGGTCTCCCGTTCGACTGGAACGACCCGGCAACGCGCAAGAAAATCATGATAGCGGGCGGCGTCATCCTGTTCTTGTTCATGCTCCACTCCTGCCACGTCCTTTGAGCGGAGATTCGACCTATATCCCGTTCTTCCGCCGCTTCACGAATGAGAAGCAGCGGGAGATACAGGAAACCGAGCGCCTCTATGCCTGGGTGAAGGCGCATCAGGACGCATTCGCGGAGACCAAAATAACGGTGGGCAAGGCGGTATATGGTGCCGTCCCGTACCTGCCGGATGACATCGACAATATCCTCATCGGCGTGATGCACGATCTGCTCGATCTTGAGCCGCAGATTTGGGAGCTGCCACCGCCCGACTTCCACCGCATGAGCATGCAGGAATTCGTCGAATATCGGAACCTGCTCTACGCCAAGCAGTATTTCTTCTCCAACAAGGACGGGCAACTGGGGCTATTGAAGGGCGGGCTTATCCGCCTCGTCTATGGCTTCCTTGAAGACCTACCCGAGATGGAGGCACCGACGCCATTCACCATCCCCCTCATCTATGCGCTGCCCGAGCCGCGGCTGACTGTCGCCAAAGTCTGGGGGACGCTGGACGACTATTTCCCGCAGCACCTCTTTGTCGCCGTCACGCGCAAGCTCTATCGAAATATGTGCGCCATCACCGGGAGGGACCCTGACGACGGGGCGAGCAAGAAACCCATCATCCTGCCCGACGACAGCACGCTTCCGCTCGACAAGCTGGTGGATGCCTATCTCGCCGGCACGCCCTTCCATGACGTGTTCACCACCCCGGTTCCGCTCAAGCTCACGCTAGAAGACCGCTTCAGCCACATGCACATCATCGGGGGCACCAACGCGGGCAAGACCACCCTGATTGAAAACCTGATCCTGCACGATCTCAAATCTGACGATCCGCCCACCATCGTCCTGATCGACCCTCATTCCGATTTGGTCCGCCGGCTCACGCACGCCGACCTCGGCATCGATGATCGCCTGATCATAATCGACCCGCGCGACACGCAGCATCCGCCCGCACTCAACATCTTCGCCCTCAACCGGGAGCGGATGGGAGAATATGACGAGGCAACACGCGAGCAGGTGACGGCCGGCGTCATCCAGACGTTCAACTATCTCTTTGGTGGCCTCACAAACCTCAGCCTCACCGGCAAGCAGGACGTATTCTTCCGCTATGTGGCCCGGCTCATGCTGTCGCTGCCCAACACCATGGGCCGCAACGCGACCATCCTCGATATGATGAAGCTGATGAGCGACCCGGCGCCTTATGCCGACGCCATCGCAGCACTGCCGGAGATCCCGCGCGAATTCTTCCTGCGCGATTTCATGAGCAAGACCTTCGAGCAGACCAAGGAGCAGATTCGGTATCGCCTCCAGGCCATCATTGAAAACCCGACCATGGCGCGGCTGTTCACGTCCCCTGAGACAAAGGTCGACCTCTTCACCGAGATGAACCGAGGCGCAGTGATCCTCGTCGATACGGCCAAGGATTTTCTGAAGGAGAATTCTTCCACCTTCGGCCGGCTGTTCATCTCGCTCGTGCTGCAAGCCGTGCTCGAACGCGCCGCAATCCCGGAAGCCGATCGCAAGCCGACATTCCTGATCGTTGACGAGGCCGCGTCGTTTTTCAGCAGCAATATCGACGATCTGCTAACCGAGGCGCGCAAATACAAATGTGGATGCGTCTTCGCCCATCAGTATCTCGACCAGGCCACCGGCAGCCTCAAATCATCCTTGCACGCCAATACCAGTATCAAGTTCGCATCCGGCCTGTCGGCGGCAGACGCGCGAGCGATGGCAGCGGAGATGCGCACCACGGCCGACTTCCTGCTCGACCAGCCCCGCTATCAATTCGCCGCGCACATCCGGAACGTGACGCCGCAGGCGGTGTCCATCCCGATCAAACCTCCCGCGCTGATGCCGCAACTCTCGCCTGACGCCTTTGAAGAGCTCATTGAGCGCAACCGGGCGCGGGTATCAATTTCGGCGTCTGTTCAGCAGGCCGCTGCCGATCGCGGTCCTCCACAGCAGCCGGACGAAGATATTTCAGCAGAGTGGTGAAAAAATTTGGCTGCTCACCCGCTACCGTAGCTGCGCAAAGGTGTCCGTCGCGAACTATGTTGACCTTTTACAGCGTTCTTTCAACGCGATATCTGGCTGTGCGTGAAAACCGACCAACTCAATCGACGCCTGCGATCTGCGCCGCCGAACGCGCTTATCCGAAAGGTCGTTCTGACCGGCGCGGACTATATCATATTGGAAGCCATCAACCGCCATGGGCCGCTCCCGACGCACTATTTGTATCAGTTCACCCGCCATCTGCGGCGAGATTATACCCACCTCCAAAACCGGCTGACCGAGTTTTACAACGGTGATGCCAACGGGCCGCTCCTGTTGCGGCCACCCCAGCAGTTCGCGGGCTTCAATGCTCGCTATCAACACGTCGTCTATGATCTCGCGCCAAGGGCGAAGGCCCTGCTCGCGGAACGCGGGATCACCTCCCGATACGCACCCCTGCGCACCGCCCCATTTCTGCACCAACTCATGCAGGCGTGCGTCGGGGCGTCGTTTGAACTCACGGCACCATCAAAGGGCCTGCGCTACATCCCGCGCTGGGAAATACTCACCCATCCACGGTGTCCCCAGGAAACGAAGGACGCCATCAACCCCATGGCGATCCCGATCGCGGGCATGGGTCAAAAGGCGCTCATCCCCGACGAACTCTTCGGTTTGGAATACCCAGGCGTCGGTTTCCGCTTCTTTGCAGTTGAGGTCGATCGGAACACCGAAAGCATCGAGCGCAGGAACATTGCGCAGAATGCTTTCGGCACGAAGATCGCTGGCTATCTCGATATACTGCGTCGCCAAACCTACCGCACCCATTGGGGCTTGCCGAACCTGCACGTTTTAACCGTCACGACCAACGCCACGCACGCGCGCAACATCCTTGCGTACATCAAACGGCTGGGTGAACCGCAATATTCTGGCCAGTTCGCCTTCGCCAGTGAGCCATCGTTCGGCGCAAATTGGCGCGTCCCCAAAGCGGTGCTTTCGGAACTCCTCGAAGAGCCGTGGGTCACTACGCGGGGCGTGATGGATATTGGCAGATCATAAAGCCGGGCGCGCAGTGCCTGCGTCAACGTCGATCGGCATTTCTCTGTTGGATGGTGATGATGGGTTGGCCCGACAATTCCCCATTGATATGCTGTAGCCGAAATGACGACCAAGGCGGCGACGAAACCTCCCGGCGAGCAAGCGATCCGGGCATTACTTGTGCGGCACGCCTGCCCTGTGCCGTTCCACGCGGTGCGCACGCGATTTCTCGGCGGCATTGCCTCACCGGAACTCGCGGTTTCGCCCTTGCAGATCGTGAAGGGCTTGTGGGGCGGATCTTTACCGGTGTTCGACGGCATGGACGAGGTCAACGACCTGCTCGGCGCGCTGGTTCAGGGACTGTGGAATGACCTGACGCGACACCAGAAACGCAGCCAGCCGTTTCGTCTGTCGCGGGTGCCAATGGAACCGACCGCCGAAAATCTTGCACGATTTGGTCAGATTCGGTTGCAGGAACTGGATGGCTTTATCGAAGGGCTGTTCAACGGGGAGGAGGTGCTCGACCTGCCGGAGCGCGCCCACAAAGCTGTTGGCCAGCTCGGCGAACTGCGCGCCATGATGGCTGGCATTTGCGATCTTGTATCGGCAGACCCCTTTGCCGCAGACCGCACCGCGCTCGACGCGACCTTCAAGGGTTTACGCGAACTCAACCGCATCATGGAGTCCGAGATTCACGAGACGGTACTGTCATGCACCCGCGCGCGCCGGCAGATGCTCGGCGGAATCGTCACCGAACGACCGACGGTGCATTGAATGGCGGCGAAAGCGCCTCCACAATCGCATGGCTTCCAGCCCAAATGCGCTATCGCTGCTCTGCGGATGCCAGACACGAGGCGGTTTTCAACGCGGCACCTATAGCGTCGTCGGACGCCCGGTTTTTTAGTGAGCATCGGTGGGGGAAGACTCAACGATCACCTGCGGATTTACAACATTCGCCCTTAGCATGATGTTGGTGTGCGCCGGGTCGTCGAAGAGGTTAACGGATGACAATTGCTCAATTTTCTCGCCCGTCTCGCGATTACGGAAAATGACCTTCAACGGGACGTCGGTCATGAATTTATCGCCAATGCGCATCAATATCGTTGCACTTTTGGGGTGAAGCTTCCCGGTGAACTGGTTGAACCACACGGGCTTGTGACCCGGCTTGCTGATATCAAACGAGAAGCCAACGATGTCCCATTTCGTGGTCATGTTCACGATAACGATACACCCGAGATGGATGCCGCATACCTGCTTGGGAGGCGTTCGAAAGACTTCCGGATCAGGGGCCCGTACCCCGAGCGCGACGCCCAAAGGACGTAAATCCATCGGCACCCAGCCGGGGGCGCTTAGGTCACGTACGCGTTGTGCTTGGGCAGGCGGCATCGCGAATTCTGAGGCCACGAGGCACGAAATTAAGGCCAAATTGATACCCAGCTTGGTCATTGAGGATCTCTGTCTCGCATGTCAGCAGTAGGCGCCCTGCTCAATGCTCAGCCTCTGGAGCGGCGGTCTTGGTGGCCGGCGCCGTTGCACTGCGATCTTCCGGAAGCGGGTTCACATAGAGGATCGTGTACGGGATGGCGTTCTTGCACGTGTCGAAGCGCTGCACCTCGGTTTCCCACAAATGATTCCGATGCTTGCGCTCGCGTATCTCGGCTTTGGCAAGGATGAGGCACCCGAGCTTCGTCGATCGGTGAACCCACCATGCCCGGTGAAGCTGTAGCATGAAATCGGGGCGAAAGAGGTTGCCCGACCACTTTATCGAGCCGTCGTGCATTTTAGCCCCGTCATCGTTGATGTAGAAGCCGCTGACGAGGTACTCGGGATTGTTATTGATGACGATGAGGCATTCGTTGTGGCGCTTACACGTCAGCTCGGGTCGAAATGCCTCGGCCGGCGCACTATGCCCCTCCTGAGCGCCAAGCGTTCGCATGTCAGCGGGCTGCGAATATGTGCCATCCGCTGCTCCTGTTTGGGCATATGTTGCCGCTGGAGCGATGACTGACAAGGTCAGAACGGCGATTGCCGGCACCCTCGTGCGGGCTTGTCCACTATCGATCACATTCTGGCCCCGCCCCTGTGAAACGCCCGTCAATATGAGTTATTGAACCGAGAAATCGAAGAACCGGGCGAGCTTGGCGCCACCGGCCCCGATCATTACGAAGCTGTATTCTCCCGGTGTGAGCGGGACGCCTGGCCTTACGGAAAAGACGCCAGGGCGAACCTCATCATATTGGAAATCGATCCGATCCTTGTCCATCACGCCTGTTTTGGCGCCGCCGATGTTTACGCGTCCGACACGGGCCTCGCGGCTACCATTCTTGCGCGTTAGGCGAATGAGGGAAAATTCGTTTGGCGAAACGGGAGTCGTTGATTGGGCTTCAAAGCTGCTCAAATTGGCCTGATTAGCTCCTTCGGGGAGGTAGAAATAGAAGGTAGGCGTTCGCTCGCTCGTCTTCACCCGAGCACTTTCCCCTTGAAGAATCGTCTTGATGCTCGTGGCGGCGATACCGCCCGTCATCATCGTCCCCAGCATTCCGCCAGTCCTCGTTTGACCGGAGACGTTGAAATCAATGCGTATGAGTTGCCCGCCCGACACGAGATATATGCCGGCGGGGCGTCTGGCCGCGAGCACGCCTCCGCTGGACGGCCGTTCACGCGTCCCCGACGATGCAGTGGCCTGGGGAGCGTCCCGCTGCTTACTTTGATTGTCAGCTGCGATCATGGCGGCAATGACGGGGCCAGAGACGCCCTTCTTCTTTAGCGCGAGCATCTGCTCGGTGGAAAGGTCAAACTTCGCATCGGAAGATTGAATCTTGGCGATGATCGCCTCGTCGCCAATGCCGCTGGCGCTTAAGGCGATGATCGCGCGGTTAGTTAGTGTTTCCGCTGAGGCAGGATAAGCCACAGTCAGAGCCAATACCGATAGAATTATGCCAAGTCTCATTGTCTACGCCCTATTACATGGATTTTTAATAGGTTAATTTCACCATGATATAATTTTGTCATGCAAATATTGCTAATATTGTCTTCCGTTACTGCTATTTACGAATGGTATAAATCTGGTTTTACTTCAAGCGTTGTATTCGTGGCATGGAGTGCGCTGTTGATTTTAGGCGTATGTTTTATTCAGTTTCGCCTTGACGAATTAGATACATCATCACCATCAAATTCTATATTCGGCGGCTATACTAAATCGCCATTTTATTTAATAATAATTGTAACTTGTGCACTTATGATTACGCCAGTCTTTTTATCCTACTAAAGCGAGGCCCTATCTCGGAATAATCCCGTTTTTCTTAGCCAAAATTATCAAAGCGGCTCTCACGTCGCTTTCCGAAAATGCGTTGTAACTAGTACCTTTTAAGTCGCCATATGTTTGCTTGGTGACTTCGCCTAAAGAGTAGATTCTCAAATCATCGACGTGCAGACTAATTATCGTATTGAAGTTACTTCCGGGAGTATTTAGTTCAATTAACTTATTCGCTGCAAGCCCCGCGACCGCCTTTGCGGCATCGCTCGCTGTTCCTGCGGCACCAACAGCATTGCCAAAAGTCCCGAATCCAATTCTATCCAGAATGAATCCAACGGTTTCGCTATAGGCGTTGCCTATCCAATCTCCGATTCCGTAATGTGAGGGGGCGAGAGCGTTGACATCATTTAAAAGACGACTTGTCTGAGTAATCCCTGCTGCTGAAGCCTCAGGGGAGGTATTGGGTGGGTACGAAGGCGTTGGAGCGGGAGTTGGTGTGGGGGTAGGAGTTGGCGACGGCGTAGGTGTCGGAGACGGCGTGGGACTGGGCGTCGGTGTTGGAGTGGGGGTGGGGGTCGGCGTTGGAGTCGGCGTCGGGCTTGGCGCAGGTGTCGGCGACGGAGTTGGTGTAGGAGTCGGCGACGGATTGCCGAAAGACACATCCGTCCCGGCCGCATTCTGCGGAAATTGCCACTTGAGGAACGGGTATCCATTGTTGACGCTTGGATCGATAGCCCAGATCGAGGTGTCAAAGCCAGTAAGCAGCGCGCTCTTTAAATCGGCAGTTCGTTTGCCTTTGACGTTTGGTCCGCCAGCACTGGTCCCCTGCCCGGAAGTGTCGGTATCCCAATAGACATCGTGCACGGCCTGATCACGCTGAAAATCGCCCGTAGCGGGATAGAGGCCCATCGCGCCACCGACATGCGTGTTCGTTGAGGAAAGTAAGGAGCTCCCTACGGTGATCTTGCCGACCGCGATCGAATACTGAGTTGAAGGGGGCGAAAACGGGTCTGATGAAGCACTTCCGACCAAGCCTCCGACGTTGACGCCATAACCAGCCTGAGGGGTCGCGCCACTTACCGTGATCGCTTCGGATGAAAACGAGTTCATAAGGGCAAGCGATGCGCCTGCTTCCTGCACCCCAATAATACCGCCATATGACCCGGCTTCCCGGTCAGACAGCGTCGCTGTGATTGATCCGCGCGCTTCGGCCTCAAAAACATAGCAGGCGGCGGGACCCGGCGTTGAGTAGCAATGTCCTACGACGCCACCAACATTCGCGCCATTGGACGAGATAGCGACGTTGCTTCGCACTCGCTGCGTGGTGCCCGCGCTCGTACCGACGATACCGCCGACATCCATAGATATGTTAGGACCAGACGTCGTTTTGATAGTGCCAGAGACCTCAACGTTTTCGATCAACGTGCCTCCACGATTGGCGTAGCCAACGAGGCCCCCGACCGAGCGGCTGTTGGCGGTGCTTCCACCCACAGTGTAATCGATGCCGGTGAGCCGCACGTTGCGGATTGTGCCGTCGCCGGCCAAAACTCCGAACAGACCAAATTGCTGGATGTTGGCTGACGCCCCGTAGTTAAGCGTTAAATGCGAAATGGTGTGTCCGCCTCCCTCGAACAGGCCTGAAAACCCTTGGTCCTGACCGTTTATTCCTGGATTACCATTTGAGGAGGCAATGGGCACAAATCCCTGGCCGCTATTCCACGTGGCAGTGACACTTGCGTCTATATCTCGACCAAGTGCATACGTTCCGCTGATATTCTGATTAATATCCTGCAAATTCTGCGCAGAATTCACGAGCATATAAGATATGGGTCGACGAATATCACCAGAACCGAAATTAACAAAGGCAGAATAATCCGTCGGATGGGCATAATCAACGCTGGGATTATAATATATAGAGACAAGCCCGTTAGTATGAGAAAAGTCAATCTTCGATGTCGAGTCCGCGAAGGAAACTGTTCCTATGCCTGTGCCGGTGGTATCTGCACGGAGAATCAAGTTCAAAGAGCTTGAAAAGATCGATCCCCGGGATACAAAGGTCCCTGAGCCAGTGCTGGTAATCGTGACACCAGAGGCGATATTTACATTCCGATAGGCTGCAAGGGTCAGCGAAGTATCGCTGCTCCACGAGAAGCTATTCGCCACTGTAATATCACCGGCTTGCGTGCCGGTGGTCCCGGTCGTGACGGTCACGTTTCCAAGCGCCAAAGCATTTTGAAGCGTCGCAACTGACAGAATTGAATCTGCGTCCGATGGCACAAACGTGGTCGCGCCGCTTGCGGGCAGCGTGGGCGTAGCGCCCGTGGTCGCAATCCTGACATTCTGCGGGTCAAGGAGAAGCGTGCCGACGCGACCGCTTGCGGAGCGCAGGTCGGTGGCGCCGGTATAGTCGAGCCGGCGCTTGCCCGATACCTCAACGCTTCCCCCGGACGTGTCTCCGGTCGCGAGAATGGTCCCGGCAAACCGGGTCTGGTTATCTGACCAGACAACCGCCGAACCAGCGTTACCCTGCGCTGCATCGACCCGAATAAGCGCACCGTCATCAATGGTCGTGGCGCTGGCGGTCGGAAGATCTCCCTGCCCGTGCCAGTCGCCGCCAATGCGCACGATGCCGCCCTGATTACCGCCCGAGGCGTTCAGGATCGCCGTGTTTGCGAGCCGCACGTCCTTCGCCGTCACGTCGATATGTCCGCCAGTACCCTCTGGGCCGGAAGTGTCGACGGTGCCTGACACCGATACATTTCCGGTGGCTGGACCGGTGAGCGTGATGGAGCCGCCAGAGACGCTCAGTCCCGTCGCCTCGGACACGCCGTCCAGGTTTACCGAATGATCGACGATGGCCTTGGCCGCGTTCACGGTGACCGCGACACGGCCCTTGTCGTTCCCGATACCATCGAGCACCCGTGAAAGCCTGTCACCGGCAAGAAAGCGCGTCCGGCCGTCGCCATAGAAATCGACGGTGAAGCCGGTCGTGCTGCCGAGCGTAACCCTGCCATAGTGTGCTTCGATGATGCCGGAATTCTCGACCCCAGGCGCAACCAGCGCAGCGAGGCCTGCATCCCTGATGGTGATGTGTCCTGCGTTCGTGACCGTGCCGCGCCCATCGGCTGGCCCAGTGAACGTGTACCGTCCCGCCATGAAGTCGCGGTTGTCGATATCGAGCGTCGTGGCGATGAGCCCAGCGACATCCACCCGCGCCCCGCGCCCAAACGCGATACCGTTCGGATTGATCAGCCAGACTTGGCCGTTGGCGAGAAGGCTTCCCTGTATGGTTGTGGGCGCGCCGCCCGTGATCCTGTTAAGCGCGATCGACGAGGAATTGGGCTGATCGAAGCGCGCTGACTCGTTCTCGCCGATAGTAAATGAGCGCCAGTCGATGATGGCGCGCTGGCTGGTCTGCGTGATGACTGTGGTGCCAGGCGCAGGCTGCGCGATCGTGGCCGCGCCAGCGACGACCATACCATCGGTTGGATCGGCTGCAGCTGGCGTTGGCATGGACGCGAGCAACAGCGAAAAACTGACCGAACCAACGACGGAGGCATGAAGGCGGGCGCGAAGGCTTAACATGGCGCGTTCCTCAAAAACTGACGGAGACATCGAACAAGGGACGCCAACTGCGATCCCCCCGCGAGGCAATGTCGTGCGTGAGTGGCTTGGCGAGTTCGAAATCGGCGGAGACGTGGCTGGCGATCGACAGACGCACGCCACCGCCGGCAGACGACAACGATTCATGTCCCGGTTGCCCGGCAAGCGGAGCCTTCGCCCACACCTTCCCGACCTCGTAGAAGGCGTAAAGCTGGACGCCGAACGGAAGCGCCCCGCGTGGCAGATCAAAACGCGGCTCGATCGAAACCGCCAGGCCCTTGTCGCCGGTTAGTTCGGACGGTTCGTATCCGCGACCGTAGCGTCTGCCACCAAGCCCGAATTGCTGGGACGAGAGAAGCGGATCGAAGGCGAATTGACCACTCACTGAGGCCGCAAGGCTCAACTGCGGGCCAAGGCGCTGCACCCGCGAGAGTTCACCGGCAAGCGTCGTGAAATCACTATGCCCGTTTGCGCGACTGAGGGTTGGCGAGCCGGTGCGGCTGGCTCCCAAGATGTCGAAGCCATGATTGATCTCAAGTTCGACGAGGTTGGCGGCGGGATATGCGTTCCCGAGTGCGAGGTCGGAAAAATCATATGAGACGCGGGCCGTCGCATACCGCACCCGGTCTTGCGAGAAGAGGAAGCCGAGCAGGTCGGTGCGCGAATTTTGGTAGGTGAAGCTCGCGCCGATCCGAAGCGTTTGGGAACGGCTGCGGATAACGGGCTCGCTAAGCGCGACGCTCAGAATGGTGCCGAAGCCTCGCGCATCGAGCACGTGAAGTGAACCGCCCGGCTGCGAGCGACTGTATGATCCTGCAAGGTCGAGCCGCAGCCCTTCCGGGTTCAACACCTGAGCATACTTGCCCGAGACATACCGCAACTCGCGAGTGGGCGCCGTAGTCGCCAACAGCACCGAAGCCTGCTCATTCAACCCGAGCACGGAATTGAAAGAAAGACCTGTAGCAAACTCAAAAGGGCCGATCGCCTGCGATCCGCGATTGTCGCTGCTCGCAAAGCCCTCGACCATCTTTCGCGTGATGGTGACGACGAGATCGGCGTTTCCTGGCGTGCCCACTGACGGCTTCAAGATCGTGCTCACCGAAACGCCGGGAAGGTCGTCGATGAGCAGCGTGTATCGCTCGAGGTCGCGAGCGTTCAGAGGACTGGACCGTTTGATGCGGTCCACCATCGCGCTCACGAGCTGCGTATTCCCTCCATCGCCCTCGATAGTGACCGCGCCGATCGATCCCTCGACGATCTGGATATGTACGACACCGCCCTCGATCTTCTGTGGCGGCACGATGGCCTGCGAGAGAATGTATCCCGCCGCTCGGTATTTGGCGGTTATCGAGTCGCGTAGCCGATATATGTCAGCAATCGTGACATCGTGACCTAGCATCGACTGATACAGCGGCGTGAAGTCAGCGGCCGCGTAGACGGTAGAGCCATCGATGGTGACGGCTGAAAGCGTAAAATGCGTGTCTGTCGCCTGCTCGGGCGGTGCAGTCGCATTGTCGCCCTGCACCCTTATTTCCGGCGTTGCCTGGGGCGTCTCTGGGGGACGGAAACGGTCTCCCAAACGCGCTGGATCGGATGAGCCAGGCACCGTCTGCGCGTGCGCGTTTCCAACGGCCAACATCGCCAAAACGCCGCACGACAAATATCTGGCGATCATCCGCATCCCCCTGACCGATGATTGGAAAGGCTGAGAGTTTCACTCGCATGGCGACAAGTCAAATTACAAATAAAACCATTTCGGTGGCAATTAATTTTCACACGTCGAATTAGATACCTATTACACATAGTTGTTAAACTACAGGGCTGTTCAATACGTCGGTCGCTATTTCGAGAAGTGCGGCGATCAAAAACCGTTGGCTTGTATTTCTGCGACCCGCCACCCCGTCTGCCAGCGCTCAACCTGAAACTCGAACGTGACGTTGTACGGCTGGTTGAGCAGCCATCCCGGGTGGGCGTAGCCGTAGCAGCCGATGTCGGGCGCTGTACCAGATGGCTCTGGATGGAATACGGCAATCGGGATCAGTAGCCGGACCTTTCCTGCCTGTTCTCCGAGCGTGGAATCGACAATCTGCGGAATGCCGAGTGAAAAATATTCGGAGCAGGAATGTAGGGTGCCCATGATCGCAGCGCCCGTCGTCCGCTTTTGAAGGCGCGCTACGGCATCAGCCTTTATTGATGCCTCGTCGGAAGCGCTGAAAGCAGGGACGGGAGCAACCGCTACCGTGGGCTCGGCTGCCGGCGTTGTCGCGGGTTTGCACGCGGCCAGCACAAGAATGGCGGCCATGGCCGCTCCGGCACCAAGTTTCGTCCGCATCGCTATCCCCCAGCAATATATGAAACTCATATATCCGAAGTTCATATCTAGGGGAAGGGACTGCCTCGAACTTCCGCGCGGTTCCTTTTGTCCAAGTCAGTGTTCACCGACGCCTACGCGACCCTACTGGACGTGCTCGTCACTGCACGAAAGGACGCCGGCGTTACGCAAGTCGAACTGGCTTCGCGGCTCGGGCGCCCACAACCTTTCATCTCCTACGTCGAAAGCGGTGAGCGCCGGATCGATGTGATCGAGTTCTGCGCGATTGCGCGGGCGCTTGGTTCGGACCCAATCGCGCTCTTCACCTGTATTGCCGAACGCCTGCCGGTCGAGCTCGACATTTAACCGCTCAACGTTACTCCCCTCGATCGAACAACGCCACGACGCCCGGCTCTGCCAGGAGCCGAGGCCCCCACGATGTGAAGGGTTCGACGCCCGGCAAACCGACGTGCAGAAACTCAATCACCTGCGGCCAACCCGTATCAATCTCGCCCACTACGAAAGTCCGCCCGTCGTCGAAGGCGATGGCGATAACAAATATCTTTGCCTCGCCGTGGTTCACGAACGTTGCGCCTGCCGATGTAACGCTATCCCAGGATCGAATCTCCTCGCGTCCATTCACCTCCACGGCGATGGTGTCGGCCGATGCGGACGCTATTACGTTTCGGGTCAAGAGGTCGTTGTCGGTTTTCACAGTCTGATTCATCCTTGCGATGGTGCGCGAAAATCCCATGCCCGCAGGATCGGCGCAACCCGATCGATATTCATTCGATCGAATTTCGAGCGCGGTTCAATCTTGATCGAGCGTCCGTCCGCTGAACGCTTTGCTCGGTGC
Source organism: Parasphingomonas halimpatiens (assembly GCF_036663795.1). NCBI lineage: Bacteria > Pseudomonadati > Pseudomonadota > Alphaproteobacteria > Sphingomonadales > Sphingomonadaceae > Parasphingomonas > Parasphingomonas halimpatiens. The sequence continues at coordinate 57,756 of NZ_JAXOJP010000029.1, forward strand.
GCCGTCGATCATCAGCTTCAGATAGAAGTCGCGGTTGGGCAGATTCATCAGGTCCATCGTATCGAAGATGGGCTGGAATTCCGCTGCCATAACGCTCGCGTCCTCCGGCCCCACGCGAAATGATATGAGCGTCCCGGCGTTCCCCAACACGGCGTGACGTACCTCCGGCTCAAGCTGGTGCAAATACTGGTGCGCCAGGGTGAGCGAGACGCCGTATTTGCGAAGCTCCGGCAGCATATTCACGAATGAGAGCGTCGTGAAGGTCTGGAATTCGTCGATATACACATGGAAGGGGCGACGGGATTCAGGTAGATCGTCGGCGCGGCTGAGCGCTGCCAGGCCGATGGTTGCAGCGATGAGTCCACCCAGGACGCTTGCGCTGTCTTCGCCGAGCCGCCCTTTCGCGAGGTTTACAAGCAGCACGCCGCCGTTGTCCATAAGCCGGCGGAAGCTGATGGGCTGCTCGGGCGCCACAAGCGCGCGGTACAGTCGAGGATCGGTTAGAAGAGCGCCAAGCTTGTTTTGGATTGGCGCCACCACCTCGGCGCGGAAGCGGTCGGGATACGCGGCGAACTCGTCGGTCCAGAACCTGCGCACCACCGGGTTCTTAATGCCGGCCACGACGCCGCGCCGGTATGCGTCATCACCGTACAGACGGAGAATGTCGGGGAGCGTCGATCCTTCGCGCTCCAGCAACGCGTACAGGGAATTCCGCAACACATGCTCCATGCGAACGCCCCAGGCATCCGGCCAGAGTTTCTTGAGTGCCTCAAGGAGGCCCGACGCAGCGAGTGGTATCCTGTTGTGTGCGACCCGTCGCAGCGGGTTGTACCCATAGGGTTGATGGGGATGGGCTGCATCGAGATAGATAAAGGGGCGCCCGGACAAAGCTGCCGCGTCGTGCATTCGCTCCGCCAGATCGCCGTGAGGATCAATCAATGTGAAGCCGCGACCATGTTCGAGATCCTGCCGTGCCAGCGTCGCCATCATCGTCGATTTTCCGACGCCCGTTTTGCCGATCAGATATAGGTGCAACAGCCGATCCTGCTGTTTGATGCCAAATCGGGTGAACGTGTGGCGAAAGGTAGTTTTTCCGAGATACGAGACTTCCATCCCCGCATGATGCTTGGTGAACGGAATCTTGAAACGGGTCGGAATTATGCGCTCGGCACCGTCCCTCGGGGACGCGCAGACATCGGGCAACCATCTATGTACCAAGATGCGTGAGCGCGTTCCGTTATCAGATGATGCCGATCCGAGTTCCCATTTTTGATTTTATTCCATAACGCACCTCAAGTGCCTCCTCCTGTTGCGTTATCACTGCTGTCATACCCTCAAACTTTGACTGCGCCGCGAGGCGCGCCGCCTCGAATGTCGCAATTTTTTGCGTAGAAATCAGGGGGAGGTCGTGGGTGCGCCCTTCGAGCGGTGCGGTGAGTTGTTCGACTTCGTTCCACGCCATTTCACGCTCCCGTTCCCTACGGGCCAGCTCAAGTCTGCGGTCGGCAAGGTCAATATCGACGCGAAGTTTTTCCCGATCCCCGATGAGCGGGAGGACGTGCGCCTGCCATTCGTTCTCGAAATCGCTTAACCACCGCAAATAGTCGAGTGGGTTATGTACGCCCATGACCTCGTGGCGCTTGGATAATTTCATTGATTCCAGAATAGCATAGTCTTCGGTCTGGCCAACACGCGGAGTGGATAGCTTCCGTATTGCGACATACGCCGCGACAGCAATCTGAGTTCGGAAGGGGTACGAACATGAGGCCTGCGGACGGGAATCTTGAAACAGGGACGAATTATGCGGCCCTATCTGCAAAAAAGCAGCCTCCCCGTAGGAAGGCCGCGTAGGGTCACGGCTCGTTTACCGCAGCCAGTTCGTGCAGAAACATCGCTGCCTGACTGGCGAGGCGGGAGGCGGTGAAGATCGCTCGGGTATCGTTCTTGAGCATTCGGAGCCAGGACGCGACATAGGCGGCATGGTCGGGACGAGGCTGATTACTCACCCCAAGATCAGCGCACAGGAACGCGGCGCCGATTTCCGCCACTAGCTCTTCAGCCGCCAGGTCTGCTTTCGACACCACCTCGCCAAACCGGTTGAGCCGGTGCCGCGCTCCCGCCCAATGAACCGTCTCATGCAGAAGCGTCGCGCTGTACGCCTCGGTGGCGGTGCAGGTCGGACTGCCGGTGAAGCGAGCGAGCGCCGGCATTTCGATATAGTCGCCGGGAATGTGATAGCAGGCCATTAGCCCGGCACGGTTCACCTCGGCCTTGGTGGCGGCGACGAAGGTCTCGACCGTCTCAATAACCTCAGCAATGCTAACCGGATATTGTCGCTGCGGCGCTTCCCATCCAACGACCTGCTCGGCATTGAAGACGCGTGAGGCGCGGGCAACGAGCCAGACGCCTGCCTCCACCCCTTCGGGCTCCTCATCTTCGAACCTCTTGAAAAAGACGATCGTCGAGCTTTTGGCCCCTTTGGTTACCCGCGCGCCAACACTCTGCCACTGCTTGTAGGTAGCCCAATAGAGGTGGCTCGGTTCATTTGAACAGCTCGGCGCAATTGCTAAGTGGAGCGTCTGCCGGTTTCATGCCGCTGCGAGAAGCGGCCGGTTGAAGTAGACGTGATCGGGTGTCCTGCGGT
>NZ_JAXOJP010000030.1:0-52400 GCF_036663795.1 Parasphingomonas halimpatiens
CCTATGTTGCCGGCGGGCGGTATCAGTCCAGGCCATCTGCTTCTCCTATCGTCTCGACAACGACGGTGAATCACAACCTACTGATATCGCTCAACCACTTTCCGCTCGGGCTCTTAGTCGCGTCTTACGCTGCCGCCAGCAGGCGCACGGCTTCCAGCGCGGCATAAGGGGTCGCGAGATATTGCTCGACCACGGCGAGGATATCGGGCGTCGCTTCCGCGCGCTTCGATACGCTGTCGGGCGTGAAGGGCCTTTCCTTGCTCTTCACGTCGCGCACGGTCGCTGCGCGCATCGCCGCGCGATCCGTCGCGTCGGTGACGATGTCGAAGTGGTGCAGCATGCGTTGCGGCAAGGCATCGGGCATCTCGTCGTAGTTGACCAGTAAGCCGCCGCCGCCCGGCATGCCCGCGACCGCCGCCTGGCAAATCCGTCCGAGAACGTTGGCACCATAAGCGAGCGTCGAATCCTCGCCTCTGTCGTCGATGCCGAAGGTCTCCGGCGGGACTTCGCCCGGCACCGCCATGACGCCGGCCTGGCGCTTCTGCGAGACCATCACCTCAACGGGATCGCGGTACATGAAGGCCCAGGGTGTGTCGGGGAATGCAGCACGGAACAGCGGCAGCGCCATCATGTGCCAGGCGTCGAGCTTGATGACATAGCGCCGCGAGTCGCCGCTGCGGTTGCGGCCGAGCGCTGCGACGACGGCACGGAGCACGCGCGCGTGCAGTTCGAGCGGGAGGCCGGGGATCTGGTGGTTGAGCTGCACCGCGCCGTCGATCGGTGCTGCCTCGGACGGCACGATCGCGCCCGGCAATGCGGCAATCATCTGTGCCGCGAGCGTCGAACCGCAGCGCGACATGTGAAAGATGAAACCGTCGGGCAGCAACGCGTCGTCGGGGGCGGGGGCGTCGATCAGGCTCTGTAAGGTCGATCGCTCGCGCATCAGCCGGTTGATCGGGAGCGCGCCGGCGCGCCGGGCGGAAGTTTCGAAGAAGGAATCGCGTAGCGGCTCGCCGGCGAAATGAACCCAGCTGAGCGCGGCGCCCTGCGGTGTGGGCACGATCGCGGTCGGTAGCCATTGCCGGGGCGGGTAGCCGATAATCGTGCTATTGCCGTCGTCAAAGCGGGCCAGACCGAGTGGATCGGGCTTCAGCGCCTCGTGCAGCATGTCGGCATCGAGCGTGATGCCGTGCGCGGCGCCGGCGGCGATCGCCGCGGCATTGAACGCTTCCGGGACGTAGAGTGGTGCCAACCGGTCCTGCAAGGCGGCGTCGGCGGCGACGAGCGCTCGGAAGCGGTCGATCGCGGTGGCGGTGTCGGTCGGCGGCACGAATTGTCCTTGCACGGGAAACGATGTGGCGACTTGCGCCGCCGTCGCCACGGCCTATCGTGATGCGCGTGCCGGAACAATCTCCCAGAGCGATACCCGATCGCGTCCGTCTGCCATTCACGTTCGATGCGGCGCGGCTGTGCACCGATCTCGACCGGTTGCTGCGCCACGACTGGACCGAACATTTCGTGCGGCAGAATTACGACGGGATGTGGGACGTGCTGCCGCTGCGCTACAGGCACGATGCGAAGCATCCGATCATGATGATCTATTCGGATTCGACCGCGACCGAATTCGTCGATGGGCCGATGCTCGGCGAAGCACCCTATATCCGCGAGCTGCTCGGCGTGTTCCGCTCCCCGCTGCGCAGCGTGCGGCTGATGCGGCTGACGCCGGGCTCGATGATCAAGGAGCATGACGACCTGGACCTCGCCGCCGAACTTGGCACGGCGCGGATCCATGTGCCGATCACCACCAATCCGCAGGTCGAGTTTCTGGTCAATCGAGTGCCCGTGACGATGGCGCCGGGCGAGATGTGGTATTTGCGCCTGTCGGATCCGCACAGCGTCGCCAATCGCGGGTCGACCGACCGCGTCCATCTGGTGATCGACACGGTCGTCGACGACTGGCTGCTCGATACGCTGGACGCGGCCGCGAGGCAGTCAGCCTGAGCCTCAGGCCATCAGCGCTTCGGCCTGGTCGAGCGTCTCCTTGAAGGTCGCGATGATCGCCTGGTACGGCGCGGGCGTGGTCATATCGAGCCCGGCGCGCTTGAGAATGTCGACCGGATAATCCGATCCACCGGCCTTGAGCACCGAGAGATAATTGTCGCGCTCCTTAGCACTGCCGTGCAAGATCGAGCGTGCGAAATAAGACGCCGCCGAAATGCAGGTGGCGTACTGATAGACGTAGAAGCTGTTATAGAAGTGCGGGATATACGCCCATTCGGAGGCAAAGGCGTCGGCCACGCTGACCTTCGCGCCGTGATAGCGGCGCAGCAGATCGAGATAGGTCGCGCTGAGCTTCTCTCCCGATAGCCCTTCGCCCGCTTCGGCCTTGTCGTGGATCGCCAGTTCGAATTCGGCGAACATCGTCTGGCGGTAAAAGGTGCCGCGCATGCTTTCGAGCTGCTGGCCGAGATAGAACAGCTTCTCCTCTTTGGTCCTGGCGTGCGCCACCATATGCGCGGCGAGCAACTGCTCGTTGCAGGTCGAGGCGATCTCGGCGAGGAAGATGGGATAGTCGGACTTGTCGTAGACCTGGGTGCGATTGGCGAGCAGCGTGTGCATCGCATGCCCCCATTCATGAGCGTAGGTTGTCATGCCGTCATAATTCTCGCCCAAGTTGAGCAATAGATAAGGATGCACGTCATAAGCTGCGCCTGGATTCATATATGCGCCGGACTTCTTGCCGCGTCGGGGCAGCGGATCCATCCATTTCGCCGCCGTCGCCTTCGACAGCGTCGCGACATAATCGGGGCCGAGCGGGGCGAGCGCCTGCAGCACCGTCGCGCGCATTTCGGGGACGGTGACCTTCTTGTCGAGCTGCACCAGCGGCGGGTAGATGTCGTAATAAGCCATGTCGGGCAGCTTGAGCAGCTTGCGGCGCAGCTCGAAATAACGGTGCAGCTGCGGCAGCCCGTTGTTGGTTTCCTTCACCAGCGTACGGTATACCGCCTCGGGCACATTGGCGCCCGACAGGTACATCGCTAGCGACGTGGGGTATTTGCGCGCCTTCTTGCGGAAGATGTCGGCCTTGACGTGGCTGAGATAAGCCGCGCCGAGCGAGCTCTGGAACTTGCCATATTCGGCCCAGAAAGTGTCGAACACCAGCTTGCGATCGGCGCGCGCCGGCGCATCGCGATTGAGCGTATAGGCCTGGTCGTCGAGCCGTACCTGCTTGCCGGTCGACAGCGTCACGGTCGGCCAGGGAATGTCGGTGGCGACCAGCTGCTCGCGAATGTCGCCCGCGCCGGAAAAGGGCGCCGAGGTGCCGGCGAGCAGGTTCTCGCCCTCGGGTGTCAAGGTGTGCTCCGCCTGGCGCAGCGCGTCGGCAAGATAGAAATCGAAGCGTGACTTGAGCGTGGCGTTGCTGGCGACGAAGCTCTCGATCTTCGCCTTGCCGACGGTCAGCAGTTCGGGCGCGACCCATGAGGTCGCCTCGCCGAACGCCGTGAACATGTCGATCGCCTGCGCCTGGCGCTCCTGATTGGCCGATATGCGCAGATCCTCGTCGGCCTTGAGGCTGATATAGGTGTAGACCCGGGTGGCAGTGCGACCGATATCCGATTGTGCCACCAGCGCGGCGGCGAGCTTCTCCGCGCTTGACCCGAGCGTGCCCTTGTAAACGAGCAGGCCGGGGATGTCGCCGAGCACCTTGCGCCGCGCCGCGTCCCACGCGGCGTCATCGGCATAGAGGTCGCTCAGGTCCCATGCCGCCGTCTCGATCGGCGCCGCCTTGTCCTGCGCCCAGGCCGGTGCCGCGGCGGCGAAGGTGGCAAGCGCAGCGGCGGCAAGGGCTTCGCGGCGGGACAGGTCGGTCATGGAGGTGCCTCGGATCGTCGGGGATGGGTTGATGCCGACAACCTGCCGCGCCGCGCGGCGAAAAGAAAGGGTGTATCAGGCGTGCAAGGCACGTCGTGTGCTGGACAGCTGCGTCAACAAATAATATAACGCGTTATATTGTTGCTGAGGTACCTGAGATGAGCGATGTTGTTGCGGAGATGGGACCGGTCTTTTTGGGCAGCCGCCTCAAACGACTGGCCGAGCGCCTGCAGGGCGACGCCGCGCGAATCGCCGCCACCGCCGATCTTCCGGTCCAGCCAAGCCAGATGCCGTTGCTGGCCACGCTCGACCGGCACGGGCCGCTGACCGTCGGCGCGGCGGTCGAGATGCTCGGCATCAGCCAGCCGGCGGTGACGCGCATCCTGTCGCGATTGGCCGCGCTCGGACTGGTCGAGACGAGCCGGGCGCATCGCGACCAGCGCCAGAAGACCATCGCGCTGACCACCGAGGGGGCGGCGGTGATGGCACGCGCCAAGGCGGTGTTGTGGCCGATGACCGCGGCGGCGGTCGCCGATCTGTGTGGCGACGCGCCGGAAGCGTTGCTCGACCAGATCGCGGCGATCGAGCGCGCGCTGGGCGAGGCGCCGCTCGATCGCCGGCCCGGCCCGACAATCCTCGATTACAGCGACGCGCTGGCGCCCGATTTCTACAGCATCAACGCCGCCTGGATCGAGACGATGTTCGCGATGGAGGACAGCGACCGCGAGGTGTTGCTGGCGCCGCGCGAGAAGATCATCGCGCCCGGCGGCGCGATCCTGTTCGCGGCGGTGCCCGGGCTCGGCGTGGTCGGGACCTGCGCGTTGCGCAAGACCGGGGAAGGGCAGTTTGAACTGACCAAGATGGGCGTGCTCGAATCCGCGCGTGGCCGCAAGATTGGGGAGTTCCTGCTCGCTGCTGCGATCGAGCGCGCCCGCGCGATGGGTGTCGAGACGCTCTATCTTCTGACCAACGCCCGCTGTGCGCCGGCGATCCATCTCTATGAAAAGGCCGGCTTCGAGCACGACAGCTGGGTCAAGGAGACCTTCGGCGCGCGCTATCAGCGGTGCGACGTGGCGATGCTTTACCGCGCGCCAGCCTAAGCGACGACGCTAAGGCGCGATGATTTCACCTCAACCCGTTCGTTTCGAGCGAGGTCGAGAAACCTGGCGGAGCGCCTGTTGCCGTTTCTCGACTGCGCTCGAAACGAACGGGTGGGGAGTGATTCAGGCAGAAGCCATCCCCCTCTAGGCCGCCACGCGGCAGCCCGGCATCGCTGCCCCCGCACGCGTCGGGACGATGACCGACACACCGTCGATCGCGACGAGGCGTGCGCGCAGTGCGGGTGGGACGTCTTGCGGACGGGCGACGATGTATAGGCGCGTCGGGTCGATCTGCCCGGCCAGGAATATCCGCCGGTCGGCATCGATCCGCGCCTGCGTCGTCCGGGGAATGCGTGAGGCGTAGAAATAGCGCATCGGTCGGCACTGGCGCACAGCCCGCCAGGCAATTTCCTCGATCAGGTCGAGATTGCGGAACGGCTCGGGTGGCTGGATGTCGATGCTGCCCGCACGCGCGATCAGCGTGTCCCAGCGCGGGTCGCGCGTGCGTTTGTAGACCGTGCGGCCACCGGCCTCGGCCGTGCTCGCCCGGATCGCGGCAAACATCGGCATGATGTCGACGAGCTGGAGCGCCAGGCAGATCACCAATACCGCGGTGACCATGGCTCGCGGCAGGCGATAGACGCTGACGATGGCGACGAACACGATCGTATAGGCGGCCGGCCAGAACAGCCGGCCCGAGGCGCGCACGAGGTCGAGCATCGCGAGGACCATCGGCGGTAGTGTTACGCCGCTCGCCGCCACGCCGCCCCAGCGGATCACCGGGCCGATGGCGAGCAATGCCAGCACCAGCAGCGCAGGTAGCAGCCAGGCGAGACGGGCAAGCAACGCGCGTGGTTCCGCGTCACGCCCGCGCCGCGCTAACAGGATGAACGACGCTACCACCAGCGCAAGCAGGCCGGCCCCAAGATACTGAAACCCTTCGAACGCCGCACTGCCGTCGCCGGGCGGGCGCGACGACGGAAGCAGCGCGGTGTAGGACGGGTTTGCCGGGTTCCACAGCGCGTCGAGCGACAGGGTGAAATGGCCATAGCTGTCGGTCGAGACCAGCCCCGACCCGACGATGCCGTTGAACAGCGCAATCACCCCGACGAGCGACGCGATACAGGCCACCATCGCAAAAGCGTCGCGCCGTGCGTCCCGATCACGCGCAGTGACGAACTGCTGGAGCAGCGCGCTCGCCCAGAAGGCACCGACCATCAGCAGCAGATAGCTGTGGATCAGCCCGGCGACGGCAATGATCGCGGCCCAATGGCGCACAGATCGCGCGCGGCGCGGCTCGACGAAGATCCACAGCGCCCATAGCAGCAGCCAGTGCGCGCACAGCGTGGCGTGGCCGATACGATTGTATAATGTCGGCAGCAGCGTGAGCAGCGCGGTGCCGAGCCACGCCGACAGGAAATCGGGCGCATGACGGCGCACCAGCGCATAAGCGAAGCCGACATGCAGCATCAGGCACAGCAGCAGCCACGGGCCGATCACCTGCACCCCGTCCGGCAGCCAGCGCGCCCAGGGCGCGAGCACCAGGCCGGCGAGCGGATTGCTGTCCATCAGCAACAGATGCGTGCCGTCGGGCGCGAGGATCAGCGGCGTGCCGCTCCCGGGCCAGTCCGACAGCCGCAGATAGGCGTTGAGACCGATGCTACTCTGCCCCCAGTCGCTGCCGCGCAAGACCCAGCCGACATTGCCCGGCAGCAGCGCCGCCGGATTCACCCAGGCGACGAAGATCGCGAGGGTCAGTGCCAGCAGGGCGGCGCAGCGAAGGACGCGAAGGGCCATGATCCGCCTGTGCCGCGCAGATGGGAAGATATGGTTAATGAAAGCGATGAGCCCTCGTTTAACGGGCCGGCGTCAGCGCGCTGGGTTGGGCGGAATGATCGCGATGCCGTCGAGGTGGCGCACCTGGTTGGCGAGAATCGGCGGCGCGCGGCCGTCGAGCAGGACATAGAGCCGGTGGCGGTCGATCTGCCCCGTCGCGAACAGCACGCTGTCGACGGTGAGGCGCCGCCGCACCGCGATCGGCTCGCGCGAGGCGTAGAAAAAGCGCACCGGCTTGCCGGCGGTGATCGCGCGCCACGTCACCTCCTCGAGCAAACCCAGATCGCGATACATTTCAGGTGGTTCGAACTGGATCGTGTCGGCCTGCGCGATCAGCGTATCCCAGCGCGGATCGCGCGTGCGGCGATAGAGATTGGTCCGCGCCGCCGTGGCGCTGCTCGCGCGCGTTGTGGCGAGCAGCGGCCACATGTCGACGACCTGCAGCAGCAACGCCCCCGCCAGCAGCCAGGCACCACGGTGCAACCGGCTGACCAGCACGATCGCGACGAAAACGAGCGTGTAGAGCACGGGCCAGAAGAGCCGCCCCGCCGCGCGCACCGGGTCCAGCGCCGCGACGACCCAGTGGGGCAGCGGCAGGGTCGCAAGCGCTTCGCCGCGCCAGATGAGATGCGGCGCCATCGCGACGAGCGTCAGCACAACAAAGGCGGGCAATAGCCATGCGAGGCGCCGGAACAGCGCCTCGTTGCGGAGTTCGGCGCGGTGCCGAAGGCCAAAGGCCAACGCGACCGCGACGAGCGCAAGGCCGCCGAGACCGAGATAGTTCATCCCCTCGAATTCCTGGCCGGGGGAGAGCGCCGCGCCCGGCAGGAACGCCGAATTGGTGCCGTTATTGGGGTTCCACAGCGCGTCGAGCGCCATCGAATAGGTGCCGTAACCGCCCGCGACGAGCGTCGGCTTGTTGATCGTGCCGAGGAACAGCAGGACGAGCGCCAGCGCCGCGACGACGGTGCCGACATCGCCAAGCACGGCTGCACGGGCCCAACGCCCGCGCGCCGCGACAAAGGCGCGCAGCATCGCGCTCGCCCAGATCGCGACGACCATCACCAGGATATAGGGATGGATCATCATTGCGGCGACGGTGACCGCCACCCACCAGCCGAGCCGCGCCGATCGCCCGGCATCGACATAGATCCACAGCGCCCACAGGATCAGCCACTGCGCACAGAGATTGACGTGGATATAGCGCGCCAGCAGCACCGGCATCAGTGTCAGCAAGGCGGCGCCGATCCAGCAGGTCAGCGGACTCGCCACGAAGCGGCGCAGCAGCGCGGCGGCAAAGCCGGTGTGCAGCAGGATGCAGGCGAGCAGCCACCAGCCGATATATTGCCAGCCAATCGGCAGCAGCGACGCGAACGGGCGCAGCAGCGCACCGAGCAGGGGGTTGCTGTCGGTCAGCGCCAGCGGGAAGCCGTCGGGCGCCATCAGCAGGGTCGACTGGAGCGACGGCCAGGGCGGCGGCGCGCGCAGATAGGCGGCGAGGCCGATGATCGCCTGGCCATGATCGTTGCCGTCGAGCAGCCAGGCGAGACGCGTCGGGTTGAGCACCGCCGGGTTCATCCAGGCGAGGAAGATGGCCACGCTGAGCGCGAGCCAGGGAAGGATCCAGGTCAGGAAAGTGCGCATCACGGCGCGTCTTGGCCGAGCATGCGCCGAAAAGCTATCGTCGGATCAGCCGCGTCCTGTGCGACGCAAGGACATGAAAAGGGCCGGAGGTTTCCCCCCGGCCCGATTCGCGTAGGTCTGAGCGGCGCGGGCAAAGCCCGCGCGGTCGTCGGACGGAACTTCGGCCAAAGGGGCCGAAGCCTGCCGGCCGTTCTGATTTTCTGTCCGGGGCAGCTCGCGCTGCCCCGGTCGAAAATCAGAAATCCATGCCGCCCATGCCGCCCATGCCGCCGCCGCCGCCCATCGGCATGGCGGGCTTGTCTTCCGGCAGCTCGCTCACCGCCGCTTCGGTGGTGATGAGCAGGCCGGCGACCGAGGCCGCGTCCTGCAGCGCGGTGCGAACGACCTTGGTCGGGTCGATCACGCCGGCGGTGACGAGGTTCTCGTACACGTCGGTCTGGGCGTTGAAGCCCATGTCCGGGTCGTTGCCGTCGAGCAGCTTGCCCGAGATCACCGCACCGTCATGACCGGCATTCTGCGCGATCTGGCGGACCGGCGCGTAGAGCGCCTTGCGGACGATATCGATGCCGCGGGTCTGGTCGTCGTTCGCGCCGGTCAGGCCTTCGAGCGCCTTGGTCGCGTACAGCAGCGCCGTACCGCCGCCGGGGACGATGCCTTCTTCGACCGCTGCGCGGGTTGCGTGCAGTGCGTCGTCGACGCGGTCCTTGCGCTCCTTGACCTCGACCTCGGTCGAACCACCGACCTTGATCACGGCAACGCCGCCGGCGAGCTTGGCGAGACGCTCCTGGAGCTTCTCCTTGTCATAGTCGCTGGTGGTGTTCTCGATCTGCGCACGGATCGCCTCGGTGCGGCCCTTGATCGCATCGGAATCACCGGCGCCATCGACGATGGTGGTGTTGTCCTTGTCGATCGTGACGCGCTTGGCGGTGCCGAGCATGCCGACGGTGACGTTCTCGAGCTTGATGCCGAGGTCTTCCGAGATCATCTCGCCCTTGGTCAGGATCGCGATGTCCTCGAGCATCGCCTTGCGGCGATCGCCGAAGCCCGGTGCCTTGACGGCCGCGACCTTGAGGCCGCCGCGCAGCTTGTTGACGACGAGCGTGGCGAGAGCCTCGCCCTCGATGTCCTCGGCGATGATCAGCAACGGGCGACCCGACTGGACGACTGCTTCCAGGATCGGGAGCATCGCCTGCAGGTTCGACAGCTTCTTCTCGTGGATCAGGATATAGGGATCCTGAAGCTCGACCGACATCTTCTCGGGGTTGGTGATGAAGTAAGGCGACAGGTAACCGCGGTCGAACTGCATGCCCTCGACGACGTCGAGCTCGAACTCGAGGCCCTTGGCTTCCTCGACGGTGATCACGCCTTCCTTGCCGACCTTGTCCATCGCTTCGGCGATCTTCTCACCGACGACGGTGTCGCCATTGGCCGAGATGATGCCGACCTGGGCGACTTCCTTCGAACCCGACACCGGGCGCGAACGCGACTTGATGTCGGCGACGACCTTGACGACCGCGAGGTCGATGCCGCGCTTCAGGTCCATCGGGTTCATGCCGGCTGCCACCGACTTCATGCCCTCGCGAACGATCGCCTGGGCGAGCACGGTCGCGGTGGTGGTGCCGTCACCGGCGACGTCGTTGGTCTTCGAGGCGACTTCGCGCAGCATCTGCGCGCCCATGTTCTCGAACTTGTCCTTGAGCTCGATCTCCTTGGCGACGGTCACGCCGTCCTTGGTGATGCGCGGCGCGCCGTAGCTCTTGTCGATCACGACGTTGCGGCCCTTCGGGCCAAGCGTGACCTTCACTGCGTCGGCGAGAATGTCGACACCGCGCAGGATGCGCTCGCGCGCGTCACGCGAAAACTTGACGTCTTTCGCTGCCATGTTGGTAAATCCTTGGATAAGTGGAATGATTGTGGAAAGGAACCGGTCGGGAGGGCTGGGACGATGCCCGGCCCATCGGCGTCAGCCAACGATACCCAGAATGTCCGATTCCTTCATGATCAGCAGGTCTTCACCGTCGATCTTGACCTCGGTGCCGGACCATTTGCCGAACAGGACCTTGTCGCCCGCCTTGACGTCGAGCGGCGTCACGGTGCCGTCCTCGGCGCGGGCGCCCGAACCGGCGGCGACGATCTCGCCTTCCTGCGGCTTTTCCTTGGCGGTGTCGGGGATGATGATCCCGCCCGCGGTCTTCTCTTCAGCCTCGATGCGGCGGACGAGGACGCGGTCGTGCAATGGACGAAAGTTCATGCGCGTTTGCCCTTCTGCTTCTTGATATGAACGCTTGTTAGCACTCGCACGTGGTGAGTGCCAGCACGGCGCATATGTGGAGGCCGGCGCGAGTCGTCAACGGGTCGCGCGACAAAAAATGCCGCCGACACCTCAGTTCGTTGGCCAGTGCAGCAGGCCGATCCGTTCGCGCGCGTGCCAGCGCCACAGCAGCAACGCCGCGACGACGAGCAGCCCGACGGCAAGCCCGGTCCAGATCCCGACACCTCTCCAGCCGAAGCGGAAACCGAACAGGATCGCCGTGCCGAAGCCGGCAACCCAATAGCCGAACGCGGCGATCAACATCGGTACGCGCGCATCCTGGATGCCGCGCAGCACGCCCGCCGCAACCGACTGCGCGCCATCGACCAGTTGGAACACCGCGGCGACGACGAGATATTGCAATGCGAGCGCGATGACCGCCGCATTGGCCGGCTTGTCGAGGTCGATATAGATGCCGACGAACAGGCGCGGTATGCTCCAGATCATCAATGCGGCCATCCCCATGAATCCGATACCCACCGCCAGCGCGACGCGCCCTGCGCGGCCGACCGCCGCCCGGTCGCGCGCGCCGAACGCCATGCCGACACGGATCGTCGCGGCCTGTGCGACGCCGAGCGGCACCTGGAAGGTAAAGGCGGCGATGTTGAGCGCGATGGCGTGCGCTGCCACTTCGCTGACCCCGATCAGCCCCATCAGGATCGCCGCGCCACCGAACAGCGCACCCTCCAGCACGAAGGTCGAAGCGATCGGCACGCCGAGGCGAACAATCTCGCGCAGCCGCGACCATTCCGGCCGCCACCAGCGACCGAGCAGACGATAGCGCCGCAGCCTGGGGTCGAGCAGCAGGATCGCGGCATAGGCCAGCATCATCGCCGTCGTCGTCACGACACTGGCGATCGCCGACCCTTCGAGGCCGAGCGCAGGGAACCCGGCATGCCCGAACACCAGCAGCCAGTTGCCCAGCGCGCCGAACCCGAGCGCCACCGCTGTCACGCCCAGTGCCCAGCCGGGGCGGCCCAGTGCCGCCGCGGCGGTGCGCATCACGCCGGCAAAGATCGCCGGCACCAGCGCCAGCAACAGGATATCGAGAAACGCACCCGCGCGCCGTGCGACATCCGGGTTCTGGTCGGCGAACAGCAGCAGCCTCTCGCCATGCGCGAGCAGCAGCATGATCGGCAGTGACGCCAGCGCGGCGAGCCACATCGCCATGCGAAACGACCGCCGCACTTCGCGCACGGCATGGCGCCGCCGGCCGAGTTCGGCCGCGATCAGCGGCGCGCAGGCGGTGGTCAGGCCGAGCAGCGCCCACAACATCAGGCTGTAGAGAAAGACGCCCAGCGTCGCCGCCGCGAACTCGACCGTCGACAGGCGCGCGACGAACACCACGTCGATCGCATAGACCGCCATCTGCAGCAGATTCGCGCCGACCAGCGGCGCCGCCAGCGCCAGCAGCGCGCGCAGTTCGACGCGGTGGCTCGGTGCGATCGCTCCGGTCAGCGGGGTCAGGGCGGCGTGATGGGCCATGCCGAGCGCTCTATAGACCGACCGTGCCAAAGCGCCACACCACGGCCTGTGTTGCCCGGCTAACACGGAGATTTACTCGCGCGCCGGCTTGCTCTAGCGGTAAGGCTCATCCGCCAAGGCAGGGGATAATGAAGTGAAACTGGTTCGGGGCGCGTGGAAGATCCTTGTCGGCATCAAGGACGGCCTCGTGCTGATCGCGATGCTGATCTTTTTCGGCCTGTTGTTCGCTGCCCTGTCTGCGAAACCCGGTCCGACCTCGGTCCGCGACGGCGCCCTGATGTTGCAGCTCGACGGCCGCATCGTCGAACAGCCGGCCGACGTAAATCCCTTTGCCGCGCTGAGCGGCGGCGGCAACGACGCGCGTGAATTCCGCCTGCGCGACGTGGTGCGGGCGCTCGACAAGGCGAAGGACGACACCAAGGTCAAGGTCGTGGTGCTCGATCTCGAATCGTTCGGCGGCGGTTATCCTGCCGCGCTCAACGAGGTCGCCGACGCGATCGGCCGGGTGCGTGCCTCCGGCAAGCCCGTGCTGGCCTATGCCACTTCCTACACCGATGGCGCCTATCGCCTCGCCGCCAACGCCAGCGAGATCTGGGAAAGCCCGATGGCCGGCAGCCTGTTCATGGGACCGGGCGGATCGCAGCTCTATTACAAGGGGCTGATCGACAAGCTCGGCGTCAACGCGCACGTCTACCGCGTCGGCAAGTATAAATCCTATGTCGAGCCCTACACTCGCGCCGACGCCTCGCCCGAGGCCAAGGAAGAAGTCCGCGTCCTTTACGATGTCCTGTTCGCGCAGTGGAAGGAAGCGATCGGCAAGGCGCGGCCCAAGGCCAAGATCGCCGATTTCCTCGCCCAGCCCGACAAGGTCGTGCTCGCCGCGCAGGGCGATATCGCGCGCGCCAATCTCGATGCCGGGATCGTCGACAAGCTCGGCACCCGGCTCGATTTCGGCAAGCGCGTCGCCGCGATTGCCGGTCATGACGACCGCAAGGCGGTGGGCAGCTACAACACGATCCGCTATCAGGCCTATGTCGACGCCAACCCGCTGCCGACGGGTGGCGACGCGATCGGCGTGCTGACCGTCGCCGGCGACATCGTCGACGGCAAGTCGAACGGCGGCAATGTTGGCTCCGATACCGTCGCCAAGGCGGTGCTCGATGCGCTGGCCAAGAAGAAGCTCAAGGCGCTGGTGGTGCGCGTCGATTCGCCCGGCGGTTCTGCGATGGCGTCCGAAGATATGCGCATGGCGATCGTCGAGGCGCGTGCGCAGAAGCTGCCGATCGTCGTGTCGATGGGCAGCGTCGCCGCGTCGGGCGGCTATTGGGTGTCGACCGCCGGCGACGTGATCTTCGCCGAGCCGACCACCATCACCGGCTCGATCGGTATTTTCGGCATCATCCCGACCTTCGAAAACACCCTGAAGAAAATCGGCGTCACCACCGACGGCGTTAAGACCACGCCGATCTCGGGCCAGCCCGACATCATGGGCGGCACCAACAAAGAGACCGACGCGATCTTCCAGGCGGGAATCGAGAACGGTTATCGCCAGTTCGTCGCCCGCGTGGCGCAGGCGCGCCACCTGACGCCGGCCCGCGTCGATGAAATCGGCCAGGGCCGCGTATGGGACGGCGGGACGGCCCACCAGCTCGGCCTGGTCGACCGCTTTGGCGGCCTGCAGGACGCGATCGCCGAGGCAGCGAAGCGCGCCGGCCTCAAGGTCGAGGATGTCCATGCCGTATATCTCGAGAAGAAGCCGGGCCGCTGGGCCAAGCTGCTCGCCGGTCTGTTCCGCGACGATGACGACGAGGACAGCGCCACCCCGGCGAGCGATGCCTATAGCCGCATCGCCGCCGACCGCCGGGCGATGTTCGCCAGCGCGCTGGGCGAGGTGAAGCGCATCGGCACGGGTGCGGCGGTGCAGGCGCGCTGCCTCGAATGCAGCGGCTTGGGCGGCGCGGCGCCGAGCAACGCCGATGTCAGCCTGATGAACCTCCTGCTGGCGCGCCTCGGATGGTAATCGCGGTCCGCCCCGCCACGCCCGACGACGCCGCCGCGATCGCCGCGATCTACAAACCCTATGTCGAGGGCGCGACGGTGTCGTTCGAGCTCAAGGCGCCCGACGAGCGCATCATGCGCGCGCGCATGACCGCGTCGGACGGCTATTATCCCTGGCTGGTGGTGACCGAAGGCGAGGGCGGCGAGGTGCTGGGCTATGCCTATGCCACCAAGTTCCGCGACCGCCCGGCCTATCAGTACACGATCGAGACCGGCGTCTATTTGAAGCAGGGCACGCAGGGTCGCGGCAATGGCCGGCAGCTCTACGACGCGCTGATCGACACGGTGCGTGCGCAGGGCTTCACCCATGCGATCAGCGTGATCGCGCTGCCCAACGACCATATGATCCGCCTCCACGAATCGGTCGGCTTCCAGCGCACCGGCGTGCTGCGCGAGGCCGGCTACAAGGCCGGTCGCTGGATCGACGTCGGCTTCTGGCAGTGCCGCCTCAACGATTCTACCATCCCCCCGCGCGAGCCGAAGCCGTTCAGCGAAACCGGCATGGTGTGGAACTGGTGACGTTTTCCCTCTCCCTTTGGGAGAGGGAGGGAGGCGCGAAGCGCCGGAAGGGTGAGGGCAGCTGCTCCACCCGCGTCGCTGCCCTCACCCCGCGTCGCTTCGCGCCTTACCCCTCTCCCACAGGGAGAGGGGTTTTAGTCCCGCCATCTCTCGTCTAAGCCCCGCCCAGCCATGACCGACACCACCGCCCCCGCCGCCGACTATCGCAACACCGTGTTCCTGCCGGTGACCGACTTTCCGATGAAAGCCGGTCTAGCCGCCAAGGAGCCGGCGATTCTCGCGCGCTGGGCCAAGCTCGGCCTC
Organism: Parasphingomonas halimpatiens; assembly: GCF_036663795.1. Lineage (NCBI taxonomy): Bacteria > Pseudomonadati > Pseudomonadota > Alphaproteobacteria > Sphingomonadales > Sphingomonadaceae > Parasphingomonas > Parasphingomonas halimpatiens. The sequence continues at coordinate 15,130 of NZ_JAXOJP010000030.1, forward strand.
TACGACCGGCTGCGCGAGCAGCGTGCCGGGGCCGAGCGTTTCATCCTGCATGACGGCCCGCCCTACGCCAATGGCGACATCCATATGGGCCATGCGATGAACAAGGTGCTGAAGGACATCATCGTCCGCAGCCAGTCCTTGCTCGGCAAGGACGCGCCCTATGTGCCCGGCTGGGATTGCCACGGCTTGCCGATCGAATGGAAGGTCGAGGAAGCCTACCGCGCCAAGAAGCTCGACAAGGACCAGGTCCCGGTCGCGCAGTTCCGCGCCGAATGCCGCGCCTATGCCGAGAAGTGGGTCGCGGTGCAGCGTGCGCAGTTCGAGCGGCTCGGCGTGATGGGCGACTGGGAAGACCCCTATCTCACGATGAAGTTCGAGGCTGAGGCGGCGATCGTCGGCGAGCTCCTCAAGTTCGCCGAGAGCGGCCAGCTCTATCGCGGCGCCAAGCCGGTGATGTGGTCGCCGGTCGAAAAGACCGCGCTCGCCGAGGCCGAGGTCGAATATGAGGATGTGGTGTCGACGCAGATCGACGTCGCGTTCGAGATCGTCGAGGCGCCGAACGCGCCCGAACTGGTCGGTGCGCACGCGGTGATCTGGACGACCACGCCGTGGACGATCCCGGTCAACCAGGCGCTGAGCTATGGGCCGGAGATCGAGTACGGGCTGGTCGACCTCCTGCCCTATGGTGGCGCCTTTGATCCTGATCAGACGACTCAAGAGCAAGCTGACGAGTGGGTCAGGCTTAGGCGAAAACTCCCGAGGAGCATTGTCATTGCGATGCCTCTGATGGAGGCTGTCGGCAAGCGACTTGGCGTTGAGATGATCCGCCTCTCTGACGCTCGATGGATAGGTAAAGGCTCTGATCTCGCCGGCGCCGTCGCCCGCCACCCGATGCACGAACTCGGCGGCTTCTTCGCAAAGCCGCGCCCGTTCCTGCCCGGGGACTTCGTCACCACCGATGCCGGCACCGGTCTCGTCCATATGGCCCCGGACCATGGGGAAGACGATTTCGAGCTGTGCAAGGCGCACGGCATCGACCCGGTGTTCGCGGTCGATGGGGCGGGCATGTACCGTGCCGACTGGCTGTGGCTGGGCGGGCAGGGCAGCGTCATCAACAAGAAGTTCGTCGCCGCCGGAGCCGGAGGCGACATCAAAGAACCCGGGCCGATCTGCAGCGACCTGCGCGCCGCCGGTGCGCTGCTCGCGGCGTCGGACGACTTCGCGCACAGCTACCCGCACAGCTGGCGTTCCAAGGCCAAGGTGATCTTCCGCGCCACGCCGCAATGGTTCATCCCGATGGACCAGCAGGTCGGCAGCGGCGTCGTCGCCGTGCCGCAGGTCGCGACGGGCACCGAGATGCCGACGCTCGGCGTGGCGATGGGCAACGGCCCGACGCTGCGCGAAATCGCGCTCGACGCGATCGAGCGGACGCGCTGGGTGCCGACGCGCAGTCAGAACCGCATCCGCGCGATGGTCGAGCAGCGCCCTGACTGGGTGATCAGCCGCCAGCGCGCCTGGGGCGTGCCGATCGCGCTGTACGTCGATCGCAAGACCGGCCGTTACCTCAACGACAGCGCGGTCAACGACCGCATCGTCGCGGCCTTCAAGGCGACCGGTGCGGACGCGTGGTTCGCCGCCGATCATCAGGCGCTGCTCGGCGACAAATACAACCTCGCCGATTACGAGGTGATCACCGACATCCTCGACGTCTGGTTCGACAGCGGCTCGACCCACGCCTTCGTGATCGAGGCGCGTTACGGCGAGGGTGTCCGCGCCAATCTTTATCTCGAAGGCTCCGACCAGCATCGCGGCTGGTTCCAGTCTTCGTTGCTCGAAAGCTGCGGCACACGCGGCCGCGCGCCGTACGACGCGGTGCTGACGCACGGCTTCGCGCTCGACTCCAACGGCAAGAAGATGTCGAAGAGTCTGAAGAACGTCGTCGATCCGCTCAAGATCATCGAGGAATCGGGCGCCGACATCCTGCGCATGTGGGTCGCGCAGACCGATTATTTCGAGGATGTGCGGATCGGCAAGGAAGTGCTTGGCACGACCTCCGACGCCTATCGCAAGCTGCGCAACAGCTTCCGCTATTTGCTCGGCGCGCTCGACGGCTTCACCGACGCCGAGAAGGTCGACACGCGCCACATGCCCGAGTTGGAGCTGTACGTGCTCCATCTGCTCGGTAAGCTCGACGTCGAATTGAAGGCGGCGGCGGAGAATTACGAGTTCAACCGCTATCTGCGGCTGCTGACCGATTTCGCGCAGGAAGACCTGTCGGCCTTCTTCTTCGATATCCGCAAGGACAGCCTCTATTGCGACGCGCCCGGCGACATGAAGCGCCGCGCCTGCCGCACCGTGCTCGACATCCTGTTCCACGCGTTGGTGCGCTACGCCGCGCCGATCCTGTGCTTCACCGCCGAGGAAGTGTGGCAGTCGCGTTATCCGAGCGAGGACGGCTCGGTGCATTTCCTCACCTGGCCCGAGCTTCCCGCGCTGCCCGGCGACGATGCGATCTCGACCGCCTGGGGCGATGTCCGCGCGCTGCGCCAGCAGGTCACCGAGGCGATCGAGCCGCTGCGCCGCGAGAAGATCGTCCGCTCCAGCCTCGAGGCCGAAGTTGTCGTGCCGTCGCTGCCGCTGCCGGCCGAGGCGCTGGCCGAGATCTTCATCGTCGCCCGCGTGACGCAGGGCGAAGACCTTCAGGTCACCCGTACCGAGTTCCACAAATGCGGCCGTTGCTGGCGGCATCTGCCCGATGTCGCGGCGGATGGCACTCTCGACGCCCGCTGTGCCAAGGTGGTTGCCGCATGAACCCGCTGCCCAAACTCGGCCTCGCCATCGCGGGCGCCTTCGTCATCGTCGATCAGGCGGTGAAACTGTTCGTCACCGGGCCGCTCGGCCTCAGCGTGCTGGGCGATTCGCGCACGCTGCTGCCGATCTTCAACCTGCAATATGTCGCCAATCGCGGCGTGTCCCTCGGTCTGCTTCATGCCGATACCGAGACGATGCGCTGGGCGCTCGTCGCGTTGACCGGCGCGATCGCCATCGGCGTGCTGGTGTGGATGTTCAACGAAAAGAACCGCCAGGACCAGTTCGCGCTCGGCATGGTGCTGGGCGGCGCGGTCGGCAACATCATCGATCGCATCCGGCTCGGCTATGTCATCGACTATGCTGATTTGCACTTCGGCGAGTGGCGACCGTTTTTGGTCTTCAATCTCGGCGACGCCTTCATTACCATGGGGGTGCTCGTCCTGCTCGTCCGCGCTCTCCTCGTGCGCGACAAGTCGCGGGCACGGGCATCTGTGGAGAATTCCAATGCGTAAAATGGTACCGATCGTCGCGGGGCTCGGCCTCGTCGTGCTGCTCTCCGGCTGCGGGCATCGCGGCTTTGGCAAGGGCGGTCCGGACGAATTCGCCGTCGCCCGTCAGGCGCCGTTGGTCATTCCGCCCGACTTCGCGCTCGTCCCGCCCAAGCCTGGCGCGACGCGCACCAACGACACCGGCGCGCAGGCTCAGGCGCTCGACGCGCTGTTCGGTGGCCCGGCGGCACGCAGCAATGGTGAGAGCGCCACGCTGGGTGCCGTGGGTGCCGATCCCGATCCCGGCATCCGCTCGTCGGTCGGCGACCCCGCCACCGCCGTCGTGGACAAGGGCACGACGACCCGCGACGTTATCGCCGCCCCGGAAGGCGACGGCCAGGCCGCGCGCGCATCGACCCCGAACCCCTGACAAAATAGCGCCCTGGCGCAACAAAAAGCGCGCCGCGATCGGGATGATCGCGGCGCGCTTTTTTGTCAGTTCGGGCGAGAGGCAAACTCTCGCCCGAAATGTCAGATCAGAAGCTGACGCCGATCGTGCCGACGACGCCCGAGTTGCTGATCTTCTTGAGGTTGAACGGATTGCGGAAATCCGCGTTGGTATCGACATAGCTGAGACCGAAAGTCAGCACCTTGTACGTCACCGTCGCACCAAGGCCCCAGTCGGTATAGCCCTTCTTGCCGTTGAAATCGGTCGCCAGCCAGCTCGGGCCGAAGCTGTGACCGAGATGCGCGGTCAGGCCGATCGGGGTGTGCGGGATTGCGGCCGAGAGATCGCCGGCGATATAGACGTTGTCATGGCTCGGCCCGGTCGTTTGGTCGAGGCGCAGTGCCTTCTGCTTGAAGGCGTAGTTGATGGTGGCCTTGGCCGTCACCGGACCGAAGGTGTGCGAGATATCGAAATAGGGCTCGGCAAAGTCCGACGAACTGGTGTCGCCCGCGAACTTCGTCTTGGGATAGACGTAGTAGAGCACGCCGCCGTCGATCTTCGTGCCACCGAAGGTCTTCGAATAGCCTGCGATAATGTCGATTTCCTGATGGCCGGCAAGCGACGCGGTGACGTAGCTGTCGGTCGAGGAACCCCACACCGAAACGTAGAAGCCCGACTCATGGGTCAGCGTGATGCTGCCCTGCAGTGCGACATTCTTGTCGGTCTGCGAGACGCCGCGAAAGCGATAGTCACTGACGACGGTCGCGGTCGCATTGATCGTGAGTGCCGGAGGCGGCGCCGCATCATCGGCGAACGCAGGAGCGGCGGTGGCGACGAGCAGGAGCCCGCCGAGCGAGAGAGTGGAGAAGCGCATCGGTTTCCTTCCGAATGGAATGCGACGTCCCCGCCTGCGCGCGTCGGATTTCGTGTCTGTCGGAGGTCTCCCTCCCGCACGATATTCCGTCGGCATTGCAAGATTGCCGAAATGCGCTGCATTGCACAACATAATTCGGCGGTTGCGGCCGATTCGGCTCAAGCTGTTGCGGGAGCGCAACAGTTTCAGTACGGATCCTGTGGTGGCGAGGTCCGTACATGCACTTCGCGCTGCGGGAAGGGTATCTCGATGCCATGTTCCTTGAACAGCCACCACAGCCGGTTGAGCACGTCGGAACGGACATTGCCGACACCGCCCTCCGGGTCGCTGATCCACACCAGTATTTCATGCTCGATCGCGCTGTCGCCGAACGCGGTCAGCCAGACATTGGGCTTGGGCGAGTCGAGGACGCGCGGGCTTTCGTCGGCCGCGCGCAGCATCAGTTGCTGGGCGAGCTTGAGATCGGAGGCGTAGCTCACCCCGACGGGGATGCGGACGCGCACGTTGCGGTCGGTATAGGACCAGTTCTCGACCGCCTGCGTCATCAGATTCTCGTTCGGAATCAGATGTTCCTTGCCGTCGCGCGTGATCACCGAGACGGCGCGGACGCCGATCTTGTTGACCCAGCCAATGTCCTCACCGACGACGATGACGTCGCCCGGCTTGATCGAGCGGTCCATCAGCAGGATGATTCCGGCGATGAGGTTGCCGACCGTCTTCTGCAACCCGAAGCCGATCGCCAGCCCGAGCGCGCCGGAGAAAACCGCGAAGGTCGTCAGATCGATATCGAGCACATCGACACCGACGAAGAAGGCGACCACAACGACGGCGATGCCGGCGAGCTTCTGCGCCAGCAATTTCTGCGTCGCATCGAAGGCGCGTGACTGGCTGACCCAGTGCGCGATGAAGCGATTGGCCAGCCGGACCAGCGCATAGAGTGCGATGATGGTAATCAGGATCGTCAGCAGCGCGAGTAGCGAGAAGCGGCGCTTGCCGACGTCGAAGCCGATCCGCTCCAGCGTCGTCGTAATCGGTTGCAGGCCGCCCACGGCATGGCTGAACAGCGCGACGAACAGCGCGATCGCGACGAGCCACGCCATCCACCGCGCAATGCCCAATCCGCGCAATATCGCGAGCACCGACAGCGCCGTCGCCGCGCCGAGCGCGAGTCCAACCGGCGCCGCGGCGAGCTTCGACCAGTCATGCGCATTGATCAGGATGGCGAGCAGCAGCGCGGCGCTGCCGTGGCGCACGATCCCCGGCAGGCGGCTCCCGAGACTCTCGGCCTGACCCGTCAGCCTGCCTTTCCACGCCTGCGACAGCGGACGCCCGACAAAGCGCTGCGCAGCGAGGCCGATGAGCAGCGCGACCAGCACCAGCGAGCCGGTGATCGCCGCCTCGATCCAGTGCGCGCGCGGAATGCCGCTCAGTCCCTGATCGCGCAGCCAGTCGAGCGGCAGGTTCACGAAGCCGCGCTGAACCGCGCCAGCCCGGCGGCAAGATCGGCGATCAGATCATCGGCATCCTCGAGCCCGATCTGCAGCCGTACCACGGGGCCGGCATCGTCGCGCCGCGTGACGCTGCGATAGCGTTGCGGGTCGATCGGCACGGCGAGGCTTTCGAAACCGCCCCAGCTATAGCCGATGCCGAACAGGTCGAGGCCGTCGATCAGGGCGGCGCGGGCGGCGTCGTTGCCGCCCTGCAGCACGAACGAGAAAAGCCCCGATGAGCCTTTGAAATCGCGCTTGAAGAGTTCGTGGCCCGGGCAGCCGGGCAGGGCAGGGTGTAGTACGCGGGCAACCTCGGGCTGTTCGTTCAGCCAATGCGCGATCTTGAGCGCGCTGGCTTGATGTTGTTGCAGCCGCAGCGCCATCGTTCTCAGCCCGCGCGAGCCGAGCCACGCGTCATCGGGGCTGGTGACCTGGCCGAGCTGGAAACTGGTGTCGCGCAGTCGCGTGAAATGCCCCGGCGCCGCAGTCACCGAACCGAGCATCACGTCGGAATGCCCCACGACATATTTGGTGCACGCCAGAATCGTCAGGTCGATGCCGTGCGCGATCGCCGGAAACAGCAGTGGCGTTGCCCAGGTATTGTCGAGCAGCGTCGTTACCCCGCGCGCCTTTGCGGCGGCGACGATGGCGGGCACGTCCTGCACCTCGAAGGTCAGGCTGCCGGGGCTTTCGAGAAAGATCGCGCGTGTGCGGTCGGTGATCAGGTCGGCGATTCCGGCACCGATCAGCGGATCGTAGAAGCGCGTGGCGATGCCGAGGCGCTTGAGCAGACCGCTCGCCATCGCGCGCGTCGGGTCATAGGCACTGTCGACCAGCAGCAGTTCGTCGCCCGGCGACAGCACCGACAGCAAGGCGGCGGCGATCGCCGCGACGCCGGAAGGGTAGAGGAACGTGCCTTCGGCGCCCGGCTCGAGTTCGGTCAGCGCATCGGCGAGCGACCATTGGGTCGGGGTGCCGCGCCGGCCGTAGAACAGCCGGTGGTGCGTGTCGTTGAGGCGCTCGTGCATCGCCGCGACCGAGTCGTAGAGGATCGTCGAGGCGCGCCACACCGGCGTGTTGACGACGCCGGCGGTCCACTCCTTGCGCCGGCCCGCGGTGACGACGCGGGTCGCGTCGGCGCGCGGGCGGTCGCTCTTGCTCATCCGATGTCCCTCAAGCGGCGCCCATCGCCTTGGGCGTCGTGCGATCGGCACCCCATTCGGACCAGCTGCCATCGTACAACGCGGCATTGTTGCCCAGCAGATGCAGCCCGAACGCGAGCACCGCCGCGGTGATGCCCGAGCCGCAGGTCGTCACCACCGGCTTGGCGAGGTCGATCCCGGCGCCTTCGAACGCCGCCTTGAGCGCGTCGCCCTGCTTCCAGCTGCCGTCAGCGTTGAACACAGCGCCATAGGGCAGGTTTTTCGACCCGGGGATGTGACCGGCATGCGTTGCAGGCCGCGGATCGGGCTCCTCGCCGGTGAAGCGGGCGGCGGAGCGGGCGTCGACCACCTGCTCGGCGCCAGTATCGATGTTCGCCTTCATCTGGTCGAGGGAGCGCACGCCGCTGTCGTCTGCCCACACGGTGAAGTGACGGTGACGCAGTGTCTCCTTGCCGCTCGCCGTGTCACGGCCCTCGGCCTGCCATTTGGCAAGGCCGCCATCGAGGATCGCGACGTCGTGCGCGCCGAAGGTGCGCAGCATCCACCAGGCGCGGGCTGCGGTGTGCAGCGGGGAATTGTCGTAGAGCACGATGCGGCTGCCATCGCCGAGTCCGAGCGATTGCATCCGGCTGGCGAATTTCTCTGCGCTCGGCAGCATCATCGGCAGGTCGGACGCCGTGTCGCGCAGCTCGCCGAGATCCATGAACACCGCGCCGGGAATGTGCGCCGCCTCATATTCCGCCGCCGCATCGCGCGGCGCTTCGCCGGGCACGGCGGTGAAATAGGTCGCATCGACCACGCGCAGATCATTGGCGCCCAGTTCCCCCGCGAGCCATTCGGTCGTTACCAGCGAATCCATTTCGGCATCTCCTCTTGCCCCATCGTCACTAGCCATCGCGCGGCAACGCGTCGAGACGCTGTTGCGTTGCGATCTTTACGCATGGCGGGATGACGCGGCACCTCTCACCGCCTACATCGCGGCCATGACTCCGAAATTCCTTGGCCAGGCCAGCCCGCTGCCCAGTTCGCCCGAAACGGCGGTGCTCGACTATGTCCCCAATCCGCGCCCCGGCCGGCCCTATCTGGTGCGCTTCACCGTGCCCGAGTTCACCTCGCTGTGCCCGGTGACGGCGCAGCCTGATTTCGCGCATCTCGTGATCGACTATGCGCCGGCGGCAACGATCGTTGAATCCAAGTCGCTCAAGCTTTTCCTCGGTGCCTTTCGCAACCACGCGGCGTTCCACGAGGATTGCACCGTTGGCATCGCCGAGCGGCTGTTTGCCGAAATGGCACCGCACTGGCTGCGTATCGGCGGCTATTGGTATCCGCGCGGCGGCATCCCGATCGACGTCTTCTGGCAGTCCGGCCTGCCACCCGAAGGGCTGTGGCTACCGCCGCAGGATGTGCCCGGTTATCGTGGCCGCGGGTGAGCGCTGGCCGCCGCGCAAAACTTAATCCACATCAACATGATTTTTTTGTTGCGGTGCAGCACGCGCGCAACCATATTACTGTCAATCCGTTCAGGGAAGGAAGAGTCGGCTGATTTGGCCTTTGTAACTCGCAAGGAAATGGCAATGACGCGTTCGGCGCGCACGACCACGGCAATCGATCATCTCGCACTGATCGGCAATTTCCTTCCCCGGAAATGCGGCCTTGCAACATATACCACCGACACCTTTACCGCGCTGCGCGATCGGTTTCCGGACATGGCCGTCGATGTCTATGCGATGGACGATCACCCCGGCCGCTACGATTATCCTTCCGCCGTTACCCGCGCCATCCCGGAACAGGACCGGCTTGCCTATATCGATGCCGCCCGTGCGATCGAGGCGAGAGGCGCGCGAGCGGTCTGGCTGCAGCACGAATATGGCATTTTCGGAGGCCCGGCCGGCGAGTATATCCTGGCGTTGCTCGACCGGATCTCGTTGCCGCTGATCGTCACGCTGCACACCGTGCTCGAACAACCCAATGCCGATCAGCGGCGCGTGATGGAGGCGCTGCTGCGCCGTGCCTCGCGTGTCGTGGTCATGGCAGAGCGTGGCCGTGAAATTCTCGAGCGCGTTTACAGCGCCAATCCGCGCACCATCCTGACGATCCCGCACGGCGTGCCCGATCGGCCGTTGCTCGACACCGCCGGCTTCAAGCAGCGCTTTGGCTGGGAAGGCCGCAAGACCATCCTGACTTTCGGTCTGCTCGCACCCGGCAAGGGTATCGAGACGATGATCGAGGCGATGCCGGCGATCGTCGCGGAGAATCCGGACGCGCTTTATGTCGTGCTCGGCGCCACGCACCCCAATCTCGTCGCGCATGAAGGTGAGGCGTATCGCGACCGGCTCGAGGCGCAGGCCGAAGCGCTGGGCGTTGCCGATCACGTCGCCTTCGTCGACGCCTTTGTCGAGCATGACGATCTGCTCGACTATCTCCAGGCGGCCGACATCTACGCCACGCCCTATACCAATCCGGCGCAGATCACCTCGGGTACGCTGTCCTACGCGGTCGGCGTCGGCAAGGCGGTCGTTTCGACGCCCTACGTCCACGCCACCGAGATACTTGCCGACGGCCACGGTGTGCTGGTCGATTTCGGCGACAGCGCGGGCTTCGCACGCGAGATCAATGTGCTGCTCGGTGACGATGTCGCGCGGCAACAGCTTTCTGAGCGCGCCTATGCGCGCGGTCGCACGATGATCTGGTCGCGCCTCGCCGACGCGGCGATGGACGAAATCGCCGCGATGGTCGCCGCCAAGCCGCGCCGGATCGCAACCGCTGCGACCTTTCGCGCGCTCGCGCCCGATTTTGCCGCGGTCGAGCGCATGAGCGACGCCACCGGCATGTTTCAGCATGCCATTCTCTCGGTGCCTGACCGGCGCCACGGCTATTGCATCGACGACAACGCCCGCGCGCTGATGCTCACCGCGCGCCTGCCCGGCATGGACGAGGTGGCGCGCGACAAGTGGATGACGATCTACGCCGCGTTCGTGCAATATGCCTGGAACCCCGACACGCGGCGTTTCCGCAACTTCATGAACTTCGATCGCACCTGGTGCGAGGATACCGGTTCCGAGGATTCCAACGGCCGCGCCTTGTGGGCGCTCGGCGTCACCGCGCGCGAGGCGGGTCTCGCCAAGCATCGCGACTGGGCACGCCGCCTGTTCGACGAAACCGCCAGCCTCGCGCTCGATCTCGGCTCGCCGCGCGCGCAGGGCTTTGCCATGCTCGGCTCGGCTGCGATGCTCGAGGCGCATCCCGGGCACACGCTGGCGACGCATATCCTGACGCGCTTCTCGGCCGATCTGCTCGTCCTGCTGGCGCGCGCGCGTCGGCCGGAATGGCGCTGGTTCGAGATCGTGCTGGCCTATGACAACGCGCGTCTGCCCGAAGCGCTGATCCGCGCCGGCATCGCGCTCGGCCGACAGGACCTGATCGATGTCGGGCTCGATACGCTCGACTGGATTGCCGCGCAGCAGACCGGCTCCGACGGACGTTTCCGCGCCGTCGGCACCGAAAGCTTCGGTCGGCCCTATGCCGATCCGCTGCCCTTCGACCAGCAGCCGCTCGAGGCGCAGGCGACGATCGATGCTTGTCATGCCGCTTTCGACGCCACCGGCGATATGCGCTGGATCGACGAGGCGATGCGCGCCTATCGCTGGTATCTCGGTCGCAACGATCTGGACCTGCCGCTGGCGACGGCGCAGGACGGCGGATGCTTCGACGGCCTTACCCCGGTCGGATTGAACCGAAATCAGGGCGCCGAGTCGATTCTGGCACTGCAATTGGCCTCGGTGGCCATTTCGGGGCTTTCAATCCGCTCCGCAGGCGTGGCAGGGACGTCGCGCGCCGTTGCCTAGCCTCGCTCGGAACGTCGCCGCGTTGCGACAGCCAAGCGAGGCACGACCGTTGATCGAGTTTTTCCAGCATAGCCTGCGGCTGCATGCCGATCCGTCGCGGGTCGTGGTGCGGCCGTTCCACCTTGCCTGGGCCGGAAACGGCGGCAATCGCACCGAACGACTGGTCGCCGAGGTGCGGGCGATGAGCATGGCCGAGACGCGGACCCAGCTCGAGGTGGTGCTCAAGGATTTCGAGGCGCGCCACTGGCAGACCCGCCGCGTGTTCATGACGCGTTATGACGAGATCGAGGCGCAGCTCGGTTTCGATGGCAGCGAGATCGGCGACGAGAAGCGCCAGTTGATCGGCGCCTATTTCTGCCACGAATATAGCTATGCCGCCGCGGCGCTGATGAACCCCAGCGCGGTGCCGCATTTCGACCAGTCGGGTATGCCGCCGGGCTCGATGCGCATCCTGATGTCGCTGCGCGCGGTGGGTGAGGGCCATATTTCCTCGGTCGCGTTCCGCGAGGGGATCATCACCGAGAATAACGAGCTCAAGCTGGCGCCCGAGCCGCCCTTCGCCACCGCGACCGATGCGATCGATCTCGATGAGGAGGAAATGCCCGAGGGCGAGATCACCGTCTATCGCCACCGCGATTCGACGCTGTCGGGCACCGTCATCTTCCCGATCACCAAGGCGCAGTCCAAGGGGCTGGAGGATCTCCGCCTCGTCCAGTTCACGCATGACGATGGCAGCGTCGAGTGGCTCGGCACCTACACTGCCTATAACGGCTCGATGATCCAGTCCGAGCTGATGCGCACGCGCGATTTCCGCGCCTTCGATCTCGTGCCGATGACCGGCCCGGCGGCGCGCAACAAGGGCATGGCGCTGTTCCCGCGCAAGGTGAACGGCCAATATATGATGATCGGCCGGCAGGACGGCGAGAATCTGTTCCTGCTGCAATCCGACACGCTGCTGCACTGGGACGAGGGCGAGAAGCTGCTCACCCCGAAATATCCGTGGGAGCTGGTGCAGATCGGCAATTGCGGCCCGCCGATCGAACTCGACGAGGGTTGGTTGCTGCTGACCCACGGCGTCGGCGCGATGCGCAAATATTCGATCGGTGCGGTGCTGCTCGACAAGGCTGACCCGTCGAAGGTGATCGGCCGCACGCGTGAGCCGATCCTCGCCGCCGCCGACCAGGATCGCGAGGGCTATGTGCCCAACGTCGTCTACTCCTGTGGCGCGCTACGCCATGGCAGCAAGCTGTTCGTGCCCTATGGCGTCGCCGACAGCTCGGTCGCCTTCGCCTTTTTCGACATCGCCAACCTGCTCACCGCGCTGACGTGAGTCTCGGGCTGCGCTCGTCGTAGCTATTGCGATTTGGCTTTCGTCCAGCGGTATAAACCGTAGATCAACCCGGCAAAGACCACGGGCGCCGCTCCCAGCGCGACGGTTTCGAAGCTCGCACCCATGATAGCCAGGGGCGCATCGTTGGGCGGGACGGGCGTGTTGCGATTCGCCCAGGCCAGTACTCCGGCGAAGGCGACGCCGAACAGGCTTTCGCCAACGATCAGGCCCGTTGCGGCAAGCACGCCCATGCGCTCGGCAAAGGCGGGGTACGACGATCGCTTCGCCCAGCGATCATAATAATAGCCGATTACAGCGCCGACCGGAATCAACAGCGTGAGCGACATCGGCAAATAGATGCCCATGCCGACAGCCAGCGGTGGCAGGCGCATTTTGCCGGAGCGCCCGAGCAGTTCGTCGAGGGCGATTACCACGGCACCGAGCAGGGCTCCGGCGCCGATCAGGTTCCAGTCGAGGCTGCCGCCAAGGACGCCTTTGGCGATCGACGAGATCAACGCCGCCTGGGGTGCCGAAAGCGCGTTCTCGCCGGCATTGGGCATCCCGACAAAACCGAGCGTGTTCTTGAGCAGATCGAGTACGATCGGGATGACCAGCGAGCCGAAGACCACGCCCATCACCAGCGCGACCTGTTGTTTCCACGGCGTCGCCCCGACCAGCTGCCCGGTCTTCAGGTCCTGCAGGTTGTCGTTGGAGATGGTGGCGATCGAAAAGATGATCGCGGTTGTGAACAGTGCATAGGCGATCAGCGCAGAGGTTCGCTCCGGGTCGATGCTGTGGCCGAAGATCGCTACCAGCAGCAGCGATGCGCCAAGGACCGCGAGGATCCCGACGCCGGAGACCGGTGAGTTCGACGCGCCGATCAGTCCGGCCATGTAACCGCATACTGCGGCGATCATAATGCCCACGATCAGGATATAGACCAGCGTGCCGCCGATCACGGCAAATGGATGCTCATGGACCGGGCCTCCGGTCGAGAAGCTCCACAACAGCCATCCGATCGGCAGCAGCGTCAAAGCCGTCGCCGCAGCAACGATACCGATCGGCAGGTCGCGTTCGGTCAATTCGAGCACCGTGCCACTGGCCCTGGCACGCGACGCGGCCATCGCGGAGCGCAGGCCGGCGATGATCGGCCCGATGATCCGTAATAGCGACCACATGGCGGCGACGCCGATCACCCCGGCACCGACGAACCGCACCTGATCACGGAAGACCGTCTTGATCAGGGCATCGACCGGTTCCGCGGCGGCGTGGAACGAGGCGAGATAAGGTACCAGCCCGGTCCAGGCGATCAGCATGCCGACGAACATCGCCATGCCGACCGAGATGCCGACGAGATGGCCGACGCCGATCAGAAGCATCGAATAGCTGGCGGAAAAACCCGTGGCGGTGCCGCCGATGCGGAAATTCTTCGCCGCCTCCGGTGCTACCAGCTTCATCGCTGCAAGCAGGGCATAGCCCGCTGAAACGATCGAGCCGAAGATGATTACCCGCAGGCCCTTGGCATTCTCCAGATCGCCTTTGGCAGATTCCGAGCCGACCTTTAGCACTTCCGCCGCTGCCACGCCCTCCGGATAGGGCAGGTCGGATCCCGTCACCAGCGCGCGGCGTAGCGGCACTGAAAACATCACGCCCAATACCCCGCCGGTGATGCACACCGCGACCGTCGTCCAATAGGGAAAGCCGGTCCACCAGCCGATCATGATCAGACCAGGCAACACGAACACGATCGCCGCCAGCGTGCCCGCCGCCGAGGCGATCGTCTGGACGATGTTGTTTTCAAGGATGCTGGCATTTTTGAAGAAGCGCAGGATCGCCATCGATACCACTGCGGCCGGGATCGAGGTCGCAAAGGTCAGGCCGACTTTCAGTCCGGCGTAGACATTGGCCGCGGTGAACAGCAGCGTGATGACGCCGCCGAGCAGGATGCCGCGCAGAGTCAGCTCGGCGGGGGAGGGGATGGTCTTGCTCTGGCTCATGACATGATCGTGGCACATTGAAGCTGAACGTAACACCGCGAATTCGCGGCTATTGCAGCACCCGCCGCGCCAGCCCCGCGCAATCCGCATCGCGCGCCAGCGGCCCCTGATCGCCGCGAATCGCGCGCCCGATCGCCTTGAAGATGTTGCCGACCGATTTGACCCCCGGCGGAATCACCGGCTCGGGCTGCTTGATCGTGCCGCCGATATGCAGCGAGCCCGGCAGGCGCAGCACGATGCGATCCTTGGGCCGCCCGGTCATGTCGAGCGCCAGCGTTTCGGCCGGAAAGGTGATAGTGCCGCTACCGTTGGACTGGCTGCGCGTGGTGTCGATCACGAACGGATCGGCGCGCCCGACGCCGTGACGCAGGTCAAGACGGAGCGCCACGCAGCGTAGCCCTGCCTCTTCGTCCCCGCCGGTGAAGAGGCTGCGCCCCGCGTCGAAGCCGATCATCGAGGCGATCCTCGCCGGCAGCCGCCCGTCGCGCGCGACCACGCCGAGCGTGCCGTCGCTATTGCCGACCGCCTCACGGATCGTGCTGCCCGCGCCGCTGAGCCGCGCCCGCGCGTCGAACCGTCCGTCGACCGCACCGCCGGCGGTGCCGGCGATCACGCCGAGGCTCGAATCGCGGATCGCGAGGTCGATCGTCACGAGCGGAATGGGCCGCCCGCCGCGCTGGTCGACGCGCAGCGTGCCGCTCATCGTTCCGCGCTGCATCGTGAAGCGCAGCGGATCGACCGTCATCAGTTGACGGTCCATCGTCACGCGCCCGCTGAGGCCGGTAAAGGCGCCGGCGCCGCCATTATCGATCAGATGCCGCACGGTGAACTCGATGGTGCCGTCGGTGGTGGCGATCTTGGCGATGTTGATGCGCAGGTTCGGCACGAGTTTCTCGCCCTCGGCCCGCGTCAGCGCCGCGGCTTTGGCGAGCCCCTCGTTCGAGGAAAAGTCGTTGAAGCGCAGCCGATCGGCGACGATCGCGCCGTCCAGCCGGGTGCGGCCATCGGCCTTGTGGACGGTAATATGCCCGGCGATGTCGGACTGGCCGATCCGCCCGGTGACGCTGCTGACATTCCAGTCACGCCCATCGCGTCGTGCGTGCGCGGTGAGGGTTACCGGCTGCGTCTCGATCAGACCGGCCTCGATGATCGCGTCGATCAGATTGAGATTGGTCGCGCGGGCGGCGACGTCGATCGTCATGTGGTGCGTATCGAGCGGGGCGTCCATTGTGCCGCGAGCGCTCATCGTTAACGCCGGTCCGTCGATCCTTGCCTGGAATGGCCATGGCTTGCCGTCCGGAGTCACGGCCGGTCCGCGCGCGGTGACGCTGACGGATTGCCCGCGCACGACACCGACGCCGCCGACGCGAAAGCCTTGCGCATCGGATGACAGCGTCAGATCGAACGAGCGCTGCCGCAAGGCATCGCGATAGGTCACGCGCGCGTCGCGGAGTATCAAATGGGTGATCTTTGGCGCAGCACCATCACCGCCGGCCGCGGCGCCGTCCTTGCGCCAGTTGACGCGGTGCTGCGCGTCGCGGGCGAGCGCGAGGCGCAATCCGTCGATCTCGACCGATAGCGGTTCGAACCGCCCGATCAGCACCGCCCAGGCCGAAAAACGTACGCGTGCCGTGACGATATGCGCCAGCGTGCCTTTGCCCGCCCAGGCGGCTTGCGGCACGCTGAGATCATGGATCGCGATGGTCGGCTTGAACGAGAAGCGGTCGAGCCGTTCGATCCGCCCGATCGTCACCTGCCGGCCGAACCGCTCGCTGGCCCGTTGCGCCACCGTTTCGCGCAATATTCCCCACGGGAAGGCGGCGAGCAGGAGCAGCAGAAGCACGCTCACGCCGGCGACGATGCCGGCGGCCCAGTGCGCGCGCGGGCTGGCGATCAGATCTCGAAACGGCATCACCCAAGGACGAATTAGCCGCGCTTTCGTTCCGGGCGCGTAACCGCGAGGCTATCGGCAGATAATGTCGGTCTCGGTGGTACGATGAAAGGCGATCAGTTTGATATTGCGGAGACGGTAGGGCCAATATTCCAAGCTCAGCTTGTTGTCCGGCAGGACCCGACAGACACTTGTCGATTGCGACCTGCCATCAGGCCCGGTGATAATGGCCCGATAGTCGAGCAACTTCGCATCGTTTTTCTCAACCGTCAGCGAGGTCCCGGCGTCGCGTGTCGCGAGTTCGACTTTCACCTCGCCCGGGCCGGCATGTTGTTCCGGCCTGGCATGGTGCTCGATGATGGTCACGGTGCCATCGTCCTGCGGACGAATGATCATCGCATCACCAGGCTCAATTTGCACACCGGAAAGCGGTGGCGAGGCCGCCTGCAGCAGCATCAAAAATGGCATAAGCATTTCGGCGTTCCTCCAATCCGCATCGATCCTTCATCTGCGCCGGTCACGAATCCAGCGCGGCGCGCGCCCTGGCGGCGATGCGGCTGGCGACGCCCGGCATCTCGGCCATCGCGCGCATCTCCACCACATCGGCTCCACCCAGATTGACTATTGTGACAAGTCGCGAAAAGGCGAACGCCGGGTTCGGCCGCTCCACCAGCGTAACCGCGTCGCCGGCCGTGATCGCGCCTTCGCGCAGCACGCGGTAATACCAGCCCGAGCGACCGCTGCGCACCATCGCCTTGCCGAGCCGCGCCTCGCCGAGCGCGAGCGCCAGCTTGAAGCATGGCCGGCGCGGCTGGCACAGCTGCAACAAGGCGGTGCCGATGGCATGGACGTCGCCGACGCAGAGATCGGACTCGTCGATGCCGGCGATCGTCAGATTTTCGCCCATGCTCCCCGCCACGAAGCGGTCGGCAAGATTCGGAAAGTCGTTCGCCCAAAGCGGATAATGGCTCGCGGCATAGCCATAGACCGCCTTTTCCGGCCCGCCATGGACGGTCAGGTCCGCCTGCGCATCACCATCGAGCCCGAGCGTCCCCACCTCGACCGGGCCGGCGACCGCCTGCTTGACGAAGCCGCTCGGCACCGCATCGGGGCCGAGCGGCGCGATCTGCCCGACCTGGAGCGAGGCGACCCGCGCGATCACCGCCCCTTGAACAGCCCGCCCAGCACGCCGCGCACCAGTCCCCCGACGATGCTCGCCCCGCCGCCGCGCGACGATCCGAACACCGATTTGGCAACCTCGTTGGCGACCTGGCGCCCGATCGCCGAACTGGCCGAGCGCGCGGCCGAGGTCGCCATGCGGCTCCACGGGCTGTTCGCGGCGGCACGTGCCTCTGCCGCCTGTTGCTGCGCCTGCAACCGTGCCTGGCGATCGGCCTCGCGCTGGTCGGCGATGCGCTGACGCTCGGCGTCCTTGGCGGCGCGGGCATCTTCCTTGGCCTGGGCGGCGGCGGCCTTGTCGGCCTCGGTCTTGGCGTTTGCCTCGGCGGCGGCGGCGGCGGCTTCGCGCGTCTTTGTGCCGATCAGTTCGGCGGCAGACTCGCGGTTGAGCAGCTTGTCATATTTGTCGCCGATCGGGTCGGTCTGGATCATCACCGCGCGCTCCTGCGGCGTGACCGGGCCGACGCGCGAGCTGGGCGGCTTTATCAGCGTGCGCACCACCGGCGCG
Source organism: Parasphingomonas halimpatiens (assembly GCF_036663795.1). Classification (NCBI taxonomy): domain Bacteria; kingdom Pseudomonadati; phylum Pseudomonadota; class Alphaproteobacteria; order Sphingomonadales; family Sphingomonadaceae; genus Parasphingomonas; species Parasphingomonas halimpatiens. Next base: position 33,154 of record NZ_JAXOJP010000030.1, read on the forward strand.
GGGGCGCCGTCGGGCTGGAGCAGCGACACCAGCGCCTCGCCGACCTTCAGCTCGGTGATCGCGGTCGACACGTCGACGCCGGGGTTGGCGCGGAAGGTGTCGGCCGCCGCCTGCACCGCCTTTTGGTCGCGCGGCGTGAAGGCGTTGAGCTTGTGCTGCACGCGGTTGCCGAGCTGTCCCGCGACGCTGTCGGGAATGTCGATCGGGTTCTGTGTGATGAAATAGACGCCGACGCCCTTAGACCGGATCAGCCGCACGACCTGTTCGATCTTGTCGAGCAGCGCCTTGGGCGCGTCGTCGAACAGCAGGTGCGCCTCATCGAAGAAGAAACACAGCCTGGGCTTGTCGGGGTCGCCGATCTCGGGAAGGTGCTCGAACAGCTGGCTGAGCAACCACAGCAGGAAGGTGGAATAGAGCTTGGGGCTCGCCATCAGCTTGTCGGCGGCGAGGATGTTGACGATGCCGCGGCCCTTGTCATCGACCCCGATGAAGTCGTCCATCGCCAGTGCCGGCTCGCCGAAGAAATGCTCGCCCCCCTGGCTGCGCAGCTGCAGCAGCGAGCGCTGGATCGTCCCGACCGATTGCTTGGTGATGTTGCCGTAGGTCACGGTCAGCTCGTCGGCGCGATTGGCGCAATCGACGAGGATCGCCTGAAGATCGTCGAGGTCGAGCAGCAGCAGCTCTTCCTTGTCTGCGACGGTGAAGGCAATCGTCAGCACGCCTTCCTGCACCTCGTTGAGGCCCATCAGCCGCGACAGCAGCAGCGGCCCCATTTCGGAGATGGTGGTGCGGATCGGATGGCCCTGTTCGCCGAACAGATCCCAGAACTGCACCGGATTGTCGCTATACGACCAGCCGTCGAAGCCGATCTCCTTCGCCCGCGCGGCGAAAATGTCGTGGAGCTTGGAGGTGGGCGAGCCCGCCATGGCCAGCCCCGAGAGATCGCCCTTCACATCGGCGACGAAGCACGGCACGCCGTCGCGCGACAGCCCGTCGATGATGCCCTGGATCGTCACGGTCTTGCCCGTGCCGGTGGCCCCGGCGATCAGGCCATGGCGGTTGGCGCGCTTCAACTCGAGCTGGAGCTGCGGGGTGCCGCCCGCGCCGCTGCCGATGAAGATACCCGTCTCGTCCGTCATTCCCCACTCCCGAAAGGCTCGTCTCCCGCCGCCATGCGGTCGGGAGACGAATCTTTAGGGGGCCGGGCGAACGATGGCTAGCTTACTTGCGGAGCTTGACGCCGACGAAGACGGCAGGGCTCTTGCCGCGCACCACCAGCAAGGCGACCTGGTCGCGGCCGGCCTGCTTGGCCTGGGCGATCACCGCGCCAAGCTGCGCCGGCGCGGTCGTCGGCACACCGTTTGCCGCGACGATGACGTCGCCGCGCTTCAGCTTCTGCCCGGCATCGGTCGAGGCATCGACCGTGGCGATCACCACGCCGCGTACCGTCGAGTCGACGCCGATCGACCGTGCGATCTGCGGCGTCAGCGTCTGCACCGAAAGACCGAGCGCGTTGGCCGAGGCCTGGCCGGGCGACTTCGAATCGCCATCGCCACTGCCCAGCGCATCGTCATCGCCGCCGCTGCCACCGGTGAGCGCCGCGATCTGGTCCTCCGACGGACGCGTCCCGATCGTCGCGGTCAGCGTCAAATTCTTGCCCTGGCGGATGACCTCGATCGGTACGCGTGTGCCCGGCGCGACATTGGCGACGAGATAGCTCAGCGACTGGTCGGGCGTGACGTCCTTGCCGCCGACGCGGACCACCACGTCGCCGACCTGCAAGCCCGCCTTGGCGGCTGCCTCGCCCGGCTCGATCGTGCGGAGCAACTCGCCATGGTTCTTCTGCAGGTTGAGCGCCGCAGCGAGATCGTCGTCGAGCGGCTGTGGGCCGACGCCGAGATAACCGCGCGCAATTTTGGTGCCGCTCATCAGCTTCTCGATCACCGGCTTGGCGTCGCCGGCCGGGATGGCGAAGCCGATGCCGATATTGCCGCCCGACTGGCCGGCGAAGATCTGCGAGTTGATGCCGATGACGTTGCCGTTCATGTCGAACATCGGGCCGCCCGAATTGCCCTGATTGATTGCCGCATCGGTCTGGATGAAGCGATCATAGGCGCCGCCGCCGGTGACGCGGTGCAGCGCCGAGACGATGCCCGCAGTGACGGTCGAGCCGATGCCGAACGGATTGCCGATCGCGATGACCCAGTCGCCGACGCGCGCATGATCCGAATCGCCGAAGCGCACGAAGGGCAGGTTGGTCGCGTCGATCTTGAGCAGCGCGAGGTCGGAGGTGGGATCGCGCCCGATCAGCTTGGCCTTATATTCCTTGCGGTCGATCAGCGTGACGGTGATCGAATCGACCGTCGCGCCCTTCGCGCCGGGCGCGACGACGTGATTGTTGGTCACGACATAGCCATCCGCCGAGATCAGGAAGCCCGATCCGAGCGATTGCGCCTCGCGCGTCGCCGGCTGACCGTTGCCGTCGCCCTGCTGGCCGTTCATCTGGTTGAACAATTCACCGAACGGCGTGCCGGCAAAGGGGTTTGCGGCCTGCTGGACGGGGACGTGCTGGCTGGTCGAGATGTTGACCACCGCCGGCTGGAGCTTCGCGACCATGTCGGCAAAGCTCATCGGCGCGCCCGGGCGCGGAGCGGTGGCGGCAATGACGCCGGGCTCGTTCTGCGCCGTCTGGGCGGGCGGGGTGAGCGTTACAGCGGCGGCCGCGCCGCTGAGCAGAAGGGCACCGGTAATAGCATAGGCGTAACGCACGTGGTTGTGTTCCTCTCGTCTGCCGCGGGGGCTATCGCGCCTCTATCGGGCTGCGATGCTGAACGGCGATTGAATATGAACGGTTCGACAGCATGTCCGGTTGCTACTTTCGGCCGACAAACTGCTTCAGATAACTGTTCTCGGGCGACAGGATGATCGACGTCGCGCCCGGTGACTGCGCGCCGCCGTTGAAGGTCGTGCGGTAGGACTGCATCGCGCGATAGAAATCGTAGAATTCGGGGTCCTTGTTGAAGCTGGTGGCGTAGATGTTCGCCGCCTGTGCCTCGGCATCGGCACGGATGATCTGCGCGTCGCGGAAACCCTGTGCGCGGATCGTCGTCGCCTGTTGCTTGCGCGCCGAGCGCATCCGGTCGAGCGCGCTGTCCAGCGGGCTGCCGCTCGGCAGATCGGCGTGCTTGATCCGCACATCGACGATCTCGACGCCATATTGCGAAGCGAGTTTCTGCAGCCGGGCCTGGATATTGTCCATCACCCGTTCGCGTTCCGGGGTCAGCAGCGTCGCCGAGGGCTGATTGCCCAGTTCATTGCGGATCGCGTTGCCGAGCAATGGTTGCAGCGCATCGGTCACACCGCGCTCGCTGCGCGCCGTCACGACCATCTTGAGCGGGTCGACCACGCGAAAGCGCGCATAGGCGTCGACTTCGAGCGGGAGCTGATCCGACGACAGCACCTGCTGGTTGTCGTAATCGACGTCGAGGATACGCTTGTCGACCCACACGATCTTGTCGAAGAACGGAATGCGCGCGATCAGCCCGGCGCCGGTGGTGTCGCCAAACCGCTCGCCCCTGCGAAAGGCGTTGACCGTCCGCACCGGCTTTTCGAGCCGCAGGATGACCGCCTGGCTGGTTTCGGGGACGATCGTCAGCGTGTTGCCGATCACGATCAGCACGAACAGCGCGACCATCGCCAGCGTGATCGGATTGCGGAGCAGGGTGCGGTTCACTTGGCGGCTCCCGGTTGCGCGGCGGGTTCGGCAGCGCGCCTGGCGGCGCCGAGCGGCAGGTAAGGCATCACGCCGGGTGTCTCGACGATCGTCTTGTCGCTCTTGCCGAGCACGTCTTCCATCGTCTCGTAATACATGCGCCGGCGTGTCACGTCGGGCGCGAGCTTGTATTGGACATAAACGCGGTCGAACTGACCGGCCTCGCCCTGCGCCTTGGCGATCAGCTGCTGGGCATAACCCTGCGCAGCGTTGCGCGCCGACACCGCATCGGTGGTCGCAGCGGTAACATCCTTGAACGCGTCACTTACCGCCGATGGCGCGACGGCGCGGTTGACCGCAACGCCGGTGATGCGGATGCCCGAATGATATTCGTCGAGGATGTGCTGCATGCGCTGCTGGACCTGCGACTCGATCCTGCTGCGGCCTTTGCCGATCGCGTCGTCGAGGCTCATATTGGCAACCGCCTCGCGCATCGCGCTTTCGGCGGTCGCGCGCACCGTCGCGCGGGGCTCGGCGATCTGGAAGACATAGTCCTCCGGGCTGGTGATGCTCCAGCGCACCGCATAGGACAGATTGATGATGTTGCGGTCACCGGTCAGCGTCAGATTCTCGGCGTCGCCGCTTTCCGGGAAATTCTCCAGACGAATCTGCTGCACATCGACGCGCGTCACGTCGGCGAACGGGGCAGGCAGGGTGAAATTATAGCCCGGTTCGAGCGTCCCCCAATAGCGTCCGAACAAGGTCACCACGCCGCGTTGCTGCGGCGCGATCGGATGGAAGCCGGTCAGCAGCAGCCAAGCAATGACGATCAGCGCGGTGCCGATGCCCCATAGGGCGCGGGGCCCGGGCGCCCCGGGGATGCCGGGTCGCCCGCCGCCCGAGCCACCACCGCCGCCGCCACGCGCGCGGCGCAGCAGTTCGTCGAGCGCGCTTGGCCCCGGCGTACCGCGCTTGCCGCCCGGCGGCACGGCCCAGGGGTTGCGCGGGCCGCCATTATCGTCCCCGCCGGTCGGGCCGTTGCCGGGCCCCCACGGGTTCTTGGGTCCGTCCACGGTCATGATACCGGCGCGCGATCGCCAGCGGGAGAGCATTGTCATGCGCCCTTTATAGGTAGGCATGACGGGAAAAACAGTGGCAACCGGCGTTGCGCGGCCTATCTGGCCGGCATGACCGATATAGACCCGCTCGACACCGCGCTTTCCGCAGCCCTTTCCGCCGTTGCCGGCCCGCGCGCCACGCCGCGCCGCGACGGCGGCCGCGCCAGTATCATTCTCGACGTGACCGGGCTCGACCAGCCCGCGCGCGATTCGCTGGAAGAGGCGGTGCGTGGCGCCGCTTCGGGCGTCGCGGGCATCGAAACGGTGCGAATCGCGCAGACCAGCACACGTTCGCGCCGCATCTCGATCGCTGTGGCCAGCGGCAAGGGCGGCGTCGGCAAGTCGACCGTCTCGGCCAATCTCGCCATCGCGCTGAAGAATCTCGGCCGCCGCGTCGGCATGGTCGATGCCGACATCTACGGCCCATCGCAGCCGACCCTGCTCGGCGTGGTCGGCTCGCGGCCGATCGCGCGCGACAAGCTGCTGATCCCGGTCGAAACGCCCTTTGGCGTGCCGCTGCTGTCGATGGGCCAACTGGTCGAACCCGGCCAGGCGATCGCCTGGCGCGGGCCGATGGCCGCCGGTGCGCTCGGCCAGCTGGTCGATGCCGACTGGGGGCTCGCCGATACGCTGGTGATCGATCTGCCGCCGGGCACCGGCGACGTTCAGCTGACCATGATCCAGAAGCACAAGCCGGCGGGCGCGGTGATCGTCTCGACCCCGCAGGATCTCGCGCTGATCGACGCACGCCGCGCGATCGACCTGTTCGTCAAGGCCGGGGTGCCCGTGATCGGGCTGGTCGAGAATATGGCGGGCTATCAATGCCCGCATTGCGGCGAGGTGTCGGATCCGTTCGGCCGCGGCGGGGCGGAGGCTGCGGCGGCGGTGCTGGGGATCGATTTCCTCGGCCGCATCCCGCTCGACATCGCGATTCGCGAGGCGTCCGATGCCGGAGCGCCGCCGACTGCGGGGAACGGTCCCGAGGCGCTGGCGTTCAACGCCGTGGCGCAGCGTGTGCTGCACTGGATCGACAGCCATTGATGTCGGGAGGGTAGGGCGATGCCGTTGACCGAGGACGCCGAGATCAAGGCCTTGCTCGAATCCACCCGGACCATCGCGCTGGTCGGCGCATCGGACCGCCCTGATCGCCCGTCCTTCCGCGTGATGGCCACGCTCCAGGCGCATGGCTACCGCGTCATCCCGGTCAATCCGCAGATCACCGGCGAGCACGTGCATGGCGAATTCGTGTTCCGCGACCTCGCCCAGCTCGGCGATCCGATCGACCTGGTCGACATCTTTCGCAATTCGGCCGCTGCGGGGGAGGCGATCGATCAGGCGATCGCGATTGGCGCGAAGGCGGTGTGGACGCAGCTTGGCGTGATCGACTACGCCGCCGCCGCTCGCGCGGAGGCCGCCGGGCTCAAGGTCGTGATGGATCGCTGCCCCGCGATCGAACTGCCGCGCCTCGGCGTCGGGCCCGTCGGAACCAGCGACGCAACCAACTGATCGGCTGCGGGTTGGTCGTTTCTCCATCCAACGGGGAACGAACATGATCGCACTCAGCCTGCTCCTTGCCGCCGCGACGCCCGTCGCGTCCCATCCTGTGGCGTACAAGGTGCATCATCGCGTGGTGCGTCATCGCGCGCGCCATCGGCGCCCGTTCGAGTCGCGCCTTCACCTTGCCGGTTGCGGCTACAGCGCGACGGGCATCTGCGCGTCGTCGCGGTCGCCCTATCGCCTGCCGATCGATGAACCGACTCTGTCGACCGCCAAAGCCGATGCGTTGCGGCAAACGGGGCGGCGCTGCGCGCTGATCGGGCAAACCCTTTGCCCCAGTCGCACCCGGACGATCCTGCACGTCGCGGAATAGCGCCGCGTTCGCCTGACGGCGTCTTGTTTGCTATGCCAAGGCATGCTTGGCTTGATCATGATGCTGGCCGCAGACCCGAGCGCCGACTGGATCGCGCAGGAGCACGCGCTCACGCGCGCCTCGCCGACATGCACCGCACCGACCGATTCGCGTGAGGTGACCGTCTGTGGGCGCCGCCGGGCGGACCGCTACCGCGTGCCGCTGATCAAGGTCGACCGTGACAACCCAGCCAACGAAGGCGTCCCCGCCGAGCGCGAGCGTCTGCTCGCCCGCACCAACAATTGCCGAGAACACCGGCTGTTTCAGGTCGGCTGCGGCATGGCGGGGATGACGGTCAGCACGCAACACGGTGTCGTACTCGGCGGCGAAAGGCCCCTTGCGCCATGATTTTTCTACTTCTTCTCGCCCAAGCGGCGACGCCACCCGCTGCGGCATCCGATCCGGGTCGCGGCACCCCGCCGCCCAAAATCTCGATTCTCGTCGATCCGTCGCCGGCCTGTACGCCGGCGCCCGAGGGCTCGAAGGATGTCGTCGTCTGCGCGCCGACCAACCAGCAGCAGCGACTGCCGCTGCGCGACGATCGCGGCCCGTCCGAAGGACCCGTCCCGGTCAATCCCGAGCTCAACGGGCGCGGCGCGCTTAACGCTGAAGGAACGCCATGCGCGGCGCGCCAGGGCGGTTGCCAGGTCGGTTTCGGCCCGCCGATCGTGCCGATCCTCGCGGCGCTGGTCGGCGCGGTGAAAAGCGGCCTCGCCAAGCATCCCGACAAGTCGAACCGCGTCGCGATTCCGCTCGACGATGCGCCGCCACCGCCCTCGAAGATCGAGCCATAGCGCGACCCTAACCGAGAATGTGCATCCAGACCGGCGCGCCGGCGAGGCTCTGCGAACCACGCAGCTTCTCCAGCGCCTGGGCGACCGATCGCTCCGGACCTTCATGCGTCACGATCGCGACCAGCACGGTGCCGTCGCTCATCGTGCCGCGCTGGATCAGGCTCTCGATCGAGACGCCAGCGTCGCGCATCGCCGCGGCGATCTCGGCCAACACACCCACCTTGTCGGCCACGGTGAAGCGCACATAGGCGCGCCCGCGCCGTTCGCCGCTGTCGGCGGTGGCGGGCGCGGTCAGCGCGTCGGCCGGCATCGCGAAGGCCGGGCCGAACTCGCCGCGCGCAATGTCGATCAGGTCGGCGACCACCGCGCTCGCCGTCGGTCCGTCGCCCGCGCCGGCACCCTGGAACAGCAGCCGTCCGACGAAATTGCCCTCCGCCACCACGGCGTTGGTCGCGCCGGTGACATGCGCCAGCGGATGGCTCAGCGGCACGAGATGCGGGTGAACGCGCTGGAACAGCCCGCCCGGCCCATCCTCGGCGAGACCCAGCAGCCGGATGCGATACCCCAGCGCGGCCGCCTCGGCGATGTCGGCGGCGAGCACATGGCGGATGCCGCTCGTTGCCACCTCGCCGAACGCCGGCCGCGTGCCGAATGCCAGGCTGGCGAGGATCGACAGCTTGTGCGCTGCGTCGACGCCGTCGATGTCGAAGCTCGGATCGGCTTCGGCGAAACCCTTGGCCTGCGCCTCGGCCAGCACCTCGGCAAAGTCGCGGCCCTCCGCTTCCATCGTCGAGAGGATGAAATTGCACGTCCCGTTCAGGATCCCGTAAACGCGCGACAGCGCATTGGCCGCGGCGCCCTCGCGCAGGCCCTTGATCACCGGCACCCCGCCGGCCACCGCCGCCTCGAACTTGAGCGCGACCTGCGCCGCCTCGGCGACGCGCGCCAGTTCGAGCCCGTGATGCGCGATCATCGCCTTGTTGGCGGTGACGAAGCTCTTGCCCGCGGCGAGCGTGGCGCGGGCGAGCGTCAGCGCCGGGCCATCGGAACCGCCGACCAACTCGACCACCACATCGACCTTGTCGTGATGCGCCAGCGCGGTCGTGTCGTCGACCCAGTCGAGCCCGCTAATGTCGACGCCGCGATCCTTGTTGCGGTCGCGCGCCGACACCGCGACGATCTCGATCCGCCGCCCGGCACGCCGCGCGATCAGGTCGCCATTGGCGGCGAGCAGGCGAATGACGCCGCCCCCGACGGTACCGAGGCCGGCGAGTGCGATGCGGAGAGGTTCAGTCATGCAATGCGCCTAGCCGGAAGGCAGACGGTGGTTCAAGCAGTTCCTCCCCGGAACGGGGAGGGGGACCATCCGCAGGATGGTGGAGGGGGGCGCCGCGAACGCAGCGCTCGTGGTGAGCCCCCTCCACCACCGATCTGCGGTCGGCGGTCCCCAGCATCGGGTCGATTGTGCCCCCGGCACAATCTTGGATTGCCGGGGGCAATCCAACCCGATGCTCCGTGCCGGGGAGGTATGGCGCCTTTACTTCTTGACCAGACCAATCTCGACCAGCCGCTCGTGCAGATAGTCGTGCGCCGTGATCGGCGTCGGATAGCGATTGGGATTGTCGGGCGTGATCGTCGACGGCAGCGTCTCGATCAGGAAATCGGGCGCGGGATGGAGGAAGAACGGCATCGAATAGCGCGAGAAGCCGCGCCGTTCGGGCGCCGGGTTGATCACGCGGTGCGTCGTCGAGGGCAGCACATGGTTGGTCAGCCGCTGCAGCATGTCGCCGACATTGACCACCATCGCGCCCTCGGGCGGCTTGATCGACAGCCAATGGCCGTCCTTGTCGAGCAATTGCAGCCCGGCTTCCTCGGCGCCGAGCAGCAGCGTGATCAGGTTGATGTCTTCATGCGCACCGGCGCGGACGCCCTCGGCATCGGCCGGGATCGGCGGATAATGCAGCAGCCGCAGCACCGAATTGCCGTCCTTCACCGCATGGTCGAACCAGTCGGGTGCAAGGCCGAGATGTCGCGCGATCGCCGACAGCAGCCGGTCGCCGGCGGTGTCGAACGCCGCGAACAGCTCGATGAAGGTCTCGCGAAACCCCTCGGGCCGCTCGGGCCAGATGTTCGGCGCCATCTGACTTTCGAACCGGTGCCCGGCGGCGAGCTGGCGACCGATATGCCAGAATTCCTTGAGATCGACATGCGTCGCGTCCTTGGCGATCTCGGTCTTGAACGGGGTATAGCCGCGCGCCCCGCCGCCGCCCGCGACGAAATAGCGCCTTTTCTCTTCCTCGGGCAGGCGGAAGAATTCCTCGGTCAGCGCCCAGGCGCGGTCGATCAAATCCTGCGGCACGCCATGGTCGGAAATTACCGCGAAGCCGAACCGCTCGAACGACCCGCCGAGCGCCGCGGCAAAGGCAGCGGGATCGGCGGCCTCGTCGGCGAGCGACAGCGGCGGGACCTGGGCGGCGATGGTGTCGAGCATGATATTATTCCAGTCGCGGATTCACGAAACGACCGGATATAGGGCGTTCGGCCGGCAAGGGAAACCGCGCGATGTCTCCGGCGCGCCCGAAGCCGCCGCGCCGCAACCTTATCCGATCGTGATCACACCGCGCGCATGGTCGGTGCCGGACGGGCGCAGGTCGAGCGTGAACGGCTTCTTCTCATCGGTCGTGCCAGACAGGCCGGTCCCATCGGCCTTCACGCTGAATCCGGCGGCGTTGAGCTTCTGCTCGAACCAGGCGCGCACCGCGTCGGGTTGGGCGGGGCTGTCGAACGTGACCTTGACCGTGCCGTCATCGTCGCTGCCCGGGCCGCGATCATGCGCATCGATGTTCATCCCCGAGATCGTCGAGCCGGGATAGAGGTGCACGCCGTTCATGTCGAAATTCGAGGCGTCGAGCTTGATCTTCGGCAGGTGGATCTTGCCCGAAAAGCCGGGGGCGTTGATCGCCATGTCGCCGGTATTGCCGTCGATCCCGGCGACGACATTGCCGTCGGAATCATGCGCGTTGAGCGAGATCGTCGTGCCGGCCTTGCCGCCGTCCTTGTCGGCATCGCAGGCGGCGAGCGGCAGGGCGCACAGGACGGCAATGAGCAGGGTGCGCGACATCGAAAGCAACTCCAAGTGATATAGTGCAGCAATACACTATAGCGGCATGAAGTGGCACGTCAAGGGTCGACCCGCGCGTCGCTTTGCTGCATGTGCGAAACCATGACGCAGTCACTGTCGCCCCATCCCGCCGATCAGCGGGCGCCGATCCCGCTTGGCGAATTCGTCGCGATGGTTGCGGCGTTGATGGCGCTCGGCGCGCTCGGCGTCGATGCCATGCTGCCGGCCTTGCCCGAAATCGGCGCCCGGCTCGGCGCGCCGAGCGAGAATGCCCAGCAATATGTCATCGCAGTCTATCTCATCGGGCTGGGGCTTGGGCAATTGCTGCACGGCCCGCTGGCCGACCATTTCGGCCGTCGCCCGGTGATGCTCGCTTCGCTCGGCGTCTATTTCCTGTGCAACCTCGCCGCCGCGCTGGCCGGCAGCTTCACCCTGCTGCTCGTCGCGCGCTTCGCCGGGGCAGTGGCGGTCGCCGCGACTCGTGTCGTCACCATCGCGATCGTGCGTGACTGTTATTCGGGCCGGCCGATGGCCAAGGTGATGAGTCTTGCCGCGATGGTGTTCATGATCGCGCCGGTGCTCGCGCCGACCATGGGGCAGGGGGTGCTGCTGTTCGGCTCGTGGCGGCTGATCTTCGGCGTGATCGGCGGCTTCACCCTCATCGTCATGCTGTGGTACGCACGCCGCATGCCCGAAACGCTCGATCGGGCCGAGAAGCGCCCTTATTCGGTCGCCGCCACGATCCTCGGCGCCCGGCAGACGCTCGCCGATCGCTGGTCGACCGGCTATATGCTCGCCGCGACCGTCATGCAGGGCGCGCTGTTCGGTTACATCACCTCGATCCAGCAGGTCGTCGCCGAGGTGTTCCACAAGCCGCACCTGCTCAACGTGGTGTTCGCCTGCACCGCCGGCGTGATGGCGGTGACCAATTTGTTCAACTCGCGCGTCGTGATGCGGCTTGGCTCGCGCGTGCTGTCGCAATCGGCGCTGGCGCTGCTGATCGTCGTCGCGTGCGGCTCGCTCGCTCTTGCGCTCAGCGGGGGCGAGACGCTGCTCGCCTTCGTCGTGCTGCAGGGCATGGTGATGGGTTGCTTTGCGCTCGCCAGTTCGAACTTCTCGTCGCTGGCGATGACCAATATGGGCGCGGTCGCCGGTACCGCGTCGAGCATCCAGGGCTTTTGCGCGATCACGCTCGGCGCGGTGATCGGGGCGGCGATCGGCCAGTCCTTTGCCGGCACGACGATCCCGCTGCATCTCGGCTTCCTGCTCGCCGGGATCATCGCCTTCGTCATCGTCGCGGTCACCGAGCGCGGCCGGCTGTTCCGCCCGGCTTGATCTCGCCCCGGCGCAGGTCCACGGAACCCGGAGGCGCGTCTGACCGTTCGCGGCAGACAGGCATAGGAGACGATCATGGGCGGACACCAGGTTCCCGGCGCGGGTACGGGCGACGACGGATATGACGAGGAAGGCTATGACGAGAGCCAGCGCGCCGAAATCCTCGAGGCGACGCGCAACGGCCCGACCGACGGCAATATCCTGACCGACCTCGTCCCCGATCTCGGCGACGAAGACGATGACGATCTCGAGATGGACAGCGAGGAAGTCGGCGAGGAAGACGACGATGCCGACGAAAGCGACACCGCCGTCGCCGAGGACGAGGTGCAGGGCGATTTCGACGCGGGAACGGTGGATGACGAGGACGATCTCGACGACGCCGATGACCAGGCGCTGCGCCCTTGATGCGCGGCTGAGCGGACTCTAATCTGGCGCGACCCTGGGAGTCGCGCCATGACGACCGATCCGCGCATCGACGCCTATATTGCCGCCCGCGCCGAATTTGCGCGGCCGATCCTCACGCATCTGCGCGCACGGCTTCATGCCGTCTGCCCCGATGTCGAGGAGACGATCAAATGGAGCATGCCGTTCTTTCTTTGTCGCGGCCGGCCGCTCGCCAACATGGCGGCGTTCAAGGGCCATGCCAGCTTCGGCTTCTGGGACCGTGCCGGGATGGGGGCGGGCGGCGAGCAGGACGGGATGGGACAATTCGGTCGGCTCACCTCGCTCGCCGACCTGCCTGAGGATGACGTGCTCGACGCGGCGATCCGCGATGCAGTCGCGCTCGCCGCCGCCGAGGACCGCCCCAAACGCGCCGCGCGTCCGGCGAAACCCGAAGCCGAGGTCCCCGCGGCGCTGGCCGCCGCCCTGGCTGCCGACGCGGCGGCGAACGCCAATTTCACCGCCTTCGCGCCGAGTTGCCGGCGCGAATATTGCGAATGGATCGCCGACGCCAAGCGGCTTGAAACGCGCGACAAGCGCGTCGCCGAGGCGATCGGCTGGCTGCGCGAGGGCAAAAAGCGCAACTGGAAATATGAAAACTGCTGAGCGCCACGGCGATGACAGGCGCGAGTAGGTTCCCGTCGTTTTTGGCCTGCGGGTCGCACGGAACCTGATCCGGTTCGGTTCGTCTTGTGCACGCGGCGGCACGCCGCAGGCGCATGGCGCGATCGTGCTCGCGCCTGTTTTGGCGGGAGCCTGGAAGGTATTGGCGTATCGTGTTGCGTAACCGAGTGTTGGGGCTGGCGGCGGCCCTGCTAACCGCAATTTCTACACCCGCGGTGGTCGCGCGTCCGCGCCCGGTGCTGCCGATATCGGCGTTGGTGGTGAATGCCGCGACCGGCGGAACGCTCTATGCCGACGCGCCCGGCATGGTGCGTGCGCCGGCATCGCTGACCAAGATGATGACGATGTTCCTCGCCTTCGAGGCGATGGCCGACGGTCGGCTCAAGCCGACCTCGGCGATCACGATCTCGCGCGCGGCGGCACGCCAGCCGGCCTCGCGGCTCGGCATCGCCGCGGGCAAGTCGCTGACCTTGCGCAATGCGCTCGGGGTCATTGCGGTCAACTCGTCCAACGACGTCACCGTCGCGCTGGCCGAGCGGCTCGCCGGCAGCGAAAAGGTCTTTGTCGATCGGATGAATGCGCGCGCGCAGCAACTCGGCATGCGCGACACAAGCTTCGCCAACGCGACCGGCCTGAAGAACCCCGGCAACCGCACCACTGCGCGCGACATGGCGCGGCTGTCGCTTGCGCTGATCAGGCGCTTCCCCGGCAATTATGCCTATTTCAGCACGCGCAAGGTGACCTGGCAGACACGCGTCATGCGCAACCATAATCACCTGCTCGGCAAGGTGGCCGGGGTCGATGGCATCAAGACCGGCTATACGGTCGATGCGGGCTACAACCTCGCCGCCTCGGCCCAGCGCGACGGCAAGCGTATCGTGGTGATCGTGCTCGGCGCGCGCACGGCGGCGGCGCGCGATGCGCGGGTCGCCAATCTGCTCGAGCTCGGCTTCGCGCCGCCGGTCGCGAAGCCGGGCGCGCCGCGCGCACCGCGTTCGCCGCGCCGCCAGGCAGAGGGCTAACCCCCGCAGAACGCGACGCGCAGCCGAGGGTTGACAGTGCTTTCCTGAAAGAGTTACGTTACACCATAACATGAGGAGGAACGGCAATGCCTGTGGCTACCATTTCCTATCGCGGCGCATCGCGCCATCGCTTCGTCCCGGCACGCGAGCCTCAGCCGATGTCCGCGCTCAACATCACGCCGTTGATCGACGTCCTGCTCGTCCTGCTCGTGATGATGATCCTGACCATTCCCGCCATGACCCACAAGGTGCCGCTCGACCTGCCTCGGCCGGGTCCGGTGAACGAATCCGAGATGGTGATCCATCAACTCGATCTCGCCGCCAACGGGGCGCTCCGGCTCGACGGCGCAGCGATAGCACCGGCAGCACTGCCGGCGCGGCTCGCCGCCCTGAAAGCCGATGCGAAGGCAGAACTCCACGTCGCCACCGATCCGCAGGCGCGCTACGACCGCTTCGACGAAACACTGGCGACGATCAAGCGTGCCGGCATCACCCGGCTCGGCTTTGTCGGCAACGAGCGCTACACCGACTTTTGAGCAGGGCTCAGCTGCACGAAGCGGCCAATGGCGGAACGTCTCGTGGCGCCCGCGCGTTCGCGCAGCCCTGTAACCATTTGTCGGGAAAGCGTTGTGCGCCTCCTCATCGTCCTGCCGGTCCTGCTTGCCGCCGCCTGCTCGCCCTCGGGTGAACAGGCGGCGCAGCGCGCGATCGATATCAACGCCGCGGCCGAGGCCGGTCGCCATGATGTCGCCAATCACGCCGCTGCGGTGAGCGCGTCTCCCGCACCCATCGCGTCGGCATCGCCGACGCAAGCCGCTTTACCTCCCGTCGCGCCGCCCGAGCCGGGCACGCCGGGCGGGCTGCCCAAGGGTGGCGTGGTGTCGGAAGGCAAGTTCACCCCCGACAGCGCGCAGGGTGCGGCCGATGTCGTGCAGACCTATTATGCATTGCTGGGCGAGGGGCGATATCGCGAGGCGCACGCGCTGTGGGACGATGATGGCCGCGCCTCGGGGATGAATGCCGATGCCTTTGTCGCCAGCTTTGCCCGCTACAGCGAATATCATGCGCAGATCGGCGCGCCGGGCAGGGTCGATGCCGGCGCGGGGCAACGCTACGTCACTGTCCCCGTCGTCCTCTATGGCCGCCTCAAGGCCAATGCCGCGCCCTACCATGCCAGCGGAACCGTCACGCTGCACCGCGTCGGCGATGTCGATGGTGCGACGCCCGCGCAAAAGCGCTGGCACCTGCGGGATATTGCGCTGAAGCCCTGAGCGCCGCTCAGCCGCCGATCGCATTGGCCAGGACGGCAAGGTCGTCCTTGTCGACCGCAACCCCGGTCGCGTCGCTCGTCGCGGCTTGCTGATTTGCCGGCATATCATGCCCGGGCGCGGCGCTCGCCACGTCATAGGCGGTCCACAGCACGCCGCCGGCCCATAACAGGGCCGCCCAGCGACTGCGAAAGATCTTCGATGAGGGCATGTCGTCGCTATGCCGCCCATGCGGTTAACGCCGGGCTCGCGGGCCCGGTTAACGCGGCCGCCACCGCTTGCAGATCGGCGCGCCTCGGCCTAGCCTCCGGCATGCCAGGAGCATGGAAGGAAACGTCACATGGGCAATCACTTGAGCAAGATGAAACCCCTGATGCTTGCCGGACTGGCGCTGGGCGCGACGCTGCTCGTCGCAGCTGGCGGCGATCAGTCTGGTGATGCCGTCATTCCGGCGCGCCAGGCCGCCTTCCGCATGTCGGGCACGCTGTTCGGCGGGATGAAGCCGGCGATCGATCGCGGCGACGACGTCAAGACGCTCGTTCCTGCCGCCAAGGCGCTGGCTGGCTGGGCGCATACGCTGCCCGGCCTGTTTACGCCGGGGAGCGACGGTGCCGGCACCAAGGCACTGCCCAATGTGTGGAGCGACAAGGCCGGCTTCGCCAAGGCGGCGAGCGCCTATGCCGATGCCGCCGACAAACTCGCCACGCTGGCCGCTGCCGGCGATCAGCCCGGTGTCGCAGCGCAATGGGTCGTGGTGCGGCAGAACTGCAAGGCATGCCATGACGTCTATCACGCGCCGATGCCGCCGCATTAATCGCCGGCGGGCGGTGGATCTTCCGGCTTCTGTTGCGCGGCATCCGAGGCAGCTTGCGCGATCGATTGGGCCGATCCCGATGCCGCTTTGGGCGTCAGCGTTACCGCCACGCCGTCGGGCCCGTCGACCAGGACGAAACCCTGTTCGGCCACCGCGTCCATCGGAACGTCGTGCGGTGGAACTCCGGTTGCGCTGTGCTGGTTTGTCATGGTGAGACAACGAGGCCGGCGTAGGTCGGTTCCAGGGAGACACATGTGATCATCGATCTGTTCCTGCGCACCCATCACAAGCCGGTGCTCGATGCGGCCGAGCGCGACGCGCTCGAGGCGGCCTTCGTTCGCACGCAGGAATATGGCGCCAAGCAGATCGTCGTCCGCGAGCAGGTGCCGCTCACTCAGTGTACCTTGCTGCTCGACGGTTTCGTCGAGCGCTACAAGGACCTGCCCGACGGGCGGCGCCAGATTCTCGCCATCCATGTCCCCGGCGATTTCGTCGACCTGCACAGCTACCCGCTCAAGAAGCTCGAGCATTCGGTCGCCGCGCTGACCGCGATCCGCGTCGCTTTCGTGCCACATGAGGCGGTGCGCGCGCTGACCAAGACCTCGGCGACGCTGACCGAATTGCTGTGGCGCTCGACGCTGATCGACGCCGCGATCAACCGCGAATGGATTGTCTCGGTCGGCGCGCGCGGCGCGGCCGTGCGGCTCGCGCACCTGTTCTGCGAGATGAACGTCCGGCTGCAGCGCATCGGGCTGAGCGACGGCAAGCGCTTCGTCTTCCCCGTCACCCAGATCGATCTTGCCGACGCGACCGGCCTCACCGCCGTCCACGCCAACCGCATGCTGCGCCAGTTGCGCGAAGACGGTTTGGTCGAATTCCGCGGTGGCGGGGTCCACATCCCCGACGCCGATGCGCTGCGCCGCTTTGCCGGGTTCGACCCGGGCTATCTGTTCATCGATTGACGATGACGGTGTAAGGGGTGGGTGTCGGCGGGCCTCTCGCCCGTCGATCGGCACGTTGCCGACAATGCCCGAGGAACGCCGATGACCGCGACGCGCGATATGCTCGATGCCCTGTCGGTCCGGATCGAGCCGGGCGTAACCTTCGGCCATCCCGATCCGCGCGAGGTGATGATCGAACCGCCCGTGCTGATCCGGCCCGGCATTTACGACATCGACTTCATCGGCGCCTTCACCTTCATGGGCGGGCGCCAGACCGAGTTGCGGCACATCTCGATGATCGGCCGCTTCTGCTCGATCGCCTACAACATCATGGCCGGCGTCGAGGAGCACCCATACGATTTCCTGTCGCCCAGCCCGATGTTCCAGGGCGCGTTCGACTGGCGCCAGGCCGATCGCTTCCGCGCCGAAAATCACGACATCCTCGATCATGCCGCGCATCGCTGGTGGCAGCGCCGCGACGCGCAGTTTCACCGTATCCGCATCGGCAGCGACGTATGGATCGGCGAGGGCGCGCTTATCCGGCGCGGCGTGACGATCGGCGACGGCGCGGTCATCGCCGCGCGCGCGCTCGTCAACAAGGACGTTCCGCCTTATGCCATTGTCGGCGGCACGCCGGCGCGGATCCTGCGCTACCGTTTCGAGCCGGCGGTGGTCGCCGCGCTGCTCGAGCTCACCTGGTGGAACTATGGCCTCAGCGCGCTCGACGGCGTCGACATGTCGAACGTCAACCAGGCGATCGACCGCATCGCCACCAACATCGCCTCAGGGCGCGCGCAAATCTACGAAACGCCGCTCGTCCGGCTGGATGAGTCGGGCGAGGCCGGCATGGTGCGCTTCGACCGCGATGCGGGCGGGTTCGTCGATGTGAACGTTTGATCGACGGTACGTGGCTTCCCCTTCTTCCCGGCTTGCGAGGCGGGGAGCGGATTGGGGGCCGTTGCACCCCGATATTAACACCGCCAACTCGCGCACCCGGGTAGCCGTTACTACCAACCCTATCGAATTGCATCCGAAATGGATCAGATTCCAACTATCGGTCGGCAAACGGGCGTGCTTTTGTCCGTGCCATAACGGGTGGGGCGATTCGATGCGGCGATCACATTGGCTTCTGGTTTCGGCCGGCGCACTTGGCTTGCTTGCCGGTTGGCGCGCCGCGGCGCAGGAAAGAACCACTTATAGCTATGATGCGCTCGGTCGGTTGGTTACCACCGTGCGCAGCGGCGGGCCGAATAACGGGGTTGGCATGGCCACCTGCTTCGACGCTGCGGGGAACCGTGCCCAATATGTGGTTGGAACCAGTGGCGCACCTTCCTGTGGGGCGCCAACTCCCACGCCGACACCCACACCAACTCCCACATCGACCAACCAGCCACCTATTGCGGTAGCGGACAGCGTTTCAATTCCATGCTGGTCGAGCGGCACTGCAAACCTGACGGCGAACGATAGCGATCCGGAGAACAACGTTCCCTTGGTGTTGCAATCGATAACGCTGACCAGCGGTACAGCGAGTGCCACGGTCTACAACGCGAGCACGGCGAGCATCAACGCCAACGACAAGGGCGTATCGACGTTCACCTATACGATTGCCGATAGCCTCGGTGCGACATCGAGCGGGCAACTCAACGTAACATCGACCGGCGGTGCGATATATTGCGCCAACCTCGGCGGTGGCGGGGGCGGAGGCGGAACTCAGCCGTAGTATTTATTGATCAGATATAGTTTGTTGTTGTGGCATAATATTCACTAATATTTATGCGTTAACAAATTTGATATCTAAAAATATTGTTAACTCTTTAGAGTTGGGTGGCATAATGATATTATATAGCCCTTTAACACGAAAAATAAAATTTGCGCGGTGCGCAATATTTTTTAACGAACAGCGGCTTCGTGGCGTAGCATTCGCGATTTTGGGATCGATCGTCACTTCACCATCCGCAAACGCGCAAGATTCTACACTGGTTAATCCCAACCCCCTGTCAATCACACGCGATGTGAACGATGTTGATTTGGTAAGAGCCCGAGCGGAAAGTGGTTGAGCGATATCAGTAGGTTGTGATTCACCGTCGTTGTCGAGACGATAGGAGAAGCAGATGGCCTGGACTGATACCGCCCGCCGGCAACATAGGC
>NZ_JAXOJP010000031.1:0-50520 GCF_036663795.1 Parasphingomonas halimpatiens
CCAAATCGGCCCAGCGTCTGCTCCATCATGTCCTCCCGCTCTCAAGGACATCGAATCAGACCAAAAACCACATGGCAACCACGATGTGTGAATGCTGTAGCCTTCAGGGGAGGGGTTTGAGAGAATATGCGCGCAATCTTCGCGCTCATCGGACGGAATCAGGTTGTCGGAGTGACGAACGGTGTTGTGACCGATCGAACTATCGGACGTTGGCCTCGTCGCGATCGAAACGGAAAGCGGCCGGCATCAGCCCACGGAACGCGCGCAACCGTGCCAACGCCTGTTCACGGGCGACGGCGCGCGCTGCGCCATCGGCTGTCGGTACCACAATGGCGTCACCCCTTCTGAGACCGAGGCGATCGACCATCGCCCTGGAAAGGCGAAGGGTCAGGCTCTTGCCCCATCCGACAACCCGCATGGTGCGGCTCCCCAAGATATGAGCCGCTGAGCCTATTACCTACGCCCGTCGCCGGCAATCAGGTCAGCCTTCCAGCTCGCGCAGCAACGTCCTGACCGCGCCGTCGATCTCACGATCGGTGTCGCGCAGTTCCTCGATGCGGCGCACGGCGTGGATCACGGTAGAATGGTCGCGGCCGCCGAACTTGCGGCCGATCTCGGGCAGCGAGCGCGTCGTCAGGCGCTTGGCGAGGTACATGGCGATCTGGCGCGGGCGCGCGACGACGACGGCGCGGCGTGCCGATACGAGATCGACCGGCTTGAGCGCGAAATGCGTCGAGACCGCCTTCTGGATCTCGTCGATCGTCACGCGGCGCTCGGCACCGCGCAGTGTGTCGCCCAGCGTCGCGATGGCGAAGTCGAGCGTGATCGTCTCGCCGGTGAGTTGCGCATAGGCGATGACGCGGTTGAGCGCGCCCTCGAGGTCGCGGATGCTGGCGGTGATGCGTGTGGCGAGAATGTCGAGCACTTCCTCGGGCACGCTGACATCGGGCAGGTCGGCGAGCTTGCGGTTCAGCACGGCGCGGCGCAGCGCCAGATCGGGCGCCTTGATGTCGGCGACGAGGCCGACCGACAGCCGTGAGAGAATGCGCGCCTCGACGCCGTCGAGCCCCTGCGGGCAGCGGTCGGCGCTGATCACCAGTCGCTTGCCCGAGGCCATCACTTCGCTGACGGTGTGGAAGAATTCTTCCTGGGTCGAATCCTTGCCGGCGATGAACTGCAGATCGTCGATCATCAGCAAATCGGCACTACGCAAACGGGTCTTGAAGGCGTGGGTGTCCTGATCGGCCTGACGCTGTGCACGGGCGCGCACCGCCTGGACGAACTCGAACATGAAGCGCTCGGCCGACATCATGATGACATTGGCATCCGGGCAGGCGTCGAGGAACGCCGCGCCGATGGCGTGCATCAGGTGGGTCTTGCCCTGCCCCGTGCCGCTGTGGAGAAACAGGGGGCTGAAGCGCGGCACGCCGGGCTCGGCCAGCGCGCGGGCGGCATTGAACGCGACACGGTTGGACTGGTCGACGACGAAGCGATCGAAGGTGAAGCGCGGATCGAGCGTCGGTCGGATCGCCGGCGTGGTTGCGACGGGCGCGGCAGCGACGGCGGTCGCAGGCACCACGGTCAGAACCTTGGGCGCGGCCGTCGCGCTGCGCGTCTCGATCGACACGTTACGCACCTCGGGCAGGATCGCGCGGAACTCCTGCAGCAGCCGCTCGGCATAATGATTGCGGACCCAGTTGGTCATGAAGGCGGAAGGCAGTGCGAGGCGCACCGACTCACCATCACTACCGGCGACGAGCTCCATCGGCTTCAACCACTGGTCGAACAGGCGCACGCCCGCCGACTCGCGCAGATGCGCGCGCACGGTCATCCACGCCCTGGCCACGGCGCCCTGCGACATCATCTCTTCGGCCACCAAACCCGCCACGCCTCATCCCTCTTCCGCGCGGGGCGCCTACACGCACACCCGCCGCCACATTTCATCAGACAAAAAACCCCCACGGGCGGAATCACCACCCGTCTACGTCGACGATCAATTGCTAGTCGCGAGACCGAAACGTCTGCGCGGCGAAGGTCGTTTATGGAGAGGTCGGAGCGAGTCGAGCAAGTCCACAATCGGTCATAAAACCGAAATAAACCGGTTGACTCGGATTCCGCCTCGGTTTTCCGTTGAAAAAATGACAACCCGCTGAAATTGCTTGGTGAAAATGGACGCCAATGAAATCATCCGGCGCACAGGCCCTGCGAATCGCCGAAAACCCTGCCTTTTCGGGAGTCGCCATTTGGCGTTTCAAAAACCCGGTATGCGAACGATTTAAGAACATTCGACGATCGCGGAAAACGCACAGCAAAAGCCCGCCGGAACAAGGTCCCGGCGGGCAATCGTTTCTGGTCCGGAACGGACGAATCAGGCCAGGGCGGTGAGCCGCTTGGTCAGGCGCGAGAACTTCCGCGATGCGGTGTTCTTGTGCAGCACGCCCTTGGCGACGCCGCGCATCAGCTCAGGCTGAACCTGCGCCATCGCCTCGGAAGCGGCGCTCTTGTCGCCGGCGGCGAGCGCAGCCTCAGCCTTCTTCACGAAGGTCCGAATCCGACCGACGCGGTTGCCGTTGATTTCGGCCCGGCGCGTGTTGCGGCGGATGCGCTTCTTCGCTTGCGGCGTGTTCGCCATCGAAAAACCTCGAATATATCGTCAATGAAAAAGGGCTGCGGAATCGAATCCGCTGCCCCGGAAGGCGACGCCCTTAGCGAGTCCCCCCCCGGCGGTCAACTCAACGCTGGCATTTCGGACACCAAAAGGTCGATCTGCCGCCTTCGGCATAGCGCTGGACGGTGCCACCACAGGCGCAGGGCTCACCCTCGCGGCCATAGACGGCGAACTGTTTGGAGAAATAACCCAACTCGCCGTCGGGGCGGGCGTAATCGCGCAGCGACGAGCCGCCGGCCTCGATCGCGGCGAGCAGGACCTCGCGAATCGCCGCGACGAGTCGTTCGAGCCGCGGCAGCGAAATCCGCCCCGCAGCCCGCTTCGGCGAGATGCGCGCCAGGAACAGCGCCTCGCAGACATAGATGTTGCCGAGCCCCGCGACGATGCGCTGGTCGAGCAGCATCAGCTTGATCGACGCCTTGCGGCCGGCAAGCGCGGCGAGAAGATATTCCGCGGACAGCGCGTCGCCCAGCGGCTCAGGCCCCAGCGCGCGGAACGCCGGCCAGTCCGCCAACCCGGCGGTGGGCAGCAGATCGACCGAGCCGAAGCGACGCGGATCATTGAGCGCGAGTCGGCGGCCGCTCGCGGTCTCGATCAGCAAATGGTCGTGCGGCAGCAGTTCGGCCGGGTCGACGCGCCAGCGCCCCGACATGCCGAGATGGAAGATCATCGTATCGCCGCGATCGGTATCGATCAGGCCATATTTGGCGCGGCGATGCAGGATGGTGACGGTCGCGCCGGTCAGCCGCTGGCGCAGATCCTCGGGGAAGGGCCGGCGCAGATCGGCGCGTCGCGGCTCGACCAGCGTCAGGCGTTGACCGGCAAGGACGGGCTCGAGCCCGCGGACGGTGGTTTCGACTTCGGGAAGCTCCGGCATGCACCCGGAGCTAGGTTGCGTTTGCCGATGCCACAAGCCTTGGCTAGAGCCGCTCACATGACCGACACCGTTTCCTTCGGCTACGAAGACATCGCCCGCGACGAAAAGACGCGTCGCGTCGGCGGCGTGTTCACCAGTGTGGCCTCGAGCTACGACCTGATGAACGACGCCATGTCCGGCGGGATGCACCGACTGTGGAAGGATCGCTTCGTCCGGCGCGTCCAGCCGCGCGCGGGCGAGACGATTCTCGACATGGCCGGCGGCACCGGTGACATCGCCTTTCGCCTCGCCAAATCGGGCGCGAGCGTCACCGTCGCCGACATCAACCCGGCGATGCTCGACGTCGGCATCGAGCGCGCCGCCAAGCGCGGCATCGACGGGCTGGTCTGGTCGGAGGCCAATGCCGAGACGCTGCAATTCCCCGATCGCTTCTTCGATGCCTATACCATCGCCTTCGGCATCAGGAACGTGACCGACATCCCCAAGGCGCTGCGCGAGGCGCACCGCGTTCTGAGACGCGGCGGGCGGTTCTTCTGCCTCGAATTTTCGACCACCTTGTGGCCGGGCTTCGCCGAAATCTACGACAGCTATTCGCACAAGATCGTGCCCAAGGTCGGCAAGCTG
This sequence comes from Parasphingomonas halimpatiens, assembly GCF_036663795.1. Classification (NCBI taxonomy): domain Bacteria; kingdom Pseudomonadati; phylum Pseudomonadota; class Alphaproteobacteria; order Sphingomonadales; family Sphingomonadaceae; genus Parasphingomonas; species Parasphingomonas halimpatiens. Next base: position 4,170 of record NZ_JAXOJP010000031.1, read on the forward strand.
CTCGCGCATGACGAGGACAGCTATCGCTACCTGATCGAATCGATTCGCCGTTTCCCCGACATGCCGACCTTCGAGCGCATGATCGGCGAGGCCGGTTTCATCCGCACGCGGGTCGAGCCGATGCTCGGCGGGCTGGTCGCGATCCATAGCGGCTGGAAGATTTGAAGATGCGGCAGCATGTTCAAACCCCGGCGCAGGCCGGGGTCCAGAAAGAGCGCTCGTGACCGCCCCCATCGTCCATCTCGCCCGGCTCCTCAAATGGGGCCGGATCCTCGCGCGGCACGGCGCGCTGCGCGGGATCGAGCGCGACCCCAACACGCCGACACCGATTCGCCGGCTGGCGCGCATCGCCCGGTTCGGTGCGCGCGTCCCCGCGGTGCCGCGCTATGCCGATGCCTTCCAGGCGATCGGCCCGGCGGCGATCAAGCTTGGCCAGACGCTCGCGACGCGCCCCGATCTGGTCGGCGACGAGGCGGCACACGACCTGCTGCGTTTGCAGGACACCCTGCCCCCGGTACCCTGGGAACAGATCCACGCCGCAATGACCCGTGCCTTCGGGCGCCCGACCGAGGACCTCTTCACCTCGATCGATCCGGTGCCGATCGGCGCCGCCTCGATCGCGCAGGTCCACCGTGCCGTCACCACCGATGGGCGCATCGTCGCGGTCAAGGTGCTGCGCCCCGGCGTCGAGGAAGAGTTCGCGCGCGCGATCGACACCTATCAATGGGCGGCGGCGCAGGTCGAGGCGATGGGCGGCGAGCTGTCGCGGTTGCGCCCGCGGCTCGTCATCGAAACCTTCAAGCGCTGGACCGCGCGCGAGCTCGACCTGCGGCGCGAGGCGGCCTCGGCGTCCGAACTCGCCGATTCGATGACCGCCGAGCCCGATTATGTCGTGCCGGCAATCGACTGGCAGCGCACCACCGGCCGGGTGCTGACCATCGCCTGGGTCGACGGCATCAAGCTTTCCGACCGACCCGCATTGGTCGCCGCCGGCTATGACCTCAAAAAACTGTCCGACACTTTGGTCCACGCCTTTCTGCGCCAGGCGATCTCGGACGGCTTCTTCCATGCCGACATGCACCAGGGCAATCTGTTCGCGTTGCCGGGCAACCGCATCGCCGCGATCGATTTCGGCATCATGGGGCGGATCGACCGGCGCGCGCGGGTGTGGCTGGCGGAGATTCTCTACGGATTGATCACCGGCAACTACAAGCGCGTCGCCGAAATCCATTTCGAGGCCGGCTATGTCCCGCCGCATCATAGTGTCGCGGAGTTCGCCACCGCGCTGCGCGCGGTGGGCGAGCCGATGCGCGGCATGCCGGTCAAGGATATGTCGATCGGCATGATGCTCGACGGGCTGTTCTCGATCACGCGCGATTTCGACATGCAGACCCAGCCGCATCTGCTGCTGCTGCAAAAGACGATGGTGATGGTCGAGGGCGTGGCGACGAGCCTCGACCCCGACATCAATTTGTGGGAATCGGCCGCGCCGTTCGTGCGCGAGTGGATCCGTACCGAGCTCGGGCCGGAAGCGGCGCTCGCCGACCGGCTGATCACCGACTTCAGGACGCTGGCGCGGCTGCCTGAACTGATCCGCAATATCGAGGCGCGCTTTCCCGCGCCGGGCGGCGCGCCGCCGGCACCGCCGCTCAAGGAGATCGAGGTGGTGCGGATCGGTGGCGGCTGGCGTTATGTCGTGATCGCGATCCTGTCGGCTGCGGCGAGCGTCGCCGCGACGCTGGCGGTTCTGCGCTAGCCGCGCATGGCGAGCCGCGCGCCTGTTCCCTTGTGGCTGACCGCGCCGTCGCGTTTTTCGGGCATGAAGCGTTTGCCGGCGCGGATCGTGCTGGCCTGTTGCGCCTTGCTGCTCGCCGCGACCCTGCTCGCGCTCACCGCGCCGAGCCCGCCGCCGGTGAGCCACGATCCGGCGGCACGCGCCAACGACCAGGCCGACGTCGTCCTATACGAATCGATCGTTGCCGGGGTGCGCGGCGGGGGCAATTATTATGACGTGGCGGCACAGGCGCTGCGCGTCGGCAACTATCCGATGCGGCCCTTCGTCACCTTCCGGCTGCCGACGCTGGCGCTGTTCGAGGCGCGCCTGCCGATTTGGGCGCCGGTCATCCTGCTCTATCTGCTCGCCGCGAGCGTGATGCTCTCCTGGTTCGTGCGGCTGCGACCGGCCTTTGTGCGCGCACCGCCGCTGGCGATCGCGCTGGTATTGCTGACGGGCGGCATGACCGCCTTCGTGCAGAGCGAACTGGTGGCGTTTCACGAAATCTGGGCCGGTCTGCTGATCGCGCTGTCGCTGGCGCTGCGGCGTGAGGATCGCTGGGTCGAGGCGGTCGCGTTCGGGATGATCGCGATGCTCGTCCGTGAGACCGCCGGCCTCTATGTCGGGATCATGGCGGTGCTTGCCTGGTATGAAGGGCATCGGCGCGAGAGCCTTGGCTGGCTCGCTTCGATCGGCGTTTTCGCGCTGGTCGTCGCCCTCCACGCCCATGCCGTGGCGCAGGTGGTCAACCCGACCGACCCCGCTTCGCCGGGCTGGGCCGGCCTGCTCGGCTTCGGCTTTTTCGTGAAGACGATGAGCATCTCGACCGCGCTTGCCCTGGCGCCGCCATGGCTCGCCGCACCGCTGGTCGGGCTGGCGCTGATCGGCTGGTCGGCATGGCGCGAGCCGCTGGCGCTGCGCGCGACGACGATTTTTGCCGGCTACGCCGTGCTGCTGTCGCTGTTCGGGCGCACCGATACCTTCTATTGGGGGCTGATGATCGCCCCTGCCCTTCTCGTCGGCCTGGCCTTTGCGCCCGATGCGCTGCGCGACCTCTATGCCGCGGCGACCGACAAGCGCCGCATCATCGTCACGCGGGTGGTGCGGTGAAACGCATCCTGCTGATCGTCGGCGGCGGGATCGCCGCGTACAAGGCCTGCGAGCTGATCCGGCTGGCGCGCAAGGCCGGGATCGGCGTGCGCTGCGTCCTGACCGAAGGCGGCGCGCATTTCATCACGCCGATGACGCTCGCCGCGCTGAGCGAGAACCCGGTGTTCACCTCGCTATGGGACCTCAAGGATGAGGCCGAAATGGGCCATATCCAGCTCAGCCGCGAAGCCGACCTCGTCGTCGTGGCACCTGCCACCGCCGATCTGATGGCCAAGATGGCGGCGGGCATCGCCGATGATCTCGCCACCACCCTGCTGCTCGCGACGGACAAGCGCGTCCTCGCCGCGCCGGCGATGAATGTGCGCATGTGGCAGCACGCCGCGACCCGCCGCAACGTCGCGACGCTGCGCGGCGATGGCGTCACCGTGATGGAACCCGATGAGGGCGAGATGGCGTGCGGCGAATTCGGCCCCGGCCGACTGCCGACGCCCGAGGCGATCCTCGGTGCGATCCAGGGTCTGCTCGCGGCCTGATGCTCGCCGGCCAGCATGTCATCGTCACCGCCGGCCCGACGCATGAGCCGATCGACCCGGTGCGTTATATCGCCAACCGCTCATCGGGGCGGCAGGGTTTCGCCCTTGCCGGGGCATTGGCCGCGCTCGGCGCGCGGGTGACGCTGGTCGCCGGTCCGGTAACGCTGCCGACCCCGGCGGGGGTGACGCGGATCGATATCGAAACGGCAGTGCAGATGCACGACGCGGTGTTCGCCGCGCTGCCCGCCGATGCCGCGGTGATGGTCGCCGCCGTCGCCGACTGGCGCGTCGCGGCGGCGGGACAGAAGATCAAGAAGGGTGCCGGCGCGCCGGTGCTGACTTTGGTCGAGAATCCCGACATTCTTGCAACGCTGGCCAGCGACGCACGCCGCCCGGGGTTGCTGATCGGCTTTGCCGCAGAGACCGAAAAGGTCGTCGAGCACGCGATCGCCAAGCGCGCGCGGAAGAATGTCGACTGGATCGTCGCCAATGACGTGTCGGGCGATGTGATGGGCGGCACGGACAACAGCATCCACATCGTCACCGCCGACGGTGTCGAGAGCTGGGAACGCCTGCCCAAGGACGAGGTCGCCGCCCGGCTGGCGCAGCGCATTGCGGAGAAAATGACATGAGCCCGATCACCATCCAGCTGAAGCGCCTGGCACATGGCGATGGGTTGCCGCTGCCGGCCTATGCGACTGCGGGCGCCGCCGGCATGGATGTCGTCGCCGCCGAGGAAATGGTGCTTGCCCCCGGCGCGCGCGCGGCGGTCGCCACCGGCTTCGCCATCGCCATTCCCGAGGGTTATGAGGTGCAGGTGCGGCCGCGCTCGGGCCTCGCGCTGAAGCATGGCGTGACCTGCCTCAACACGCCCGGCACGATCGACAGCGACTATCGCGGCGAAGTGAAGGTCATCCTCGCCAATCTCGGGACCGAACCCTTCGCCATCGCGCGCGGCGACCGCATCGCTCAACTCGTTCCGGCCCCGGTCCAGCGTGCCACGCTGGACGAGGTCGATGCGTTGGAGGATACTGCGCGCGGGGCTGGAGGGTTCGGATCCACAGGACGCTGATGCTATTGCCGCTCATCTTGCAGGTCGCCGCGCAAGCGGTGGCACCGCCGCCCGTGCCGGCGGACTGGGCGACGCTCGCCCCCTTGCCCTATGTCGCGCCGCCACAGATCACACCGGCGATGGAGCAGTTCGTCGCCGGCGAGATCGCCGCAAAGCGCTGTGCCACGGCCAAGCCGGTCGACGGCCATTATATCGTTCGCGTCGACATCGCCGCATTGGTCGGCGGCGACGGGACGATCCGCAAGGCCGTGCCGCGCGCGATCGATTGCCCGACTGTCGAGCAATATAGCGCGGGGCTGGTGATCGGCTTTGCACGCGGCAACCTTCCGGCGCGCGGCGCGGGTGCGGGCGAGCAATGGTATCGCACGACGCTCGTCTACGACTGGGGCAAATGAGCCTCAGCGACGAAGACCTGGCGCGCTATGCCCGTCACATCGTGCTCAAGGAAATCGGCGGTGCGGGGCAACGCCGGCTGCGCGGCGCGACGGTCGCGATCGTCGGCGCGGGCGGGATCGGTTCGCCGGCGATCCAGTATCTCGCGGCGGCCGGGGTCGGCACGCTGGTGGTGATCGATGACGACCGCGTCGAATTGTCGAATCTCCAGCGCCAGACGCTGTTCGGCGGGAGCGATGTGGGCCGTAGTAAGGTTGCCGCTACCGCAGCTGCGGTGGCACGGCTCAACCCCGGCGTCGATGTGCGGATCGTCGAGACGCGCGTTGCCGCCGACAATGCCACCAGCCTGATCGAGAGCGCCGATGTTGTCCTTGATGGCTGCGACAATTTCCCCACCCGTCTCGCCGTCGCAAAAGCCGCTTACGCGCTGCACATCCCGCTCGTTTCCGCCGCGGTCGCGCAGTTCGAGGGCCAACTCGCGGTCTATCGCGGCTGGGAAAGCGACAAGCCCTGCTATCATTGTCTGGTCGGTGCCGACCCCGATCGCGCCGAGGCCAATTGCGCCGAGGCGGGTGTGCTCGGCGCGATGACCGGGGTGATGGGCAGTCTTGCCGCGCTCGAGACGATCCGCGCGATCGTGCCGTTCGGCGACGACCCGGCGGGCAGGCTGCTGCTTGCCGACGCGCTCGCCTTTCGTTTTCGCACCATCACCCTGCTCAAGGATCCCGGCTGCCCGGTCTGCGGTTAGCGCGGTTTTAAGGCTCACCGGCCTAGCAGGGGCGCATGGCAGCGCTGCGCAAGATTCTCGTCATTTTCGGCACACGGCCCGAAGCGATCAAGCTTTTCCCGGTCGTGGCGGCACTCCGCGCCGCGCCCGGCCTCGATGTGCGGACGTGCGTGACGGCGCAGCATCGCGGGCTGCTCGACCAGGTGCTGGCGATCGCCGGGCTGACACCCGATATCGACCTCGACCTGATGGAACCCGGCCAGTCGCTCGACCGGCTGACCGCGCGGCTGCTCACCGGGCTGGGCGAGGTGATGGACGCCGAGCGGCCCGATCGCGTGATCGTGCAGGGCGATACCGCGACCGCGATGGTCGGCGCGCTCGCCGCTTATTACCGCAAGGTGCCGGTCAGCCATGTCGAGGCGGGCTTGCGCTCGGGCGACATCTGGCAGCCCTGGCCCGAGGAAGTGAACCGCCGCATCGTCGCGCCGATCGCCGACCAGCATTTCGCCCCGACCGAGACCGCGGCGGAGGCGCTGCGCCGCGAGAACATCGCGCCGGCCATGATCCATGTCACCGGCAACACGGTGATCGATGCCCTGCTAGCGACCCAGGCGCGGCTCGATGCCGATCCCGGCATGGCAGCCGGCCTCGACGAGATCGCCGCGCGCTTCGCCGGCAAGCGCGTGATTCTCGTCACCACGCACCGCCGCGAGAATTTCGGCGACGGCATGGAGAATATCGCGCGTGCGATCGGCCGCATTGCCGACCGCGACGATGTCGCGATCCTGTTTCCGGTGCATCCCAACCCCAATGTCGTGTCGGTGATGGACCGCCTGCTCGGCAACCGGGACAATGTCGCGCGGATCGACCCGCTCGACTATCCCCATTTCGTCCGCGCGCTCGGCCTGTGCGACATCGCGCTGACCGATTCGGGCGGCGTGCAGGAAGAGGCCCCGGCACTCGGCAAACCCGTGCTGGTGATGCGCGAGACGACCGAGCGTCCCGAGGGCGTCGTTGCCGGCACGGCGAAGCTGATCGGCACCGACGCCGATCGTATCGTTTCCGAAATCTTCACCCTCCTCGACGATAGCGCTGCCTATTCGGCCATGGCCCGCGCCCACAATCCGTTCGGCGATGGCCATGCGTCGGCAAGGATTGCGAGGATCGTCGCCGATGGTTTCTGAACTGAAGGTCGCCGTGCTCGGCCTTGGCTATATCGGTCTGCCGACCGCCGCGATCATTGCCCGCACCGGCGCCTCGGTGCTCGGCATCGACGTGACGCAATCGGTCGTCGACACGGTCAATTCGGGCAAGGTGCATATCGAGGAAGTCGATCTCGACGGGCTGGTCTCGGGCGTGGTCGCGCGCGGCAATTTGCGCGCCGCGATGCAGATCGAGCCGTCGGACGTGTTCGTCATCGCCGTGCCGACACCGTTCGGCGAGGACCATGCCCCCAATATCGGTTATGTGCTGCGCGCCGCGACCACCGTCGCGACCGTGCTCAAGGCCGGCGACGTGGTGATCCTCGAATCGACCTCACCGGTCGGCACCACCGAGAAGGTGCGCGACCTGCTCGCCGAACTGCGCCCCGACCTCAAGGTGCCGGGGCGCTGCACCGACAGCCCCGACATCGCCATCGCCTATTGCCCGGAGCGCGTGCTGCCGGGCCGTATCCTGGTCGAGCTGATCGACAATGACCGCGTCATCGGCGGCATCACGCCGCGCTGCGCACGCAAGGCTTTGGCCTTTTACCGGCGCTTCGTGCGCGGGGCGTGCGTCACCACGACGAGCCGCGCGGCGGAAATGACCAAGCTGACCGAAAATGCGTTTCGCGACGTCAACATCGCCTTTGCCAACGAATTGTCGCGTATCGCCGACACGATGGAGGTCGATGTGTGGGAGGTGATCCGCCTCGCCAACCGCCATCCGCGCGTCAACATTCTCTCGCCCGGCCCCGGCGTCGGCGGGCATTGCATCGCGGTCGACCCATGGTTCCTGGTCAATGCCGACCGCGCCAACACGCCGCTGATCCGCACCGCGCGCGAAGTGAACGATGCCAAGGTCGATTATGTCATCGAGCGTGCCGCAACGATGATCGCTGCCAACCCTGCGATGCAGGTCGCCTGCCTTGGCCTCGCCTTCAAGGCGAATATCGACGATTTCCGCGAGAGCCCGGCGCTCAAGGTTGCTGCCGCGCTCGCCGCGCGCTTCGGCGAGCGCATCCATGTCGTCGAGCCCTATGCCGATACGTTGCCGTGCGATTTCGACGGGACCGGCGCGCGGATGACCGATATCGACAGCGCGATCGAACGCTGCGGCGCGATGATCGTGCTGGTCGACCATGACGTGTTCAAATCGGTGCCGCTCGACGAACGCGCCGACAAGCTGGTTTATGACACGCGCGGCATCTGGCCCGACCAGCCGCGCGCCCGGCCCGCCACCGCGCCCTTGCGCATCGCGGTCTAGAAGCGGCAGGCGCCCCGCGCTAAGGCGCGCTTGTCGGCGGTGTGAGGATGGAAATGGGCGAAGCTGTTCTCGTCACCGGAGTCGCCGGCTTTATCGGCATGCACGTTGCCAGGCTGCTGCTGGCGCGCGGCGAGCGCGTGATCGGCATCGACAATCTCAACGACTATTATGACGTCCGGCTGAAGGAAGACCGGCTCGCCGAGATCGCGCGCGATGCCGATGGTCGCTTCACGATGCTGCGGATCGACTTTGCCGACAATGCCGCGCTGGTCGCGGCGCTGGCGCCCCATGATATCGACCGCATCGTCCATCTCGGGGCGCAGGCCGGGGTGCGCTATTCGCTCGAAAATCCGCACGCCTATGTCCAGTCGAACCTGGTCGGCCACGTCAACATCCTCGAGCTGGCACGGGCGCGCAAGGTCGCCCACCTCGTCTACGCCTCGTCGTCGTCGGTCTATGGCGGCGGTACGAGCCTGCCGTTCGAGCTCACCGCGCGCGTCGACCGACCCCTGTCCTTATATGCCGCGACCAAACGCGCCGACGAGTTGATGAGCGAGACATACGCGCATCTCTTCCGGCTGCCGCAGACCGGGCTGCGCTTCTTCACCGTCTATGGCCCATGGGGCCGCCCGGACATGGCGATGTGGCTGTTCACCGACGCGATCCTCGCCGGGCGGCCGATCCAGGTGTTCAACGGCGGCGACATGAAGCGCGATTTCACCTATGTCGATGATATCGTCGCCGGCGTGATCGGCTGTCTCGACCGCCCGCCGCCCGACGATGGCGCGCCCAAACCCGGCGGCAGCGTCAGCCCGCACCGGCTGTACAATATCGGCAACCATCGCTCCGAACGGCTCGACCGGCTGATCGACCTGATCGAGCAGGCCTGCGGCCGGGCGGCGATTCGCATCGACCAGCCGATCCAGCCCGGCGATGTGAAGGATACGTTCGCCGATATTACGGACATCGCCCGCGACATCGGCTTCGTGCCGACGACCGCGATCGAGCAAGGTGTGCCACGCTTCGTGACATGGTTTCGCGGCTACCGGGTTTAACCTGAGATAACGTCATTTCTTACACGTCGCATTCGGTGGGTTTTCCATCCCCCGCCGGATGTGTTACCGCACCGCAGCAAGGGAGACCGGATTCTGTGATGTCGCAAGGCGACACATCGGACGGTCCGCCCATCGGCGACAAAGGGGCTTGAACGGGACGATGAATGTCCATCGGATCTCGGCCATTCAAAAGGCGTCGGTCAATCACCGGGCGATCGCCAATAACGGCCTCGCCCAGCTGATCGGCGGGCTGGTCGTGGCGGTCGGGCTGCCGTTTCTCGTCTTTGGCGGTACCGATTTCGCCGCGGCGGAAATCGTCCAGCGCAATGTGCTCTATGCGACGCTGTCCGCGGTCCTGGTCGGCCATTACTTCTTCCGCCGCTTCGTGTTTTTCCCCGGTGCGCGCAGTTCCTCCTATGTCGTACCGACCTTCACCGCGACCTATGCGATCGCGCTGACGGTCTTCTTCTTCTTCCGCATCGACTATAGCCGCCTGGCCTTCGCGACGAGCTTCGTGCTGTGCGAATCCTGGTACTTCGCCTGCCATGTGATGGGCGCCCGCGCGCGGCCGCGCCGACTGGCGGTGGTCCCGGTGGGCAAGGCGCGCAAGGTCAACCGCATCCCGAGGATCGATTGGATCTGGCTGCGCGAAAGCGGCGCGCCGTTGCCCGAATGCGACGGCATCGTGGTCGATCTGCGCGCCGATCTGTCGGACGACTGGGAGCGCTTCATCGCAGAGCGCGCGATCAGCGGCGTGCCCGTCTATCACGTCAAGCAGATCGAGGAATCGGTCACCGGCCGCGTCGATATCGAGCATCTGTCGGAGAACAGCTTCGGCTCGCTGGTCCCGGGGCTGGGCTATATCAAGATCAAGCAGCTGATCGATTTTGTCGGCGCGGTGTTGATCGGGCTGCTGCTGTTGCCGGCGCTGCTGCTGGTCGCGCTGGCGGTGAAGCTCGATTCGCGCGGGCCGGCGCTCTTCAAGCAGAAGCGCGTCGGCTATCGCGGCGTGCCGATCACGGTCTACAAGTTCCGCACGATGCGCGACGACCCCGTCACTCAGGGCGAACGCGACAGCGCCATCACTCAGGACGGCGACGCGCGGATCACCCGGCTCGGCCGCTATCTGCGCCACAGCCGGATCGACGAGCTGCCGCAGATGATCAACATCCTGCGCGGCGAGATGAGCTGGATCGGCCCGCGGCCCGAGGCCTGCGCGCTGTCGGAATGGTATGAGAGCGAGATCCCCTTTTATCGCTATCGCCACATCGTCCATCCCGGCATCACCGGCTGGGCGCAGGTCAATCAGGGACATGTCGCCGGCGTCGCCGACGTGCTCGACAAGCTGCAGTTCGATTTTTACTACATCAAATATTTCTCGCCGTGGCTCGACATGCTGATCGTGCTGCGGACGATCCGCACGATGCTGACCGGCTTCGGTTCGAAATAGCGTCGCCTGTTCCGATTGGCCGCGATGAGAGTTCATCAGCGCTTGCAATGGCACGCTGACAACCTATCCGTGCCGCGGCTGCACGACGGGATTCCGCCGCTCGCTGGCAAAGATGGGGTATCACATGCAGGTTGTTATCTTGTGCGGCGGCAAGGGATCGCGGCTCGGGGAGGTCACCGAGAACCGCATTCCCAAGCCGATGGTCACGATCGGCGAGCAGCCGATCCTGTGGCACATCATGCATTCCTATGCCCGCGCCGGGCACAACCGCTTCATCCTCTGCGCCGGGCATCTCAGCTGGGCGATCAAGGAATATTTCCTCAACTTCCACGCCCGCAACGCCGACCTCCGGCTGCGCACCTCATGCCCCGATGTCGAATATCTCAATGAGCCGACCGGCATGGACTGGGACGTGACGATCGTCGAAACCGGTGCCGAAACGCAGACCGCCGGGCGGCTGGCGCGCGTGATGCGGTACATCGAGGGCGACAATTTCATGCTGACCTATGGCGACGGCGTGTCCGACGTCGATATCGGCGCGCTTACCGCCTTTCACGAGGCGCATGGCCGCGCCATCACCATCACCGGCGTCGTGCCGCCGGGTCGCTTCGGCGAACTGGCGCTCGATGGCGACGTCGTCACCGCCATGGTGGAAAAGCCGATGGTCAGCGACCGTTACATCAATGGCGGATTCATGGTGCTGCGCCGTGACTTCGTCGCGCGTTTCATCCCCCCGCAGTCGGACGAGGTGATGCTCGAAACCGCGCCGATGGCCGACGCCGCCGCCGCCGGCGAGATGCGCGTCTTCCGGCATCAGGGCTTTTGGCAACCGATGGACACGCAACGCGACTGGGCGCTGCTCAACGACCTGTGGCGACAGGGCAAGGCGACATGGTGAACCGATCGACGCTGGCGCAGGGCTATGCCGGCAAGCGCGTGCTGTTGACCGGCCATACCGGCTTCAAGGGCAGCTGGATGGCGCTGTGGCTGGCCGAACTCGGCGCCGAGGTGTTCGGCCTGGCGCTCGACCCGCCGACGACGCCGTCGCTGTTCGACCTGGCCGGGCTGGCGGAAACCGTCGATCACCACATCGCCGATATTCGCGACGCACAGGCAGTGCATGATCGCATCGCTGCGGTGCGCCCCGACATCATCTTTCACCTGGCGGCGCAGTCGCTGGTGCGCGAATCCTATCGCAGCCCGGTGGATACGCTCGCCGTCAACGTGATGGGCACCGCGCATGTCCTCGAGGCGGCGCGGCAGCTCGGCAATCCCTGTGCGGTCGTCATCGTCACCTCGGACAAATGTTACGACAATCGCGAATGGGTGTGGGGCTATCGCGAAAGCGATCCGCTCGGCGGCCATGATCCCTACAGCATGAGCAAGGGCGCGGCCGAGCTGGTCACCGATAGCTGGCGCTCCAGCTTCTTCCACGCCCCCGACAGCATGATCCGTGTCGCCAGCGCGCGCGCCGGCAATGTGATCGGCGGCGGCGACTGGGCGGTCGACCGCATCGTCACCGACAGCATCGCCGCGCTGGCACGCGGCGAGCCGATCCGCCTGCGCAACCCGCAGGCGACGCGGCCATGGCAGCATGTGCTCGAACCGCTGAGCGGTTACCTGCTGCTCGGTCAGCGCCTCGCCGAGGCGAACGGGACGGCCTTTGCCGAGGCGTGGAATTTCGGTCCGCTCACCGACAGCATTCGCCCGGTCAGCGATCTCGCCGGGCTGCTGGTCGAAGCATGGGGATCAGGCCGATGGGAATCGGCCGCCGCGCCCGACCAACCGCGCGAAGCGCACAGCCTCGCGCTCAATTGCGACAAGGCGCATCACCTGCTCGACTGGCGTCCGCGCTGGACCATCGAACAGGCGGTCGATGCGACCGTAACATGGTTCAAGGCGTGGCAGGCGGGCGAAGACCTGCGCAGCGTCACGCGCGACCAGATCGCGCGCTACGAGGCGGACGCCGCCGCGTCGGACCTCGCAGCGTCGCCTACCCGGTCCGCGCGCTAGCGCCATGCGCATCGTGCAACTCGTCCGCGACGTGCATCCGCGTGCCGGCGGCCCGCCGCGCGTCGTGATCGGCTCATCGATCGCCCTCGCGGCGCTGGGGCACGAGGTATCGATCGCGGCGATCGGCACGGCGGATGACGCGCGCGCGGTCCACGCCGCCTGGCCCGAACTGCACCACGGCGGCGTTACCCTGCGGCTGTTCGCGCCAAGTCGCCCGGCGTTTCTCGGCACGAGCGCCGCGCTGGCGCGGGCGATGCGCGCCGATGGCGGCGATGTCGACCTGATGCACATGCACGGTGTGTGGGACGGCTGCCTGATCGCTGCCGCGCGCGCCGCGCGGGGTGCGCGGCAGCCCTATTTCATCTCGCCGCACGGCATGCTCGATCGCTGGTCGATGGCGCGATCGGCCGCCAAGAAGAAGGCGCTGCTCGCGCTGGGCGGGGGCAATCGCTTCCTTGCCGGGGCGGCAGGCATGATCTTCGGGACAGCGGACGAAGCCGAAGAAGCCGACCGCATCGCGCCCGATGTCGCGCGCATCACGGTGCCGAACGGTGTCGATGCGCGCATGGTCGCGCCGCGCGATGCGTCGGCCGCCGATCGCCTGCACGCGGCGATTCCGGCGACACGCAACTGGTCGCGGACCATCCTGTTCTACAGCCGGCTCCATCCCAAGAAGAATGTCGATGGGCTGATTGCGGCCTTTGCGCGCGTTGCCGACGCCTTCCCCGGCACCGGGCTGCTGATCGCCGGCATTGCCGACGATGCCGCCTATGAAGCGCAGATCCGCGCGGCGGCGGCGGCGCCGGGACTGGCTGACCGCATCGTCGTGACGACCGCGCTGACGGGCCCCGACAGCCGTTTCGTGCTCGATGCGGTGGATGTGTTTGCGCTGCCGTCGCATCAGGAAGGCTTTTCGATCGCGATCATCGAGGCGATGGCGCGCGGCATCCCGGTACTGATCAGCGATCGTTGCCATATGCCCGAGGTTGCCGAAACGGGTGCCGGCGAAGTCGTGCCGCCGACGCCGGACGGTCTGGTTGCCGGGCTGACGGCGCTGCTGTCGCGCGACGGCGATGCATTGCGCGCGGCGGGCGCATGCGGCGCGCGGCTTGTCGCCGGGCATTTCACCTGGCCGTCGGTCGCCGCCCGGCTCGAAGCCATTTATACCGCGGCGCTGCGGCCATGAGCGGAAGCGGCGCTGTCGTCGTGACCGGCGCCGGCGGCTTCATCGGACGGCGCCTGGTCGAGGCGCTGCTGCTGCGGGGACATGACGTCCATGGCTGGCGGCGCGCGGACGTCGAGCTTGGCGATGCGGGCGCGGTCTCAAGCGCGATGGCGGCGGTCGGGCCGAGCACCGTGTTTCATCTCGCCTCCTCGGGGGTATTGCCGCAGCGCCAGACCGAGGATTGCATCGCGCGCGACGAAGCGATGACCGCCAATGTCATCGCGGCGATGCCGGCGGGCGCGGTGCTCGTCCAGGCCGGCAGCATGGCGGAATATGGCCATGCCGGACGGCTCGCCGAAAGCGACGTCGCCCTGCCCTCCAGCCTGTACGGCCGCGCGAAGCTGGCCAGCACGCACTGCGCGATGCACGCGGGTGCGGCACGCGGGCTGCGCGTGCGTGTGGCACGGATCTTCGGCGCCTGGGGGCCGGGCGAGCAAGCCGGCCGCCTGATCCCCACCTTGATCGACAAGCTCGGGCGCGGCGAAGCGGTGGCGCTGAGCGATGGTACGCAACGCCGCGACTTCATCCATGTCGACGACATATGCCGGCTGCTGCTCCGCCTCGCCGAGATCGACGCCGAGGAACCCGTGATCGTGAATATCGGCACCGGTGTCGCGGTTTCGGTCAGGCAAGCCTGCGAACGGATCGCTCGGGCGCTGGGCGCCCCGGCCGAGTTGTTGCATTTCAACGCGACACCGCGCCGCGCGACCGACGAGGCGCTGCTCGAGGCGGATACCACACGCCTCATCGCGCTGCTTGGCGAAGCGCCGCCGCAGCGCCTGCTCGACGAAGACGATGCGCGCCTTCGCGCGGCGTTGACCGGCGGCGTTACAGGCTGAGAAACAGCCGGTCCCAGCGTTCGAAGCTGTCGCTGCGGCCATAATCGCGTTCGAGCGCAACGCGCGCGGCGCGGCCCATCGCCGCGACGCGCGCCGCATCCGACGCCAGCGCTGCGATCGCGGCGGCAAGCCCCGCCGCGTCGCCCGGTGCGACCGCGACGCCGCAATCCTCGCGCCGCACGATCCGCGCGATCTCGCCATCGAGGTCGGTGACGGCGATCACCGGGCGGCCGGCAGCGGCAATGCCATAGAATTTGCTCGGGACGATCAGCCCCTCCATTTCCGATCGCAGCGAAAGCCAGTGCACGTCGGCCGCGCCGAGCGACTCGCTCAGCCGCGCGCGCGGCTGATAGGGACGGAACTGGAAGCGCGCGGCAAGCCCTTCCTCCGCCACGCGCGCCGTCAGCCGCGCACTCTCATGGCCGCCGCCGATCATCAGGAAGATGATATCGTCGCGTTGCGCCAGCAGCGCCGCGGCACCCAGCAGCGTTTCGAACTCATGCGCGCGACCGAGATTGCCCGAATAGCCGACGACGAAGGCATCGCCGAAGCCCCATTCCTCGCGCAGCGCGACGGCATCGCGCGCCAGCGGGCGAATGGCCGTTTCGTCGCTCCAATTCGGCATTATAGCGATCTGGCCGGCCGGCACCCCTTCCGCGGCGATCCGCTCGGCCATGCGCTCGCCGATCGCGATATTGAGCCGTGCACGGCGCAGCGATGCGTTGCGCCATCGCCGCAACAGGCGGCCGAGCGGACCGCGCATTGCACCCACGCCGAGCTCGGCGGCGACCTCGGGATAAAGATCCTGCAGCCAGTTGATCAACACTGCCCCGCGCAGCCGCGTGGCGATGCTCGCCACCACCGAGAGCAGCGGTGGATCGGTCTTGGCGATGACGATATCACCGCGCCGGGCGGTGCGCAGGATCGCGAAGAACGCGGTCAGGTAAAAGGACAGATAGTCGACCGCGCGCCCGGCAAGGCCGGCGCGCCCGAAACGCGAACTCCACACGCGCCGGATCGCGACGCCGGCATGAACGTCGCGCGCCGGCAGCAGCGCCATCGGATCGTCATATCGCAGCCGGCTGGCGATGACGCCGACCTCCCAGCCCCGCGCCGCCAGCGCCTCGGCCAGATCGGTGAGGATCTGGGCGGTGGCGCTGTGATCGGGGTAATAGAAGCGGTTGACGAACAGCAGGCGGCCGCGCGGCATCAGTCGTCCCGTCGCTGGCGCTTGCGCAGCGGTTTCGCCGGGTTGCCGCCGACCACCGTCCAGGCCGGCACGTCGCGAATCGCGACCGCGCGCGCCGCAACGACCGCACCTTCGCCGACCGTCACACCCGGGCCGACATAGGCCTCACCCGCGACCCAGCCACGCGGGCCGATCGTGATCGGCGCGGTCATCAGATGATGCGCGGGATCGTCGATGTCGCGGCTCGCCGTGCACAGATAGGCGCGCTGGCTGACGCTCGCATCGTCGGCGAGCGTGATGGTCGCCACCGAATAGCAATCGACACCGTCACCGATCACGGCGCGATCCCCCATGACCAGATTCCACGGCGCCCACACGACCATCCCGGGATAGGGCAAGGCACCGCGCCCGATCCTGGCGCCGAAGCAGCGCAGCAGGAAACGGCGCCAGCCCGGCAGGATGCGCGGCGACGGCCGGAACAGGAAAAGCCAGACGAGACCCCATAGCCCGCGCCCGATCTTGCTCCGCAGCGACGGCGGCGGCTGACGCGTCAACGGGGTGCGTGCCGGCGGCGCCGGGTCGGTCCGAAGGCGGGCAATGGGCTGAGGCGTTGCGCGCGTCACAATCGTTCAATCTCCGCTCGCTGATCCCGCTGACTGGCGTCACCCTAGCGCGGCGTGAACCAAATGGCGATTGCCCGAAATCAACCTCTCACCGCGGCGCGCCGCCGCCGCCGATGCCGGGGACACGCAGTTGCGCGAAGGTTGGGCGCTTGCGGCGGGACCGCGCCAGAAGCCGGCCAAGCACATAGAAGGCGACCACCGGCACGATGGCGATGGTGACGAACTGGATGCTGCGCATGGCCAGCGCGGCGGCGAAGAAGCCGCTGGCATAATAGACCAGGTCGAGATTGGTTCGCGCGGCGAAACCGACACGATTCCACCACGACGTCAGCGCACCGATCAGCAACGACACCAGGATCAGGGTGGGATAGCCGGCAATCAGATACGCCTCGCCGACATAGGTGATGGCAAGCGTATAACCACCGCCGGTCGCCAGCGCGTCCTCCACGCTCGTCGACCAGCCGATGGGCTTGTCCGGCCACAGCGCGCGCGGCACCCATTTGGTGAAGATCTGGATCACCACGTCGCTGCCCGGAAACGGATAGGGATCGGGGAACACGCCGACCACGCGCGCGATCGACACCATGTTGTTGTCGATCATGAAGCCGTCGCTCTGCTGCTGCCCGGCGCCGTTCGACAGATAGCTGCCCAGCCCCTGGTTGCGGAAGTCGAGCATATAACCCGACACCATCCACAACAGCGCGGCGCAGGCGACGGTCGTCAGCAACAGCCGAAAGGTGTGGGTGCGACGGCTGGCCATGAAGAAGGTGACGAGAAACAATCCGGCCTTGATCAGCAGGACGTTGCGCGCGCCTTCGCAGAAATCGAAAAAGGCCATGAACAGCAGCAGCGACCCGACGGCGATCCGCGCGCTGAGACCATAGGCCCTGGCATAGGCGAAGACGAAGCCACCAAGCGCGGCAACGATATACAGCAGCAGGTTGAGCTCGGTCAGGAACGAAAGCCAGCCGCCCTGCTGGCCACGCTGCCACGGCCGGTCGAAGCGCTGCTGCAGCAGCCAGTGGATGATCTCGAACGGATTGAACGATGTCGTGAGCAGAACGTAGAAATAACCGAGCAAGGCCAGCACGAAGAACAGCCGCAGCAGCGCAAGCGGCGAGAGCTCCGGCAGGCGGACCTGTTCCGGCGTGGCGCGGACCGGTACCGCGATGTGCCGGCCCACCGCGATGCCGGCGAATCCGATCAGCACCAGACCGCACGCCATGACCGCGTTGCCGGTGGCCGCCTCATAAAGCAGACGCACGTGCGGATGGAGAAATTCGGCAAAGGTAAGAAAGTACAGCGTCCACAGCGCGATGATATCGACCCGGGCCAGCGATCGAACGCCCCCCAGCCCCTCGATCGCCAGCGCGATACCCAGCACGACGAGCAAGGCGTAAGCACAGTAACGATAGGTTTCCAGCTCGGTGCCCGACGACGGAATGGTCAGCCAGACGAGCAGCGTGCCGACACAGATCGAGATCGTCGAAAAGAGCTTCAGGCGCAGGTCCGCCGGCTTCACCCAAGCCTGATCGTCCGCCACCGTCGCCATCAACACATCTCCGTCGCGATTGCCCGCGGAAAACATTCCCGGCACGCCCGATAGCGCGATGTAGAGCGAAACGGGCGGTGTCGCGACCCCAAATTCATCCACCGTCTCGCGTGTTGCGCGCGGCGAGGCGCGACAACAGCCAGCGCGACAACCGCCCGGCACGGCGAACCGGGCCGCAGCGCGCACGCTCGACCGCCGCCGCGACACCGGCGCCGAAGCGCGCAGGCCCGAAATCGGCGACGATGCGCGAGCCCGCGGCGCCCATCGCGGCGCGGTCGGTCGAGGGGGCAGCAAGATCGATCAGGCGCTGGGCGATATCCGCATCGTCGAGCGGATCGACCGTCCAGCCGTTGACGCCCTGCTCGACCAGATCCTCCGCGCAACCGCAGGCCCGCGACACGATGACCGGCAGACCCGCCGCCATCGCCTCGTTGACCACCAGCCCCCATTGCTCGACCGTGCTGATATGGACGAAGCCGCCCGCCAGGCCGTAAAATGCCGGCAGATCGTCATATTGACGAAAGCCCATGAAGCGAACCGCAGCGCCGAGCCCGCGCGCGGCGGCCTGCGCTTCCAGCTCGGCGCGCAGCGCGCCGTCGCCGATCAGCACGAGATCCCAGGCGTCTTGCGTGACGGTGGCGCGATAGCTGGCAAAGGCGTCGATCAGCCGGGTGAGGTTCTTCTTGGCGATGAAGCGGCACGACGCGAGGAAATAGCGCTCCGGCAGCCCGAGCGTCGCGCGCGTCGCGGCGGCGTTGTCGCGCGCGGCCGCCGCGCCGCGCGCGAAAAAGTCGTTGTCGACGGCATCATAGCCGATAAACACCCGGTCAGGCGCCATGCCGAGCGCCTCGACATAGCGGCGTTGCGGCGCCCCGCCGACCAGGGCGGCATCGCACAGGCCGACGATATGTCGCTTGATCGCCTCGCGCAAAAAGCTCCGCGTCGCATCGTGCGCGGTCGATTCGGACAGCATCACCGCCGGCCGGTCGCGCTCGCGCGCCCATAGCAACGTCGCCAGCGCTTCGCTGTGCGACCAGCCCGTAACGCACACCACCGCGGGGTCGGCCGTGTCGAGCGCCGCGCGCACCGCGCGCACCATCTCGGCGGCCGGCTTGTCCTCGATCGGCGCGTCGCTGAACAATGTCCTGCGCGCGAAGCGCTCCTCGCCGAGACGCGGCTCCCAGGCATAGACGGTACTGCGGCGCGATCCCTCGATCCCGACCACCGAAAGGCGTGCCGCCGCGCCGTTGATGCGCGCGAGGATATAGGGGCTGAACATGCGAAAATAGATCGCAACGTCGGGGCGCTGGTCGGTCATCGGCGTGCGTCAGATCAGGCGCGGGCGCGCCAGCGCCCAGGCCGCAACATGATGAATCACGGCGAATTGACCTTCAGCCAGCGCACGATCGACCGCGTCGGGCCGCATCAGGCGGATTTCGGCGACCTCACGCTCATCGACGATCGGCTCGGCGACGCGCACGCAATCGCGCGCGAGGAAATAATGGCCGAGCGAGCCGCGCTGATTGCCATTGTCGACATAGCTGCCCAGCGCCTCGAGCGCACCGGCGCGAAAGCCCGTTTCCTCGGTCAGTTCGCGCGCGCCCGCGGCATCGGCGGCCTCGCCCGCCTCGACGAATCCGGCGGGAAACCCCAGCCCGAAGCGCCGCGCCCCGTGCTTATATTCCCACAAGGTCACGATCTCGCCGCTCGGCAATTGCGGCACGCACAGCGCGAAGGTCGCCAGCTCGACCTGGTAGAAATCCTCGATCACCGCGCCCGAAGCGATCCGCACGCGCTCGCGCGCCACCGTGACATAGGGTGCGGCGGTCAGAATCTCGGTACGGTCGAGAACCGTCCAGGCGCCGCTCATGCCGGCCGCGCCGCGGCCGCGACGCCTGGCGCATATCGCGCGTGATCGATCAGGACGGTCCGGTACATGTCGCTGGTCCCTGCAGATGGTGCTGGCGATGCCATTCCCCGGTCACGCGGCTCTATCCGCGAACTCACGCTGCGATGCAACAACATCGACCGGTCAGCCCAGCCAGGGGCGATAGGCCAGCCGATATTCGAGTTGGTCGGTGCGCAGCCCGATCTCGCGCGCCGGATTGCCGCCGACGATGGTGTAGGGCGGCACGTCCCTGGTCACGACCGCACCGGCCGCGACGACCGCGCCCTCGCCGATCGTGACACCGGGCATGACGAGCGCGCGAAAACCGATCCAGGCGCGGTCGCCGATCGTCACCGCGCCGCCGCGATCGGCGAAATCGGGCGATTGCGGATCATGCCCGAGCGTCAGGATCGACGCTTCGGGGCCGATCGACACGTCGTCGCCGATCGCGATCGGGTGGACGCGGCCATCGAGAACGCAACCAAAGTTGATGACGTTGCGCTGCCCCAGCAACACCTTGCGCCCGTTGAGGAAACGACAGCCGAGTTGCACGCCCGATCCCGCGCCGAAGCGGCCCAGCCAGAGGCGCAAATAGGCATGACGGATCGATCGGGACGGGACGTGCGCCAGGACGGCATTATACTTCCAGGCCAGGATCGTGCCCGCGAGCGACCGAATCGACATCGTCTCGACCTACGTGCGCTTGGGCCCGGCGGCAATGGCAGCGACGTCATGACCGCAAACTGTCCCGTTTTCAGCCGGCGCCCGCTTTTTACGTCGCCGCGCGCGCGACTCCGCCTATATGGGGATCGGGGGACATTTTGGGGGAATCGCGGCTTGACCAAGCGTGCATTGATTTGCGGTATTTCCGGCCAGGACGGCGCTTACCTCGCGCGCCTGCTGGTCGATAAGGGTTATCAGGTATTCGGCACGTCGCGCAACATCGCGTCGGCGGATCTGTCGCGCCTCGCCGCGGTCGGCGTTGGCGACCAGGTGACCTTGTGCTCGGCGACGCTGTCCGACTTTCGCAGCATCCTGACGACGCTGGCCGAGATCAGGCCGAGCGAGGTGTATAATCTGTCGGGGCAGAGCTCGGTCGGCCTGTCGTTCGGCCAGCCCGTCGAAACGATCGAGAGCATCACGGTATCGACGATCAACCTGATCGAGGCGATCCGCTTTCTCGATCCGACGATCCGCTTCTACAATGCGGGCTCGAGCGAATGCTTCGGCGACACCGTGCGCACGGCGGCGACCGAGGAGACCCCGTTCCAGCCACGCAGCCCCTATGGCGTCGCCAAGTCCGCAGCGCACTGGATCGTGCGCAATTACCGCGAGGCCTATGGCGTGTTCGGCTGCACCGGCATCCTGTTCAACCACGAATCGCCGTTGCGGCCGCGCCAGTTCGTCACCCGCAAGATCGTCGACGGCGCCTGCGCGATCAAGCAGGGCAGGCTCGACCGGCTGACGCTGGGCAATCTCGACATCACGCGCGACTGGGGCTGGGCGCCGGAATATGTCGTGGCGATGTGGTCGATGCTGCAGGCCGAGATCGCCGACGACTATGTCGTTGCGACCGGCAAGGCCTGTAGCCTGGCGGCATTCGTCGCCCGCGCCTTTGCCGTGCTCGACCTCGACTGGCGCGACCATGTCGATATCGACAAGGCGACCTTCCGCCCGCTCGACATCAGCTATAATTGCGGCGACGCGTCCAAGGCGGCGGCGCGGCTCGGCTGGCGTGCCGAGACGCTGATGCCCGACGTCGTCGACCGGATGGTCGCGGAATCGCTGGCGCGATTGCCGCACGGCTAGCGGATCCGGCGTCGGCGCCCCCGGCTATTGGTCGAGCGGACGCGGCGCCAGCGCTTCTTGCACCGGCTTGACGCGGCGGCCGAGCCAGCGCGCCTCGCCCCGCTCCATCGGCCGGCGCAGCCGGAGCGCGGGCTTTTCGATATAGGTCCAGGACAGGCCGGCGAACGCCGCGGCCGCCGCGGTGCTGGCGATGGTGTTGATCACCGGCGCCTGCGCCCATGGCCCGATCGCCGCGGCGACCGCCTGCTGCATCGGAAAGCCGTAGAGGAAAATGCCATAGGAATAGTCGGCGCCGCGAATGAACCATAAGCGCCGGCCGTTGGTGAGCCCCAGCCAGATCGCGACATAGGCGGTGGTGAACGGCGCGAACAGATCGCCCGACGGCACCACCGTCAGCAACAGCGCCGATGCGACCACCGCACCGATGAACCATGCCGGGGTGCACGGGATGCGCTCGCGGTAGAGATAGATGGCGACGCCGCACAAAAAGGCGACGACCAGCAGCAGGCCCGGCAGCGGGCCGACCACATAGAGGATCGCGCCGGTCTTCCACAGCTTGATCGCGCCATAGCCCAGCGCGATTCCCAGCGCGGCGAGCGGCAGCAGGATCGGCCGGCGCTTGACCCCGATCACCGCCAACGCGGCGAGCGTGACGTAGCACAGCAGTTCGAACGGCACGGTCCACAACTGGCGGTTCATGTAATCGGGCAGCGGATTGTGCGCGAACACCCCCGGCAACATCGATTGTGGATCGCCGATCAGATTCCAGAAATAATGCGCGAACAGCGGATCGTGGACATAGCCGGCGAGCGTATATTTGGTGAAGATCGGCCCGAGGATCAGCGCCGAGAGCAGCGCCTCGACCGCCAGCGCCGGGTAGATGCGGATCGCGCGCAAGCCGAGGAACATGCCGAGCGTGCGCGACCGCTCCAGGCTGCCCGCCACGAGAAAGCCGCTGAGCGCGAAGAACATCGGCAGGATCGCCCGCACCACGGGCCGCGCCGGCGACAGCCACAAGGCGATCTCGCCGGGGAAATTATAGCTGACGATCGCGCTGTGCACCGCGATGACGCCGATCGCCAGCGCGAGGCGCAGATAATCGAATCCCGACGGACGCCCCCCGCTCGCCGCCAGCTTTTCCGCCATCGTCGCCATGCTGTCCCCCGAAGCCCGCCCAAAACGGTTTCAGCGCCGCTATCGAGACGCGGTGCGACCGACGCAAGGGCAAAGGCATGGGCAGGGCGCGATCGTCGGCTACCGCCGCGCTCTTTTTTTGCCGACGCGCCCGCCCGCGTGACGCACAAAGATTGCAGCGACAGCGCTGGCGTGCTTAGCCGAAGTCCGATGACGGCATCGCAACGACCCGAGAGCAGCCCACCCCTGGTGACGCTCGATATCATGCGGGCCATGGCGGCGATTCTGGTGGTGCTGGAGCATTCGCGCGGGCTGGCGTTCCTGACCTTCACCAAGCTGCCGATCGAGCAACAGACCGTGCTGGTCAAGATTGCCTATCTCGTCGCGCGCCTGGGCCAGGAGGCGGTGACGATGTTCTTCGTGCTCAGCGGCTATCTCGTTGGCGGACAAGTGATTCGCCGCGTCAGGCAGGGCAATTTCGCGCCGCGCGACTTCACCATCGACCGCATGACGCGCATCCTGCTGCCGCTCGTCCCCGCGGCTTTGTTCGCCGGGCTGGTCGGTACGCTTGCCAAGGGTGCGCCGCTCGATCCGCTTCAGATTATCGGCAATGCGATCGGGCTCAACGGCATTCTCGTCGCCACCCTGCCCTATGATTCGCCGTTGTGGAGCCTGCCCTACGAAATCTGGTTCTACGTCATCGCCGGCGCCGGTGCCGCGCTATGCGCCGGGCGCGGCGGAGCGATCGCGCTGATTGCGATCATGGCGGCGATGGTCGTCTTTTGCCGGCTCGACGCAGCGCTGATCATGATCTGGATGCTCGGGGCGCTGGTCAGCGCGGTCGAGCTGCCGCGCGGTCGCGCGATGCTCGCCGCGCTCGGGCTGGTCGTGATCGTCCTGGGCAGTGCCGCGATCCAGTCGACGCGTCCATCGCATGCCGGGATTCATGCCGGCGCGCTGACCGTCGATCTGGCACGCAGCATCTTCGCCGCCGGCATCGCCCTGACGCTGCCCTGGCTGACCGAGGCGCGGATCAACCGGGCGCTGGCGCGGCACGCCATGGTGGCGCGCGTCGCCGCCTTTCTCGCCGGCATGTCCTATTCGCTCTATCTGTTCCATTATCCGGCGCTCAACATTCTCGATCGCTGGTTCACGCCGGGTCCGGTGTCGGCGGCCGCGTTCATCCACTCGCTCACCGCGCTGGCGATCCTGTTCGCCTTCGCCGCCGCGATGTACTGGCTGTTCGAGCGCAACACCGACCGTGTGCGCCGACGGCTCAAGGCGTGGCTCGCGCCTGCCGGCCGCGGTGGCGCCGATCCCCGCGCCGACGACGCGTCGGGCGCGGCGCACCCCGGCGCCGAGCGTCACGATGCGCCGGCGCTACGTGGCGAGCGCGAACAGGTGATAATGGGTCGGGCAGAAGCCTAGTTCCTGCACCTCGGCGCGGCGATATTTCGGCTCCCTGACCAGCAGGCGGTAGCCGTGGAGCGCGAGGATGTCGGAAAAATCCGCGCCGTCATTGGTCAGCAGCTCGCGACCACCGCCGCCCAGCACCGCGTTCGGCGCGATCAACAGATGCGGCACGCGGCGCCGCGCCAGTTCGGCGACCCACCATGAGATCGCTTCGCGGCGACATTCGGAAAAGCTGTGAATGTTGATCGCCAGATCGATGCCGTCGAGCGCAGCGCTGGTCTCGACCTCGTCGAGCGGCACGATGCACGCCTTGTCGGCGACGTCGCGCGCGCGCAGGTAGAATTCGCACAGGAACGACGAGACGGCGACGCCATCGGTGCAAAGATAGGCGCCGAGATCTGGCAAGGCGCGCACCGCGCGGTGCGCGAGGCGCCCATAGCCGGCGCCGATGTCGAGAATGCGCAGGCCCCGGCGTTGCGAAATCTGCAAATGGCGCTCGAGGAAATTGAGCTCGCAGATCGAATCGAGCAGGTCGTTCGACATGGTCCGGCCGTCGAGCTCATAGGTGAGATTGCCGAACGCATCGTCTTCCTCGAGCGTGTCGAACAGGCCGAGCGTGTCGATCGTTTCGAGATAGTAATTCGACACGACATAGCTGACATAGCTGTAGTTGCGGCCGCGCAACGCCCAGCGATAGGCATTGTCGCCGCGAAAATATTTGAGATCCTCGGCGGTGACATAGCCATGCTGCCAGATCAGCGGCGTGGTGACGCGCGGATCGGCAGCGGCATAGCGCCGTTCGAGCTCGACCAGGCGTGGATTGTCGGGGCGCAGATAATCCAGCGCCGCCGCGCCGAGCGGGCTGTCGCCATGGGTCGGCTCGGTCACCGGCGCGATTTGCCACGGATAGGCCAGCGCCTTGGGGATCAGGACCAGGCCACGCCGGTCCGCCGCCTGGGTGATCATCGCCTTGATGTTGCGCTTCAAAGACATGCCTTGCCCCCTTCGGGCGACGCGAGGTGGCTCGCGACGCGGTTCGCCCTCCATCCCCCCAGGGGACGACCGACCGCGCGAACGATCTCGATGTCATATCGGATCGCAAACCACAGCAATGGCGTTCGAAAACGCCCAGCACGCGCCGAGGTTCCACGCGCTTCACCGCGGCCGTATCGCGCGCCTCGCAGCGCGCAATGATCGCCAGCGCATCGGCCGTGCGGCCATTGGCCTTGTCGAGCTGCGCGGTCTGTGCGTCGCCGAACGCGATCCAGTCGCCGACCGTCCGCCCGGCCGGCAAGGGCGCGCCCGGCACGGGATCGCGCCAGCTAGCGGGGATCAGCGTGCTGCATGCACTGGGGATCGCGGCGATAGGCGGCGCGCCGACACAGGCCGCGCAACCCAGCAGCGGCAACATCAGGATCGACCGGCGCCAACGCGCCATGGGCATTGCGGATCGCATCGTCATTCTCCCGGGTAATGGCATCGCCGGCGGCGTCGTCGTCCATGCGGTTGCCGATGGTGTTGGCGGCATCCTGCCCGCTGGCGATGGCGGCGCCGGCCTGGCCGGTCGCGAGCTTCGCCGTGACGCGGGCGGAGCGCGCCGCGCTGCACGATCGCTGCGCGACAATCGCCGCGAGCAGGGTGAGCAACAGCACCGCGACGAGGACCCGCGCGCCGTTCCTGGCGACCCAGCCGGTCATTGCCCGCCCCCGAGCGCGCGCGCGACGGCGGTGTCCTTCAGCGCCGTCGCGGTGCCGCCGCCGGCCAGCAGCAGGCCCATGCCGGTGCCGAACTCGATGATCGAAAAGACGTGATTGATGACGAGATGCGCCCCGGCATAGCCGATCCCGGCCAGCACCGAGAGGCCCCACAGCATCCGCGAGACGTCGAGATGGCCGCTGCTCGGCCCACGCAGGAAGTTGAAGCTCATTGCCCGCCCCCCGCCAGCCACGCCGCCACGTCGAAGCTCGGGCAGGCCTTGGCGACGCCGGGCCAGTCGCGATGCCCGCGGATCACCGCGTGCGGATGGTCGGCGCGCAGCCGCGCGACGAGATCGGCCATCGCGGCCGTCTGCGCCGGCGTGCGCGTATCGGCCGGCCGGCCGTCGGGCTCGACCCCGCCGACATAGCAGATGCCGAGATTGCCGCTGTTGTGCCCGCCGACATGCGCGCCCTTCTGGTCATGGCGCAAAGTCGGCACGACATGGCCGTCGAGCTCGATGACATAGTGATAGCTGATCTGGCCGAACTTCGCGCTGTCCCAGGCGCCGATCGTCGCCGCCTTGACGTCGCGGCCGCGCGGCGTGGCGGCGCAGTGGATCGTGATGAAGTCGATCGCGTTCGGGTCCATCCAGGCCGGTGGCCTTGTGCTCGTCATGTCCAGTCCTTTCGTTGCAGGCGCCGTGCCCGTGCGGAGATCAGCCGTGCGCGGCATCGCGGATGGCGCGGATTTCCCGTTCCTTGTCGGACAGCGCCGCCTTCATCTGCTGGCGCAGCGCGGCCGGGCCGTGGAGCAGCAGCATCGTCTCGAGCTGCTTCACCCGGTCGCGCAGCGCGGCAACCTCTTCGTCGCAGCGCCTGCGCTCCGCATCGAGCTGCGCCTTCATGTCCTTCAGTCGCGGCTCGAAAAACAGCCGCCAGATGGTCGCGCCCAGCCCCATCCAGAACACCGTCGCCGCCGCCCACGACGCCATGATGACGCCGGCGAGCGCGCCACCGGTCACGGGCGGGATCGCGGGGGCGGTCATGCCGTTACCTCGGAAACGGACGCAACTTCCTCTTGCGACGATACAATCCGGTCAATAGGTCCGCGCTGATGCGTCTGCGCCCCCATTATGCGATTATCGCCCTGCTGTGTGCCCTGCTCGCGCCCGTCGCGCTCAATACGAGCCTTCGCTGGGCTTATGAGCAGACGGTCGCAAACTGGCTGGCCAAGGCCGTCCCGCCCGACCGCGTGTTCATCGGCGACAGCCTGACGGCCGGCGGCGGCGATTTCGGGCGCTTCGGCAACATCAATCTCGGCATTACCGGCGCATCCACCCGCCAAGTTTCGCAGATGCTGCGCCGCGCGCAGCCATACAACCCGCGCCAGATCGTCGTCATGGCTGGCTCCAACGACGTCGATGCCGGGACGGACCTCGCCACCCTCGCCGCGTCGTGGCGCACGATCCTGGCCGACAAACGCGTGCTCGTCGTTCTCACGCCGCACAGCCGCTACCCCGCCGCCAGCGCGCGCATCGATCAGGTGAATGCGATGGTCCAGGCCATGGCCAAGGCGGCCGGGCGACCAACGGTCGAAATCCGCGGTTTGACCGGCCCCGACGGGCTGTTGCTGCCCGAGATGACGACAGACGGCGTGCATCTCACCCGCGCCGCCTATGCGAAGTGGCGCGAGGCTCTGGATCATGCCGCCACCGCCCGCTGATACGCTTCCACGATCAGCACCAGATTGTAGCGCGACGGGCCCCTCATCTTGTCCCACGTCAGGCCGATGCCGCCGGGGATGACCGCACTGATGGGCGCGATGATCGCCGCCGCAGCTGCCTCGACATCGTCGATCGGCGCCAGCGCGGCCAGCGCGTCACCGAGCGCGGCATAGCCGGCCTTGGTCTCGTCGCTCTGATCTTCCCATGTCGCGACGGGATAGGCGCGATAGGAATAGGCGGTCTGTGCCGCGTAGAAGAGGTCTTCGGAAACGCTCATCACAGCACCTTCGTAAAGACGGTTGCCCATTGGCGGAGGTCGTTGAGTGCGCCGAGCGCGAAGGCCGGCTCATTCGCCGTGAACGAGACGGTCCAGTCCTGATCCTGGTAGATCCCGTCGACTTTGGCGCCGTCCGCGACATTGCCGGTGCGCAGCGTCGTGCCCGTATAGCGGATCGTGTCGCCGGCCCCGATCGCGCCCGACAGCGTGATGCGCAGCCGCGTTGCCGAGGTCGCCGTGACGCTGGAAATCGTCACCCCGCCCGCGCTGGCATCGACGAATTCGAACCCCTGATTAATGACGACGCTCGGGATATTGTTGCTGTTGGTGCAACTGAGCGTCAGCGCCCGCCCCGCGCGCACGCGATAGTCGATATCGATCGTCGTTCCGCCGACGCTGTAGGTGTAAGCATAGGGCCGCAAGCAGCCATAGCTCTCGCCGTCGAACAGCATCCGCGTCACCGCCTTGCCGAACAGCTCGCCGATCCAGCGATGCCCGAGCCGGTAGGGGTGGATGAAGTTCGTAATCGGATACATCGGCCCGATGCAGAACATTGGCCGCGTGCCGCGATTATCCTCCATGTCGAGGAATTTCTGGTCGATCTTCTGGTTCAGCTGGCAGCTGTTGACGGTGCCATCACCCGAATAGTTGATCTGCGGCGCCAGCAGGATCGGGTTGTGCGATTGTCCGGTGATCGCCTTGATGTCGGTGCAGAAGCGATCGTACAGCGCCTGCAGGTCGGCCACATAGTTCGCGTTGAGCTGGTCGCTATGCCCCTGCTGCCACAGGATCAGGTCGACCGAATAGCTCTGCCCGCGCGTCGTCGCGAAGTCACGGCCATAGACGATCTGGCGCAGCGTCTTGTTGTAATAGTCGCCGGTGACGAGCGTGGCTGTCTTGAGCTGCTGCACCAGCGGAACGACGGACTGATAGGCCAACGTCGCGAGCGTGGCGCCGCCAGCGCCATAGCCGGCGACGTGCCAATCGGTCTCACGGCCCTTGGGGTGGCTGTTGATCGTCTTCCAGCAGCCTTGAAGGAAGTTTTCGCCGGTCCCGCCGAGATTGTGCTGGTCGGTGCCGGATGGGTTGCCGTAGCTGTTGAGAGATACGCAATAAGGGCCGATGTCACCCGGCCAATCGATATCCCTGCAAACGAACAGGTTTGGAAAGGCCTCGCGTGTGACGCTGTTGCCCTCGCCGCTGTGCGAGCTGTTGTTGAGCGCGACCATGCCGTCCCAGGTATTCGCGCCGTGCCGCCAGGCATCGGTGCAGGTGATCGCGCCCTGAAACCACGATTGCCCCATGCCGACGACACCGCGCATGCGCGGCCGGCGATGCAGCGGCGCCGTGCCGTGGCGATGCGCAACCATGTCGTGGAGGTCAGCGAACGCTTGTTCGGTCAGATCGTCGGCAATCGCCGCGCCCTTCCAGTAATGGCGAAGGCCCTCCTGGATCGGCTGCACCGTGTTGGCGGCACGGTCGTTGCCGTTGAAATACCAAGTGTTGAGATCGGTCAGGTTCGGCAGAATGACGGTCCCGCCAAGCTGCTGGCCGATGCTGTAGACGCACTGCCCGTTGACATAGAGATAGACGACATCGCCGCTGCGCCGGATGGCGAACGTCGCGACCGTGCCAAAGACAATCGAGCCCTTGGAGACCAGCGAAACATTGGTGCCGGTCGCCGGGTCGTACATAAAAAAGGTAAGCTGCCCGAGATGCGAAATGCCGCATTCGAACCGACTCCCCGATGGGCCGACCGCTTTGAACAGATAATAATTGCCGCGTAACCACGAACCCGGGGGCGCGCTGTCATAGCGGAAATATCCGTTGACCATTTCCCACGCTGCGAATGCCTGATCGAGCACGATCTTTACATCGGGGGTGTAGGTCGTGTTCTTGTCGGCGTTGACGAGGATCATATCGCCTTCGAGCGGCGAACCGGGAAGGGTCGCTTCGGTGCTCACCGTCGAGGTGAGCGTGTTCAGATCGACCGAATAGACGACCGCGAAATTTCCGTTCGTCTTCGACAGCAACGTGCCGCTGTACTGAAACCCTGCCTGTGACGAGAGGTAAATGCCGCGCGCATTATAGACCGGGCGCGGGTCGGCGCCGGCGAACAGCGTGCCGTTGATGGCGAGCGACGTCGCGCTGTCGTCGATCGAGGTCAATGCCGTCATGATCGTCGACGAACCGCTATGGGCGGTGCGCGGGCCATCCATGTCGATCAGCAGCTTCAGCGAGCCGGTGCCAACCGCTGCCCTTGCGGCTTTGGCATAGGGGCCAATGATCGGCAGGGCCGGGAAGGTGAGCGGCACCGGCCCCACACCGGAAACCGCCGTCGCCGTCCCCGAGACATTGGCATAGCGCAACAATTGCGTGTTGTCCGAAGACTGCACCCAATAGCCCGCCCCGCTGACGACGAGGAACTGCGCGCTTAGCGCCACTACTGCGCCCGTGAGGCCGGCTGATGCGGTGAAGGAGGGCGTCGGAACCGTCGCCGTCGCGCCGATATACAGGCCAGGGCCGGTAATCGTCACCGCCGTCAACGCGCCGCCGGACACGGTGAACGTGCCGGTCGGGTTGATCGCGAAATTGCCGCCGCTCCACGCGAGCGCGAACGTCCCGTTGGTGCCGCCGCCGCCGCCGGTGATCGCGCCGACACCAGCCTGGGTCAGCCCGCGCGGCACGTTGCTCGCCGCGCTGTTGGGGTAGGCGCCGGCGGTGGCCGCTGCCTGCGCTGCGCTGGTGACTGCGTTCGCGGCCGCCACCGCGCTGCCGCCTGCGCTGGCGGCACTGGCCCCCGCCGCACTGGCGGCACCGGCCGCCGCGCTGGCCGCGCCGGATGCCGCGCTGGCAGAGGCCGCCGCCGCATCCGCGCTGGCATCCGCCGCCGCCACGCTGGTCGTGTCGAGCCGCTTCCTGGTTACCAGCGCGCGCACCGCCTGGCGGCGGTTGATCGTGTTGATCGTGGCGAGATTGTACGCGCCTTCGTTTTCGAACACGCTGTCCTGCAGATAGTCGGGGCTGGAACGCAGCACGATTTGCGCGCCGGCGGCCGGCGGCGCGGCGAAGGTGACGGTGCCGCCATTTTCCGCCAGCGCCACGGTGTAACCGGTCGATTGCGCGACCCCGTCGAGCAGGACGGTCACTTCCGCAGCGGTGATCGCGGTAAAGCTGAAGGCGAACGCCGCCTGGCTGCCATTGCCGACGAACGGGCCATTTTCGATATCCGGACTGATTGCCACGCGCACTGCCTCCTTCGCGAAGGGCAGTGAATTAGGCGGGCCGTCGGAAGAGTTGAATCACGCTGAACGACAATGGGCGATTCAGCTGCCGGTCGATGACACGAAAATCCGTTTGGCAAAGAACCGGGACAACACCCCGCCTGCAGCGGGGGATTCCCTTTTTTAGATTCTTATATTCTTCCCTTTATTGTTCTGTGTCTTGCCCCTGTCCTGCCCCTGTCGTGCGCGCTGTCGCGGTTCGGTGTTTGCGCCGGTCCTGCTCGACGCCTGAGAACGACACCAAGCCATTGCAAACAGATGCCTTTCCGGGACCTGCCTTGTCTCGTTCGGCGTCTCGTCGCTGTCATGTTTTTTGGCACGCGTCGCACGCGATTTTTACAACGTCTGGAAAAGCCGGCGAAAAAGCCGGCCAATCCCCGCGGTCAGACGGTCGCTTCGACGACCGCCGGCGGCACCTGCCGCCGGCGCCGCAGCCGTTCTTTCAGCCCCAGCGCGGGCTTCTCGATCAGGTGCCACGACACTATAGCGAAGGGCATCGTCAGGCCCCAGGCGAGCAGGAAATGCGGCAAAACGGGCATCGGGCCGAATCGCCAGATCAGGGTCTGCTGCACGGCATAGGCATAGATGTAGATGCCGTAGGAATAGTCCGGTCCGTCGCACCAGCGCTCGATCACCAGCGGGGGGTAATAGCTGACGAACAACACCGCATAGGCCAGCCAGACCGGCAGCAGCAGCGCCGATTGGGTGGCGACATTGACGACGAGCATCGCCAGCGTCAGCACCGCCAGCAAGGGCCATGACAGGGTGATCCGGCCGCGATAGCGCCACGCCGCAACGCCGGCATGGAAAATCGCAAGAAAGCGCACCGCGATCGCCGTGTTCGCTCCGGGGTGCCACAGCCCCAGCGCCATCGCACCATAGGCGAGCCCCAGCGCGACGAGCACCGCCGGATAGGCACGGCCGAGCGCGCGCACCATGAACAGCGCGAGGAGAATGGCGTACATCCACAATTCCCACGACAACGTCCACAGCGAGCCGTTGACGACGCCGGGATAGGGCAGACCCGGAAAACTGCCGGGCAGGCCGGGAACGAAGCGCATCGGGATGAACATCGTCAGGTCGAAACCGAGGAACCGATACAGCCACTGATCGTGGAAATAATCCCGCAGGCTCAACGTCGTCACCGCTGGCCCGAGCACCAGCGCCATCGCCAGCACCGCGCAGGCCAGGCCGGGATAAATGCGCAGCGCGCGCGACAGGAGAAAGTCGATCGGGTCGCGCCCGCGCAGCAGGCTGCGTCCGACCAGAAAGCCGCTCGCGACAAAGAAAATATCGACCGCCAGCGATCCGCTGTCGATGCCCGTCAGCGCCGCGAGCGGCTCATGCCGCTCGGCGGCAAGTCCGAAATTGAGGCCATAGCTGTGCGCGAAGATCACCGCCGTCGCCGCGACCAGCCGCACGACACGCAGATTGTTGCGCCGGCTGTCCGCCAGCCCCGCCAGAGCATATCTCATCGCCGCCGGCTAACACATCGGACGGCGAATGATAAACTACCATATCGGATGAAATCCCTATCAGGCTATCGCCCTTGGGTCAGATACGCTTTCGAACTACTTTTGGGGTCGGAAACGACGCTGGTCTTCTTGCCGAACACCCCGCGATCGCTCAGCTGCTTCGCGCCGCCGAGCGCGCTCGACAAGCCGCCCATGATGCCCTCCAGCATCGCCCCCTTGGCCTGGGCGCGATCGGCCGCGGCCTGGCTGCCATAGTTCCAGGCGCTGATGTCGTGCCCGCGCGTCTGCTGAAAGCCGCCCTTGTAGATCTGGCCGACATCCTCCGCGCCGATCATCGCGGTGTCCTTTTGCACGTTGACCGGCGAGCCGAAATTCACGTCGATGCCGTTCGCCGCCATCGCCGCCTGTTGCTGCCCCTGCGTCTGGGCGAGCTGTCGGTAGCGGCGCTGCGCCTCGATATTGGTGTTCTCGATCGAATCCTTCGCCTGCTCATTGGCGAGCTTCGCATTCTGGTCGTTGACCTGCGCCTGGTAATTGGCCTGTTGCGACTTGCCGATACCGCTCATCACCGAACTTGCGGTCGATACCACCGTAGCGGCGATGGTCAGGGTGACTGGATCACACATCTGCAGATTCCTTTTCAAATGATATGAACAAGACGCCGCCCCGCACCGATGGGACATCGCCCAGCGCAAAGCCCCAGGCCCGCAACAGGCGGATCGCGCGAACATTGGCGGCGGCGACCTGGCCCGAAAGGCACGGCGCCATCGCCGCCATCGTCCGCAGCCAGCCCGGCCCCAAGCTGATCATCGCGCGCGGATGCCGGTAGATCGCCTCCGTCCCCAGCATCCACGGGCTGCCGGTGCCGCACAGCGCATTGGTCACGACCAGCCCGAACATCGCCTCGGCGCGTCCGTCAGCGAAGGCGGTGAAGGCGATCGTCGAGGCAGAGAGCGCGCCGCGCAGCGCCTGTTTGGGCGTGTGACCACAGGCCACGCATTCCGCGACATCCCAATCCCGCATCCGCCGCGCGATCGTGCCGATATGCGCAGGGCTCGCCGGCCGCAGCTCAACCCGCGATCGACGGGTCAAGATACACCCCGGTGACCGTCATCGGCAGCGGATCATCGGAGCGCACCACCACACGCGCGCCGTCGTTGATCTTCGGCCGCAACCATGTCTCGAACAGCCCGGTCTTGAGCGCGTTCGGTTCGCCCGGCGCCGCGCCGACGCGCGCGCGCAGCGGCTCGAGGTTCGCCGCGTCCGGCCCGGCCTTCACGCCGCGACTGTCGATCAGCCTTAGCACCGCTTTCGCCTGGGTCTGGGGCTTGGCCACCGTCCAGCCCGCCTGCCCCTGCACCGCCAGCGGCAATGTCTCGATCGTCGCGCTGTACGGCAGGCCGCACGTCGCCCTGGAGACGGCATAGGGCAGCGTCACGATCCCGCCACTCACCACCAGCCCCGACACGACATTGCCATCCGCCAGCGCGGAAACGGCCTTGCCTTCGAGATGGTCGAGGTTGCGCAGCACGATGGCCGGCGTGTCGAACGCATAGGTCACGGCGCTGTCGAGGAAGCAGCTATCCTCTACCGCCGCCCAGCGCGCCGATGCCATGCGCTCGATCAGCAGCTTTTCGCCGCGCCGCACCGTCAGATAGAGCCGGTCCTCGCTCCCTTCGGAGATGACGCACACGCTCTCCACCGCGCCGTCCGTCTCGCAGATCGTCCAGCCCCATACCTGCTGTTCCTGTTCCCAGGTGAAGCACAGCAGTTTGCCGTCGCTGCGCACCGCCCAAATCAGCGAGCGCGGCTCCTGCGCATAGGCCCATGAGACGATGTTGAAGCCGCGAAACAAATGCGGCGAAAAGATCGTCACGTCGTTGCTGTCGATGCTGTCGGTCTGGAACTGATAGCCCAGCGTACGCACGCCATTGCCGATGCCGGTCTGGTAGAAGCACACGCTGTCCACCACCAGCGGCGAAAGGCGCGAGGCACCGCGCCCGTTCTGCCGCCTGACGACGAAATCGGTGGCGGAGATTTAGCCGTTCTGCCCGCCCTCGACCTTGAAGATATTGTCCGAGGTCAGCGCCAGCAGATTGTTGACCGAGACGAGCTGGTTGACCGCATTGACCCGCCCCGCGACCAGCGCGAAGGTCAGCGCGTCCGACGCCTTGATCGGCCGCGACACGTCCATATTCTCGAACATGCCCGAGCGTGATCCCCATATCGCATTGGGATGGTTGATGGTGCGGCCCCACAACAGGCGTTGTTCGAAGAAGGTGACAGTGGAGGGATAGTTGCGCAGATCCCTCGCGCCGATCGTCGTGCTGACGACGGTCTGTGACGGGGTAACGGTATAGGTGCCTGTGCTGCCGGCCGTGCCAGTCAACTGCGCGACGATGGTCGTGCCATCGCTAACCCCCGCCCCGGTGAGGGTCTTGGCCACGGCCAACACGCCGCTCGTCACCGCCGTTACCGTCAGCACGGTGCCCGCGATGCTGCCCGTTACCACCGCCGGGAAGTCGTCGAACGGATTGTCGCCGACCGGCGGCCCATCGGCATAGTCCGGGCCGATATTGTCATCGGTAAAACTCAGCGCGGCCGTGTTACCGATATAGCCATATTCCTGCGTGTTATCGGCCTTGTAGACGCGGTAGCGCGTAGCCCCGGTGACGGCCGGCCAGGTCATAATGTTGGCGTTGCGTTTCAGGGTAAGGTCGTTTGAAAGCGTGCAGGACGACGAAGCACGACTTTCCTGCCCGCTGACATCATCGACCGCGGTCACGACATAGGAAGCGGGTTGCGCGAAAAAGCCGTCGTGGTGGTTTCCTTCGTCGATGTTCTGCGGCGTGGCGATCGATCCACTCAGCCCGGTCGGCGCCGCCAACGTCGGGCCGAACGTCACGCTGGCAAAGGTCCAGTCGGTGTGGTCGGCGCGCGTCAGCTTGGTCGGCGCATGGTTGAGATGCGCCAGATACATGACGTTCGCCGATTGCTCATAATCGACCTCGGCCAGCTCGGCGCCGTTGAACGGCGAGCCGACGCTGTAAAGACGGGCGACGCTCACATATAGCTCCCGTCGTCATAGCGCGGATTGTAGCGACCATCGTCCCCGACACCGCCACCGCTGCCCCCGGTATCGGGCGGTGGCGGAGGCGGTGGGGGCGGCGGGACCGGCGGCGCGGTCGGTGGCGACGGCGGTGGCCCGCTACGCGTGATGCCGCCTGTGTCGCCGGTGAATGGTGAGAAGCCGCGCGAATCGATGTCGACGACGAAGTGATCGCCGGCCGACGACAGCACGCGCCCGATCTTGCCGTTGAGCTCGATCGTTCCTTCCACCCCCTCGAAGAAGACCTGATCCCCCACCGCATAGGCATGGTAGGCCGCCGCGATCGTGGTGGTCGCGCCCAGCGTCACATCGGTGATGCTGAGCTTTTCCTCGGTGACCATCCCACCGCTGGCCGCCGGGCGCATATAACCCTGGCCCATTTCCAGCGCATAGGTCTGCTCGATCGAGAACTGGAACGGCATCAATCGCACGCTTCTGGCACCGCGATCGTCATGAACCTCGGCCACCAGCCGCGTTCCCGGCCGCTTGGTCACGCCGCCATATTTGAGCACGATGACATTGTCGGCGCGCTTCAGGCCGCTCGCATAGGAAGCGACGTCGATACGCGCGACGAGTTCTTCCGCAATGACGCCCTTGCTGAAATTGGGCTGGCCGGTGCGCAACATCAGCGCACCTGCCCGGTCAGCGCCGCGCCCAACCGCGCGCGCGTCACGGCTTCGTCGTTCGGCCCGTCACGTTCGGGCTGGCGGTTGCGATCGGCGGCGACTGCACGCTGAAAGGCGATCTCGGCCTGTTGCAGCAACTGCCCCTTGATCTCGCGACTGTCGCGGATCGGCACCGCCAGCCGCGCGGCGAGCGCATAAACCAGCGCATCGACGAACAGCGCGCTGGCCTCGCCCTCGTCCATGTCGCGCGCGGCATATTCGAGCACGACATCGGGCAGGCGCGCGTAGAGCGTGCGGTGCTCGACGATGAAGTCGGTCACCCCGGCCTTACACGGCGCGATGAGGCGCAGCGGCGTCGCGCAATCGACCGGCAGGGCAAAGGCGTGCGGCCATTCGTCGCGGCGTTCGTCGGTCGCCAGCTCGGCGAGCGAGGCCTGCCGGTTGGTGAACGACCAGTCATGCCGCTCGAGCAGCAACCGAAGGCAATGCGGATAGAAGCGCGCGCACTCGCGCGCCTCGAGGCTGTCCTCGGCAATGTCGGCGATCGGCGGTGCGCGAAGTTCGCCCAGCGCCAGGTTGCAGGTGGTGATGTTGATGCTCATGGCGGTTGACTAACCGCGACCGCCGCGACGTTGAATCACGCCGTGCCGGATCGCCAGATTGCAGATCGAGTGTCACGAATCTGCAATACGGCATTGACTCACATGCAACGAAAATTAAGCTTGGAGGTTTACGCCTCTCTGTTTTCGAGGAATCGACCGAGTGCCGACAATCAGGGCCAATGGCCTCGACATTTATTATGAGGAAGCCGGCAAGCCGACCGATCCGGTCGTGCTGCTCGTCATGGGCCTCGGCACCCAGTTGATCGCGTGGCCCAACGCGTTCGTCGATGGGCTCGTCGCCGCCGGGTTGCGCGTCATCGCCTTCGACAATCGCGACATCGGTCTGTCGAGCCATCTGCACGGCGCGCGGGCACCGCATCCGCTGTTCGCGCTCGCCGCGCAGCGATTCGGCCTGCCCTTTCGCACCGCGTACACGCTGCGCGACATGGCGGCGGACGCGGTCGGCCTGCTCGATGCGCTGGGGATTGCCCAGGCGCATGTCGTCGGCGCCTCGATGGGCGGCATGATTGCGCAGCACGTTGCCGCCGGCTGGCCCGATCGTACGCTCAGTCTCACCTCGATCATGTCGTCGAGCGGCGCGCGCGGCCTGCCCGGCCCGACGCCGGAACTGCGCAAGTTGCTGATGGGCCGCCCGGCCGATACGTCGCGCGACGCCGCGATTGCCGCGACGATGAAGGTGCTCGAGGCGATCTCCTACCCCGATGCGGCGCGCGAGCCGGATGCCTATCAAACCATGGCGGCGCGCGCCTATGACCGCAGCTTCGATCCGCTGGGAACGCGTCGGCAACTGCTGGCCATCATCACCGATCGCCAGCGCACCGCTTTGCTCGCGACGATCGCCGTACCGACCCTCGTCATTCACGGCGCGGCCGATCCGCTCGTCCCGCTCGCCAATGGCGAAGATACCGCGCGCCGGATCCCCAACGCGCGGCTCGAAGTGATCGACGGCATGGCGCATGATCTGCCGCCGAGCCAGGTCGATCGGCTGGTCGTGCTATTGGCGGAGCATGCCACCGGCGTGAACGAAATGCGCGCCGCCGCCTGAGTCCATGCCCTTCGACCGTCACGTTGCCCTTTCGGGCTGCTCGGGTGGCGGCAAGAGCAGCCTGATCGCCGAGCTCGCGCGACGCGGTCATTGCGCGGTCGAGGAACCGGGACGTCGCATCGTCGCGCAGGAACTGGCGAAGGGCGGCAGCGCGCTGCCGTGGATCGACCCGGACGCCTTCGCACGCCGCGCCTTCGCGCTGGCGTCGGAAGACCGCGACGCCACCCGGGCGAATCCCGGCTTCACCTTTTTCGATCGCGGGCTCGTCGATGCGGCGGTCGCGCTGGAGCACGGCGCCGGCATCGCGATGGCAGCGACGCTGACTGGCACCCCGCGTTATCACGGCACCGTGTTTCTCGCGCCGCCCTGGCGCGAGATCTACGCCGTAGAGGCGGCACGACGTCACGATTTCGCCGCCGCGGAGGCGGAATATCATCGCCTGTCTGCCGCCTGGCCGGCGCTGGGCTATCATGTCGTCATGCTGCCACTGACCAGTATCGCGGCACGTGCCGATTTCGTGTTGGCAACGCTGGGCGACGGTACGACTGACATCGCCCACGCACGCGCCTAGGCCGCGCCGATCGCGGTCAGATAGGTGTTGAGCCGGGCGTAGAGCGCGGCATGATTCGTGGCATTGAGCGACCCGCCAATGATAACGGCCGCGGCACGCACGGTTGAATATATCGTCGCAGTGCGGTTCATCAGCAGCGGCTCGCCACTCAGCGCGGAACTTGCCGAGGCGGCACTCGTCGCGAGCGAGGCGCCGTTGAAATACAGCGCCGTGTTGTTACCGTCGGCGCGGTTCGCCATGGCAAGGCCGGTCCCCACGGCATTGGTGCCGAGGAGGCTGGTCGTGTTGCCGATCCGCGCCGTCATACTCGTCCCGTTGGTGGGGACCAGCCGCAACGTCGCGCCCGTCACCTGGCCCATCACGAGCGCCACGGTCGCGTTGACGTTGAGCCAGCAGCCAAAGGCCATGCTGTTCTGCGAGAATTTCGACCAGCCATTGTCGTTGGTGACCGTCGAGATATATCCGCTCGATCCGTCACCGGCATAGCCGCGATCGGTGGTAAAGGTCATCGTACCGCTTATCGTCAGCACCAACGCAGGGTTGATGGTATTGATCAGCCCGGCCTGCGCATCATGCGCGGCCGGCAGCGCCAGCAGATCGAGCAGCGCCCATACCCCATCGCTCTTGAGGCCCGTGATCAGCGCGTCGATCAGGCCCTTGCGCGTCGCGTCGGGCTGCACCGACATTGCCGCCAGGTAGGCGAGTGTTGCCGCGTCATAGCTCGCGCCCGTCGCGACACCCTGTGCCGCGACGTTCGACATGATCGCCGGATGGGCGCCCGCCATGATGTTCAACATCAGCTGAAGCTTCCGATCGCCACAACGGAGATATTGGCGCCGGTCGTGACCTTCCATGCGCCCGATACGCTCCTCGCGCCGATCGGCACGAAGAACGGCACAAGGTTCGAGACGCTGCTCGCGCCCCCGGTGAACACGGTGATGGCGGTCGCATTGTCGAGCACGGCAATCGCGCCCGGCGATGTGGTTGCGGGGATCACCAGCAGGCCGTTGAGCAGGTCGCCGGTCGCGCCGGTCGCGCCCAGGACGGTGGCGGTCGATGACGCTGCCACCGCCTTGTAGGTCGTGCCGAGCGACGCGACGGGCAGCGCATTGGCTTCGGTGATCGGGATGCCGGGATTATAGGTCATTCAAGCCTCCATGCGAAGCGATGCGCGCCCGGGCGCCTCCCGGGCGCGCATTGCTGTGGGTCACGCGTTGATGTCGGCGGGGCGTGAGTTCGATGCACCCGGTGCGAGTGCCGTCCAAGCCAGGCCCGGTTTCGCATCGGTCGAAAACGGCGTACCCGGCTCGACGTAATCGCCACCGACATAAGCCGGCGCGGTCGAGACATAGGTCACCGCGCCAGCGGCCTTGGCCGGTGCCCGCTCAGCCATTGGTCTGCACCGCGGCGACGATGCCCGCCGTGATCTTGCCCGTCGTCGGCGCGGTGCCGGCGACGGTGTATTTCAGGCGGACATAGCGCTCGTTGACGCCCACCGGCACCTCGTCGGGCAGCAGATGCCGCGCACCGGGGGCGAGATCCGCCAGCGGAAAGCCGATCGACGTCCACACCGTGGTCGGCGAGGAAAAGCCGGCATTGTCGTCCGTCTCGACCGTGACAGTCAGCGAGGTGAGGTTGTTGAACGCCTCGACCACGCGGATGCCGATCGGCACCTCGGCGCCCTTTCCGATGTCGCGCGTGATCGCGCTGGCGGCGCCAAAGACGGTGCCGGTCGCGCCGAGATCGATGATGTTGGTCGAAGCCGCCGTGGCGGTGACCGCCTGGGCGTTCGAGAACAGGGTCGTGCTGTCGAAAATCATGATGAAATCTCCCGTGCCGCGATGTCAGCTGACAACCGCTTCGGCGTTGATGAGCGCGTCGGTCTCGCGGATCGGGATGCCGCGGTACGACATCACTTCCTTGCCCTCGAGTTCCATCGGCGTGAGGCGGACGAAATTGTCCGAGCCGCCCTTGTTGGTGGCGAGCGCGTCGAGCGCCTCGAGCATGTCGCGGTTCATATAGATGACCGTGCGGCCGACCGCCGGCACGTCGCTCATCTTCACCGCGCGGCGTGCCTGCAGCTTGTAATAGGCCTTGCGCAGGAACTTGTAGAGATCGACCGTCCCCGCCTGTACGTCGCTGACATCGATGTTCGCGATGCGCGCGTTGAAGCGCCAGTCACGCACCGCGACGCCGACATGCTGCCGGAACAGCTCCTCCTTGACGTAATAGACCGCGCCATTGCCGTCGGCGGTGCGCTGCTCGCCCTTGTCCTCGCGCGTCACGCCGGCCTTGGTGCCCTTGGGGTGCAGCAAGGTGGTGTAGGCATCGCCATGCGTGACGAACCAGATCGAGCTATTGTCCGATCCCGAACCGCCGGCATTGACGATCTGGTTGCCGGCCCCGCCGCCACCGATCTTGCTGTAGCGCGCCGCCAGGCCCTTGAACTTCTCCGGCGTCGTTGTCGTGTCGTGGTAGAAGAAGCCCTTCTGGACCTCCTGCGCCATCGCCTCGAGATAACCGCGCGCCTCGTTCAGCCGCACCGCCGCCGGGTTGGGCGAAATATCGAGCAGGCGCGTGTCGACGGTCGACAGGCCCTCGACGAAACCGGTCGTGTCATCGACCTGCTGCGTCGTCGATTTCGACTGCGGGATGCCCTGGTACAGCATGCCCCAGGTGACGGTGGGCAGGCCGGTGCGGATCATGTGGCGGTGGAACGTGCCCATGTTGCATTCCGCCGTCACCGCGTCTTCCATCAGCGGATTGAGCTGCCGCAGCACCTCCACCACCTCGCCGAGCTGGGCCTCGCGCCCGCCCGCCGACTTGTACATGTCGATGAGATTCAGAAATGTGTTGCCGATCGTGGCCATGATTTACTGCCCTTCCTTGGCGTGGTCGTGGGGATAAAGCGTTTCCGCCGTGTCGCGCCGATTGCGCGGGATCCCGCCGCCGAGGACGAAGTCATTGTCCTCGGATACCGCCCTGCCGACCTTGACGAAGGCGCGGATCATGTCGGGATGGTTTCCCAGCCCGCTCTCGTCGAGCAGGTTGCGAAATGCTGAGCCTTTGCCGAAGCCCAGGCGATCGAGCGCCGAAGCGGCGGTGGCGATGGTCTCGCCCCACTTCGCCCCGCCGATCTCCGGATCGGCGCGCGCGGCATCGAGCCACGCCTTGCGCTCGGCCTGGACATGGCTGAGCAACTGGCGGTTGGCCTGGTCCTGCACGCGCTGCGCGAACTGCGCGGCGGCCGGCATCAACTTGTTGGCGGCGGCGTTCGACAGGCCGAGTTCGCGAAACACCGGCGTCGCCGCGGCGACCGCCTCGGCATCCAGCGTCAGCCCCTCGGGCGGGGTCAGCGCATAGGCTTCGGGAACGCCGTCATCGTCGAACGACCCGCCGGGCTCCCCGCCCTCCTCGCCCAGCGCCGTGGGCGCGATGGCGTCGAACTCGTCATGGAACCCGCCGCCGCTGTCAGGGGCCAGACCGGCATCACCCGGCGGCGCGTCCGTCATCGTCGTCGAGTTCGGCATAGGCATCAAATCGTCGGTCACTCATTTTCTCCTTGCTCACCGATTGCGCCGCTTCGCCGAGAGTTTGAATCAACGTGAGCACCGGCACCCCGCCCGGCACCTGCGCCGGCTGCACCGCCTCAAAGGCGCGCAGCAGTTCGAGCGCGAGGCTGCGCCGGCCGGCACAGAACAGGTGCCGCCCATCGGCATGGTTGGCGGCGGGATCGAACACGCCGCCCGCCCGGATCACCGCGAACAGCAAGCGCCGGAAGGCCGGCGTCTCGATCAGGATGGTGGCATCGGCACGATCAATCATCGCGCCGGCGTAGCGGGTCGGTCGGTTTGTTGAATCAGCCTGTGACCTTGCGCGTCATACCGGACTTGTTCCGGCATCCACGAAGCGGCCATCGCGTCACCCGCATCGCGCCGCACCGTCACCCCCGGGAGCAACTCGGGGGTGACGGTAAGCTGCGCTGTCGGCAAAGACGTTATCCGGTCAGGAAGGCGGCATCCCGCCGCCAACCATCCCCGCCTTCTGCGCCGCCTCGCTCAGCAACCGCGCGGCATCTGCGCCGCGTTGCATCGGCTGGGCCAGCGAGGCCAACTTCTCCATCTGCTGTTCCTGCGCGCGCTTGTCGCGCAACGCCTGCGCGTCCTTGACCGAGCGGATGATGCGCGGCGGCGCCCCGGCGCGGTCGGCATAGTCGTCGATCACCGCATCGATATCGAGCCGGTCGCTCGCTTCGGGGAATTGCGCGGCAAGGCTGCCGACGAACGATACCGTGCGCTCGATCTGGCCGAGCCCGACCATGCGCTGCATCTGCGCCAGGATGCTGACGAAATCGACCTTGATCGACTCGCCCTGCAAATGCTCGGGCGCCGGCGGCAGCATCTGCTTGCGTTCCATGATCGCAAAAGTGCGGTCGATCGCGACCTGCAGCTTCTCGCCATTCACCCGCTCGATCACGGGCCCGAGCTGAGTCAGCTTCTCCTCGTTGCGGCTGGCGATTTCCTCGATATTGCGCGGCTGGATGCCCTGCATGTTGGTGATCGCCATGAACAGGTCGGCATAGGTCAGCCGGTCGACCGCCTCCGCGCAACGCTGCACATCGTCCATGATCGCGCCGATCGCGGCGGGGTTGATCTGGTACGGCACCACCACCTGCTGCGCATCGACCTGGCTGGCCGTCACGACATTGCCCGCCTCGCCGGTCAGCTTGACGGTCGCCGGCACGATCTTCTCGGGCTTGACCAGAAACGCCGTCGCCTGGGTCTTGCGCTTGGTCTGCAACTGCAGCTCGCGCATGTCGGGCAGCGCGTCGAAACCCGGCGCGGTGCCATAGGTGTCGCCACCGATCGTGTCCCAGCGCGGCGCCCAAAAGGGTTGCTCGTCATAGCCCTCGACGCGCAGCACGCGCCCAGCATCGCCGTCATTCTCGTCCCAATAGACCGATCGCCACGGCTTGCCGCGCGCGGTCAACGCGTCGGGCACGACATCGTCATTGGGCTCGATCGCGTGCAGCACCGGCACCTGGTCGTCATAGCGCCCGCTGTCATAGGCAGTGCGCACGAAGTTCGAGACATTCTCCAGCCCGAACGAGCTGACCGCCTGCACCACCGTCATCGGCGCGCGGCGATAGAGCGTGTCGGCGACCGCCGCGTTCGACAGCGCGATCCAATATTCGCCCGCCGTCAGCGCATGGCACACCGCGCCGGCCTTGGGATGGTCGACCATCACGCACGCCTCGGTGCCGAACATGCCCATTTCGGCATAGCCCGATTTCACCGCGCCGTAGAAATTGGTGCCCGCGAGGAAGGCGTACATCCGCCGCTCCACCTCGGCGAGCCAGGTGCGCACCGCGCTGTCACCCGCCAGTTCGGCATCATAGGGCGCGAGCCGGAACCAGGGTCGCGACGGCGAGGACAGGCCGCTGGTCATGCCGCCGGTCAGGGTACGGAAACTGAGGATCGCGTGGCTGTTGAAGATCGCCTTGTTGGCGCGACGGAAATTGCGATTTTGTTCGCTGTTGAGGAAACGCGAGCGCGACGGCTGGGCGAATTGCGCGATCTCGCGCCATTCCGCCTCATAGGGCTGGCGCAGCGTCTTGAGCGCCGACAGGCGCCGGTCGCACCGCTGCTTGATCGTTCCCTGGGACATCGCGCTCACCCTCCCAGCCGGGTGGTGGTCGGCGCACTGCCGAGGCCGAGCGCACCGGTGTAAGCGGTCGCCATCAGCGCGCGTCGTCGGCGGATATCGTCGTCGACCCGCGGCGCGGTGGCGCCGCCGTCAGGGAGTTTCAGGGACTGCCGCTCGGGCAGCGTCTTGGCTTCGGGGGGGGATGGCATGCACATGGGTGCAGGGAATAAGGGGGATTGGCGGAC
The DNA here is from genome assembly GCF_036663795.1 of Parasphingomonas halimpatiens. Lineage (NCBI taxonomy): Bacteria > Pseudomonadati > Pseudomonadota > Alphaproteobacteria > Sphingomonadales > Sphingomonadaceae > Parasphingomonas > Parasphingomonas halimpatiens. The sequence goes on from NZ_JAXOJP010000031.1 coordinate 48,757, forward strand.
GGTTGAATCACGCTGGCCAGCAATGCGTGGCTGAGCCGCATAGTGGCTGTTCATCCCGTGCGATCGGCGCGTCGATCACTTCCTCGCTACCGACCGCGCGCCTTTCCATGGCAGCCCCGCAGACAAGGCGTCCGCATGTGCGTTGACATCATCCATCTCCTCCTCGCCTGCGATACATTCGAGATGATCGCGCACGACCGATGGGCGATGAGGCCCGATTTCCAGATCGATCACATAAGTGTTCTGGATTCCGAAATCGGCGCCGACCCAGACCCGCGCGTTGCCGACGCGCGTTTGCATCCCACATTTGCGCCGGGCATTGCGCAACGCGAAGGTCAACCACGCATCCGCCTGGTGCCAGCCGGGCAGAAAATGATGAACCACGCGAAAGGGCGCGCGCGGAAGTGGAGCCATTGGTGGTGTTCCATAGACCTCCGACGCCACCGTCACCCATATTTTCAGCGCATAGCGTTGCGGCCCATCTTCCTTGGCTGACGAGCTTGCGTACGCGCCTTCGTGAAAGGTGAGGTTGCACTTGCTGCGGGATTCTTGCGGCAGACCACAGCGAAGAAGATGCGTGGCCTCTGCCTCGAGCACCATCGGCGGCAGCTTCATCCAGGGATCGAGCGCCGGTGGCGACTCCAGGGGAGTGGGTTCCGCGGTAGGCGATGAGGCGGGCGGCGCATCACCCGGGCCAGCCATGGTGAGGTTGGGCGTCTCTGCGTCGTCGTTCAGCGGTGCCGAACTTCCCGAGCAGCCGGACGCGATCGCCGCCAGGCCGAATAGAGCCGACAATAGAATCGAGCGTGACATCACAAAGCCTCCGCCACGCGGTAAGAAATGAGTCACCAGGCTATCGCAACCGCTCCGACAGATAAATTCAAAAAGTGATCAAATATAGATCATTTTAAAAACACTAACCTCGTTTGCGTTGGAGACCGCCAGTTTGCTCAGCAAAATGGCCGTATTCCAATCGGCGGCCAACCCAGATCGGCGTATATCATGCCCGAGCGACGCGCGTTACGGCATGAATTGCCGCGACGGCACTATTTCAATGCCTTCCCATAGATATCGATAAATTTAAGGCGAGTACGATCTATGAAATCTCGCTTGATTTTAATTTCTGCACCATTAACATTATCTATAAATAACTTGGGTTTAGCAAAGCGGTACACGTGGATATACAATATTTTATGTCGAAATTCCATAGGAACTGCTTCGCCGCGCGACGACTCAAATTGAATAACTAATATTTTTTTGTGATGACCGCGCTTTCCGTTCAGGATATAAATTTGGTTATCCAGCGTGACGATATTCGACCCTGCGTCGCATATTCTAATGGTTTGTTGCGCCCTTATCCCAGTATCGGAACGCACCGTGCGGACGATCTTGTACGAGCACTGCGGTTGGTCGGGTGTGGCCGCCATCCCGAATAGCGCAAGTGCGAAGACCGTCAGCAAGATTGTCATTTTTTTACTACCCTAATATCATGTCGCCCGCGCTTTGCGAATATTGCCGGCAAGCTCATATCCAATGATGGTATTCCGCACATTGCGAGCCGGTAAATAGATATACGTCTTATCCATCAATGTTCCAGCTTTATAGTGGGACTTGAAACGCGCATAATTATTTTGTTCTGTCAATGTTAGAGCCCGAGCGGAAAGTGGTTGAGCGATATCAGTAGGTTGTGATTCACCGTCGTTGTCGAGACGATAGGAGAAGCAGATGGCCTGGACTGATACCGCCCGCCGGCAACATAGGCGG
>NZ_JAXOJP010000032.1:0-49663 GCF_036663795.1 Parasphingomonas halimpatiens
TGGGAACGATCCATCGAAAGCTCGACCGCATGGGCAACCATCGCCAGCATCCGCATGATCACCCGCAGAATCGCAAGAGTCTCAATCAGTTGAGAAACTTTTGAATCAGGCTCTAAGAGATATGCGTTCATACCTGATATTCGCTGAGGAGGCCCCATTATTCCCGGGGGGGCCACGGGACCATAACTAAGAGCCGTAAGCATCGCGCATCCATGAAGCGTATACATGGGGCGAGATTCCCCCGAAAGCAGCCCAATATGACAAACCCGAGCCCCACCACCGGCATCACCACTGACCCGCGTTTTCAGCTTCACCACGTACAGCCAAGGGCGAACAAGCTGGACGCTCAGCAGCGGCGCTTGTGCAACGCTGACGCGGCCTTCAGGGAGGCTCTGCGGGGCCGGGTGCGAAATGCCGATCGCTTCACAGCTTTCCTTGCCGGGGCGACATCATACATCGTCCTGGGCTCCCAGTGCCACCAATGCGGCAGCCTCATGAAGCGCACCCGGGACAGGTCCTGCCATGGCTGCCACTTGAGCCGGGGCAGGCCCAACTTCGAACGGATAAAGGCAGGGGTCCCGCCAATTGTTGCCCGCAATTTGGATAGCCACCTAGACCTTTTGGAACGAGCCAAGGCTGAGCGCGAAGGGGAATTTGCAGAGATGCAATTTGAGGGGCTGACCGCACGCCGCTTACCAATGGGGAGGCTAGCCGTCACCTTCCCCGATGGTCACCATGAGGACGATCTGGGCAAGCTGCGTTATCCCGAGATAATAAACGCCATCGCTGAATTTCCGATGTTGCGGGACGCCTTGCGCTGGGCTGGATGGACCGTGCCCGGGTAGCGTTCCAATGGGATGTCCTCGCGCAACCAATCATGCGGCTGCCGTTTGGTGTGCCACCTTAGTTGCTAGCGGCGCCGCCCACGGCGCTTTGCCCGCTCTATAAGCGCCTCTCGCTCCTTGATGCAGTGGGCAATGACGGCAGGGGCAAAGTTGAGCAAGTCTCCAGCAGTGATGCTATCATAGATGGTGTGCCCGGGCTGAACGCTTGGGCACGCCTTCCCCGTGTACGAGTCCACCATCGGACCGTAGCCCGGGGCACTAATCATCATGAGCAAAGCTGAAATCACGGGGACCTCCGGGTTAGCACCCCGGCCAATCGCCGCAGCCTATCCCCTCCACGCACCCAAAAAGCCAAAATGTCCACTATAGAGGGTGGAAGCGCTAGCGCGCTCCCCGCCAGTCATTGCGGGCAATGGACCTATGCCGTCGATTTGGATTGAACGTGAAGCGGCTGCGAAAGCAGGCTGGGGTGTCGCAAGAGTCCTTCGCGGACACTGCCGAAATCGCTCGCTCGTATATGTCTGACATCGAGCGCGGCGTCCGTAACCCCACGCTTCAAGTGGTTGCCCGTATTGCCCAAGCTTTAGGGGTTAGTCCCGGCAGCCTTCTCGACTAGATATACGTTGCACACGTCCGTGTAGCCGCTGCACTCAACGCCAAGCCATCGGAATTGTTAGGCGCAGCCGGGTTACAGCACGGGCCTTGCGGCTATGGGGGCCGGATGGGCGCCGATAGCGACAAACGGTGGCGGGCGTCGCAACCGCAGCGCCGCGTCAGTCGTTGCCTTCTGCTTAGGGAAAAGCATGGAGCTTTTTGTGAGACCCGAAGAATTGAAGGCTGTCGAAGCAGTGATCCGAGCCGGGATCGCGCCCACCGTTTTTGCCGTTGCTAAGTTGGACAAGGATCCCCACCGCGACTGCCGATTAATCGCGGCATCGGCTTTGGCGTCCCTGTTCAATGCGGGCTTTACGATCGTTCGCCGCGATGCCTAAGCACGCCGGCAATCACCAGCGAACCGATGGCCGCGATCCACCATTGCTTGGAGGTCACTCCGGTTTCTCTAACGGCTTATGCTTCACCAGTTCTTTCATCGCTCAATGCTGGCAGGCAACTGGCAAGTCCGCAAGCAGTAGAGAACGGACATTGCCTGTCGGCTCAATCGACCCTTCGGACGTGACCACGAAGGTCGTTTAGATGAACAACGAGCATGACGATTTGCGTGGCGGCAAACCCAAGCAGTACTGGCACCGCCACTATCCAGAGAGCCGTTACTCGGTAGGGCCCGGAAAGCAGCGAGGCTGGCACGGCAAGCGCCAGCGCGACCAGCACCCAAGGGAGCGCCTCCTTTGAAGAAGCTACATACCATTGTAGCCGAGACAAGCCGGTTGCTCTTCGTTTCAGATAAGCGAGATATCGTCCCAACAGGCTCATTGAACTCGTCTGACCGTTCCACGGAATTTCTGCAAGTGGGCGGCTGCTGCCCGTCCGCTTTCACATTGCACCCAACACGGCGCCACTGGTGGTAACAAAGCGAGGTACGCAATGTCACCCTGCTCAACATCGTCCGAGTAGCGGCTGCACTCAACGCCAAGCCATCGGAGTTGTTAGACGCGGCCGGACTGTAAAATGGGCCTTGCGGCTATGGGGTCCGATGCGCGCCAATGGCAACAAGTGGTGGAAAGCGGTGGCTCGCCAGTCTCTAAAGGTTTGGCGATTGCTTAGTTTACAAACCCCTCATTTTGAAGATTGGAAGTGCTTTTCGAACACTTCGACGACTGCTCGCATGATCCCTTCATCCCAGATCGAAACCCAGTTGTCCGGGTGCACGTCGATCTGGAACGGGAAATCATCATCTAACGTGACTAGCGCCTCACCTCCCGCCGGGATGTCATATTGGTCGCAGTACGGCTCAATGAAGATCGTCAACGGAGTTGGTAAGTAATTTCGGATCGGGATTTTCACTCCGTCATCTCCACCGGGTTATGCTTCACCAGCTTCCCGAGCCGCTCCTTGAGCGCTCCGGGTCATCATCCGATAGGTTGGCATAAGCGGGCATGTCGGGATTACACCATGTTCTGGCGATGGCGGCAACTGGGGCGCCTGCTGCCCGCCTGCTTTCCGTTCCGAAACCTGCCAGTCCGTTTTCAGGGCAGTCGTTTCGATCGATGGCACCGGGACGGCAACACGTGGTGGGAAGCGGACGTTCCGGTCTAGTCCTCCGCATCCATAATCGGCTGTCGATTTCGCAAGCGGCGAACAATGTGGACGCCGGTAAAACTGAACAGGATGATCCCATAGCTTCCACCAAGGAGCACGGCTGCCGCGATCAGCACGGTGGACCAAAACCGGGTCAGTTCAACGCCGACGAAGCGGACGATGAAGGCAGCAGCGAGTATGTAGAGAAACGCCAGTATGATGCCGCTACCTAAGAAGTAGCCCCGCATGCGTCGGCGAGCGCGTTTCAGGCGTGCAGCTTCCATCATCTTGGGTAGGATGCCAGCGCGTTGCAATGTCCGCAACTGGGCGGCTCCTGCCCGTCCGCTTTTCCTCGCGAAACCGCCAACGCGCCGCTGCTGGTGCTGACAAGGGGTTGAACGCAATGTTATCCCGTTCGACATCATCCGGGTAGCCGCTGCACTCAACGCCGAGCCATCGGACCTGTTATGCGCGGCGGGGCTTTAGCGGGAAGCTGCCTATCTGAGGGTAGGTGGCGGCGCGGGCAGCACAAAGCCCGGAACCCGGTAAAGTGCCATTCCCTCAACCAACTGATGAAGCGTGTGGCCGCTGCCATAATCGTCCGCCGAGTCCGAACTGCTGTGGCCCATAAGCTGCCGCTGTACCCCCTCGACGATGCCGACATGCCGGGCATAGTGTTTGAACGTATGCCGGAATGAGTGAAAAACCATGCGCTTATCGGTGATGCCGCATTCCGCCCTCTTATAGAGGCTGAACCACTCGCCCCATTTTGCGGTCACCCGTCCGTAAACGTTGGCCTTTAGGGCTGGGAATAACCGCTCCTGGCCTGCGCTTTTTGCCGCCGCGACGAACCTTAGAAACCCAAGCCGTTCCAATGTCGCATGGACAGGCACGCATCGCTCGCTTGCCGCGTTCTTGATGCGCAAACCCTCGTTCCGATCCTCTTTGATAACGATCACCCATGCGGCTAGCTCTTGGCCGTCGGCATCGGGATACGCGACCTTGTCCACATCGGACGGCCGCAACTGGCCTAACTCTTCAAGCCGCGCACCCGTGAAGATTGCCAGCAAGGGTAGCCAATAGGCGGCTTCGCCCCGCCCCATCGTCGGGCGCGCACCTTCGCTATATACGGGGCTGGCAAACACCGCATTCAACGACGCGAGATCGAACTCCCTACGCTTGTTCCTCGCGGCGTCGGGGTCGAGCATGGTTATGCCCTTTGCCGGATTGTCGCTGGCGTAGTCATTGTCCATTGCCCAGCTTAGCAGCGTGCCGAGGCGAGAGAGCTTCACGCGGATATTAGCCGGAGACTGCCCCTCAGAGACGAGCTTCGCCTTGAACGCGATTACATCCTTACGGGCGATTTTATGGACCGGCTTGGTGCCGACCCGCTCATAGAACCAACGCGCTACGGCGCGGTGTGTATCAATCCCTTTGGGGTCAACCTTTCGCTCAGCTGCCCATAAATCCACAATAACCCCATCGAGCATGGCGGACTGTCCGTTAGGCGCCACCACGTTGGCAAGGGTCCGGGTCAGCCCCGCCACCGCGTTGCCGTCAAGGATGCTCAGCCGCGCCTCTAATTCCGATATCGTGGAGTCGCGCTGCCTCAGGATATCGCGAGCGACCTGTTCGGTTCGGGTCAATTCCCCCGAGCCCCAATCCATTCGCCGACGGAATATGTCACGCTCGGGCTTGCGTGCGAGTCGGCGGGCCTCGGCCTCGCGGATTTGATCGGCCCGGCTATCGAATTCCTCCTGTTGTGCAGGCGTCAAAGCGGGCCGTTGGAATGGGAGGTTGGCATCCGGCAACGATGCCCGCAACGCATCCTCAGCATCTTCGAGGATGCGGCTCGTCCGAACTCCCTCGATTTGAGCCATTCGTTTTGCGGTTGGGTAGTCCTTGGTCCTAAGGCTGTAGGTCCAGCCGATTTGGCCGATGAACCCTTGCAGGGCAGCGGGGATTACACGCCGAAAATAGTAGGTTGAGCCGCGCTGGCTAAGGTAGTCACACATCGGTTTATCTCCGGTTCCGATGTAACACCCTTCTGTCATTAAGCGCTTGTTTTCCCAAGTTTCTAAGCTGAATTAACAGCTTAGCTACCCGTGGTGGAGCTGAGGGGAATCGAACCCCTGACCTCTGCAGTGCGATTGCAGCGCTCTCCCATCTGAGCTACAGCCCCGCTCCACGGCGCAACGGGCACAGCCCGTCGGGAGCGACGCCTCTAGCTTCCCTTTTCGGGTGATGCAACTGGCCTCCCCTGCCACCGCGCAACTTTCCGCACGACCCGAACACACCGCACATTCGCATCGCCGCGCCCTTTGCGTTGCCCGGCGTGTTGCGCCATACCGCTCCCTCGAAAACACCCCGAAGGAGAGTCGCACATGGCACGCGCATGGAGCCTGAAGTCACGCCCGCACGGCATGCCGGTTCATACCGATTTCGCGATGATCGATCTGCCGGTCGCGGCGCTCAACGAGGGCGAGGTACGCATCGCCAATCGCTGGCTCTCGGTCGACCCCTATATGCGCGGCCGCATGAACGACGTGAAGAGCTATGCCCCGCCCTTCGTCCTCGGCGAGGCGATGCAGGGCGGCGCGGTCGGCGAGGTGGTCGAGAGCCGCGCCGAGAACCTGGCGGTCGGCGACATGGTGCTGCACATGGCCGGCTGGCGCGACGAGGCCGTGCTGCCGGGCAACCAGGTACAGAAGTTGCCGCCGCTCGCCGTGCCGCCCCAGGCATTTCTCGGCCAGCTCGGCATGCCCGGCATGACCGCCTATTTCGGCCTGCTGACCGTCGCCGCAGCGAAGGAAGGCGACGTCGTGTTCGTCTCGGCCGCGGCGGGTGCGGTCGGCTCGACCGTGGTACAGGTCGCCAAGGCGCGCGGCATGACGGTGATCGGCTCGGCCGGAGGCGCCGAGAAATGCGCCTGGGTCGCGTCGCTGGGCGCCGACCATGTCATCGACTACAAGGCCCCGGGCAGCATCGTGAAGAAGCTGATGGCCGCCACGCCGGACGGCATCGACGTCTATTTCGACAATGTCGGCGGCGAGCATCTCGACGCCGCACTGGCGACCGCCAATCTCCACGCGCGCTTCGCGATCTGCGGCATGATCGACATCTATAATGACGGCAAGCCGACCGAACTGCGCTATCTCGCCCGGCTGATCGGCATGCGCATCACGATGACCGGCCTGCTCGTCAGCGACCACATGCACCGCGCGGCCGAATTCTATCAGGAAATGGGCGGCTGGCTCGCCGCGGGCAAGCTCAAGAGCGAGGAGACCGTGTTCGATGGCCTCGACGCCATGCCCGATGCGTTTCTCGGCCTGTTCACCGGCGGCAATACCGGCAAGATGCTGGTCAAGGTCTGAACTCTCGAAAGGATGACGCCGATGTTGCTGCTCCTGCTCGCCGCCGCGCTCGGCCTCGACGATCCGCTCGCGCCGGCGGCGGCAGGAAAACTGCAATGTCACTCACCCGATGTTGCCAACAAGACCTGCAAATCGATCGCAAGCTATCAAACCGGCGCCGACGGCGTCATCCGCAACACCGCGCGCCTGCCGCTGGCCAACGAGCCACCCGTCGCCCTCACCCTGGTCTCGACGGTCACCGTGCGCGACGGCGCGGTATGCGGCTTCATTGCGGCGAGCGATTTCGATCGCGGCATCATCGACGCGAACGGTCAGGCACTCGCGGCGGAAAAGGCGCAGCCGATCATCGCCAAGGTCGCGGCGGCGATGGCACCGTTCATCGGCAAGGAAATCTGCACACGTTACACCGCCAACGGTGCCGCGCTCGTAGCGCACGTAACCATCGACGGCGTGGCACAACCGGCCTTCGACCAGCTGGTGATCTGGGTCGATCCCGCCGAAGGGTATCGCGTCAAAGCATAGGCTAACGCCAGGTTTCCGGTAATGGCTCACCGGGGTCGCGTAGCGGGCCGACATACAGTCCATTGGCCTTGCGTCGATCGAGATATTTCTGCCGCCCCGCCGCGTCGCGCGGGAAGATTGAATCCAGCTGCTCGATATTGTGATCAAGGCGCGAACGCGCGATTGCCGCCTGCCAGGCCGTGTCTGTCACGCCATCCGGCTTGCCTCCGTAGAGCGGGGCGCGCCGTTCGAACGATGTTGCGCGTGTCATCAGGTCCCGAAAGGCATCTGGATCGCTACCGGCCCATCCGTTGATTACCGGGCCAAGCGCTGCCGAAAATGCACCGCGCAGCGCGGGATATCCATCGGGCGGGCCAAATTTGGCCCAGGGCGCACTTCTGATTTGCCAGAAATAATACCAGAAGGCGGCATGCATCATATCGCCGCGTCGCATCAGTTTCGAGATGATCAGCGGCAACATCATGGGATTGACCGATTCCGGGTGAATTTCGGTATAGTGAACCGCGTCCTGACTTTGCTCTTCCGACCCGCCCAGCATCAATTCCAGCTGCTTCTCGGTCAGAACGTCGCGATCCGAATATTCATTGCCGATGAAGCGCAGCGAATTCGCAAAGGCCGGCAGCACCCGGTCGACTTCGAGACAATCGGCACCGTTCGGCGACCGAAATTCGTCCAACCGAACGGCATCTGAAAATATCTTCCGGGCAAAGCCGATTAGGTCCTGATCACTGGTAGCGCCGCCGCTTACTGATGCCGGGTAATCCAGCGAGGTCGAAGCAGAACAGCCGACCAGATCGGCTTGTCCGTCACCATCCGAATCCGGTTCGCGCACGAACAGCGCCAAGGGCGCGCCCCCGGCATTTGGCCAACCGATGAACACAGCACGCATCGAACGCGATTTGGAGCGGTAGCCATCGACCACCGCGATCGGTGTGTCGATCCGCTGCGACGCGTCCACCCCCATTGCCAGCCGCATCAGCTTGTCATGACGGGTGGCGACTTCTCGTCGAACCGTTGCGAAATACGCTGCGTCACCGCTCTTTAGCCCAGCGCCGAGGAGCAGAAGCATGTTGCGACGAATCAAGGGCGCCGATGGTTCTGTGCTCGCCGGCGCCAATTGCGCGGCGGCGCCGGTGAAATCTCCCGCAGCAATGCGCAATTCCGCCGACAGCGATCGCAGATTCGCCATTATCGCGGGATTTTCCGCGCACAGGCCAAGCAGATGATCGGTGCTCGCCAACGCGCCTCGAAGGTGGCCCCGGGCAGCGGGCTGGCTCTCGGCGACGCCCTCGCTGGCATCAAATGTCGACAGTCGTGCGGGCGCCGGTTGCTCATGCGGCGCTTCGACCAAGCTCGGCCAGGCTAATGCCACTTCTGCTCGGCACGAAGCAGTCGGCACGCTTGCATGTGGCACTTGCATGGCGTTGGCGCTCGATACGCCGAGCAACGTGACAAGGACCAGAAAGAAGCCGCCCCGCGCCATTACCGCGCTCAAATCCCCCCGCTGAAGGTATCGCACTGCGCCGGATCGCCCGTGTCGAGCCCCTTGCGCAGCCACGCCATGCGCTGCGCCGAGGTGCCGTGGGTGAAGCTGGCTTCCACCACCCGCCCCTGCGCCTCGCGCTGCAGCGTGTCGTCGCCGATCGCATGCGCCGCCGTCATCCCCTCTTCGAGGTCGCCCGGCTCCATCCGGTCGCGGTTCTTCGCCGCCCACACGCCGGCAAAGCAATCCGCCTGCAGCTCGAGCCGCACCGACAAGGCGTTGCCTTCGGTCTCGCTGGCGCGGCGCTGCGCCGAGGCGACCTTGTCCGAGGTGCCCAGTAGGTTCTGGATATGGTGGCCGAATTCGTGCGCGATGACATAATCCTGCGCGAAATCGCCCTTGGCGCCGAAGCGATTGGCCAGTTCGTCGAAGAAGCTCGTGTCGAGATAGATGCCGCGATCCTGCGGGCAGTAGAACGGCCCCATCGCGCTCTGCGCCGCGCCGCAGCCCGACTGGCCTTCGCTGCCGTAGAACACCAGCTTCGGCCGGGTGAAGCTCTCGCCTGATTGCTGGAAGATCGCCGCCCAGGTCTTGTCGGCCGAGCTCAGCGCATTGCACGCCGCCTTGCTCGCCGCGTTGAGCGTGCAGCTCGATTGCGTGTCATGCCCGCCCTGTGCGCCGCCCGGCGCCCCGACCTGCGCGGTCGGGGCCGACAATTGTCCGCCACCACCGCCGAGCAGGTTGAGCCCGCCGCCGAACACCGCAAAGACGATCAACAGCACCGCCACGCCGCCACAGCCAAAGCGGCTGAACACCAGCGGCAACAGCCCGAGCAGCATCCCGCCGCCCCCGCCGCCGCCGCCGAACCCCAGCCCGCCGCCGCGCCCGCGCTGATCCTCCACATCGATATTGGGATCGAAATCGTCGAGCCGCATGGCATCCTCCCCGCAGGATCATTTACCGTCGCGGCATGAATGCGCGGGGCGGCGCGGGGTTGCAAGGCCGCGCGAATGAGTCGGATGACGGCGATTTCACCAAACGCCCGTTGATCGCAGCGCCGCCCGGGGCCATGAGCGAGGCGATGGCCGACATCGATCACCCGTACCATGGACGCAAAGGGCGCAAGGCCGCCGCGCTGCCGCTGCCCGATTGCGTCGCGCTGGTGCTGCAGGGCGGCGGCGCGCTCGGCAGCTACCAGGCCGGGGTGATCGAGGGGCTCGCGGCAAGCGGCATCGAGATCGACTGGGTCGCCGGAATTTCGATCGGCGCGGTCAACGCCGCAATCGTCGCGGGCAACCCGCCCGAGCGTCGCGTCGAGCGGTTGACCTTGTTCTGGGAGAAGCTGTCGAGCTCGCTGCCCAGCTTCCCGATCTTCCCCAATGATCAGTTGCGCGAGTGGCTGCACGAATGGTCGGCGAGCTTCGTCATGGTCGCCGGCGTGCCGGGCTTCTTCACCCCGCGCGTGGTGCCGCCGTTGATGGCCACGCCCGGTTCACCCGGCGCGCTGAGTTTCTACGATTCGGCGCCGCTCGCAAAGACGCTCGACGCATTGATCGACTGGGACCTTCTCAACACCGGGCCGGTGCGGCTTTCGGTCGGCGCGGTCGACGTCGAGAGCGGCAATTTCAGCTATTTCGACACCACTGAAACGCGCATCGATGCGCGGCACATCATGGCCTCAGGGGCGCTGCCGCCGGGCCTGCCGCCGATCGAGATCGACGGGCGGTTGTGGTGGGATGGCGGCCTGGTCTCCAACACGCCGCTGACACATGTGCTCGACCATCAGACCGATCCGCTGCTCGCCTTCCAGGTCGATTTGTTCGCCGCCGCGACCGAGCGACCCAGAACGATCATGGACGTGATGGCGCGCGAGAAGGAAATCCGCTTCTCCAGCCGCACGCGGCAGATTTCCGCGCAGGTGATGAAGCTGCGCCAGGAACGCGAGGCGATCCGCAAGGTCATCGCCAAGCTGCCGCCGGAACTGCGCGACGACGCCGATGTGCGCGCGCTCGCCGCCCGCGCCGCCGAACAACCGGTCAACCTCGTCCAGCTGATCTACCGCGCCAATGCGTGGGAAGGCGGCAGCCGCGACTTCGAATTCTCGGCCCGTACTATGCGCGAGCATTGGGCCGCCGGCCGCCTCGCCGTCGACGAGAGCATGGCCAATGCCGAGCTCGTCGCCAACAATATCGAAACCGGCCACAGCGCGTCGTTCGACCTCGTGCGCCGCCCGCAACCCCTCGTCACGGAGTAGACCATGTTTCTCAAGGGCAAGACCGCCATCGTCACCGGTTCCACCTCGGGCATCGGCCTGGCCTATGCCAAGGCCTTCGCCGCCGAGGGGGCGAGCGTGGTGATCAACGGCTTCGGCGACGCCGCCGCGATCGAGACCGAACGCACCGCGCTCGAAGCAACCAGCGGCGCCAAGGCGCTGTACGACGCCGCCGACATGACCAAGCCCGAGCAGATCCAGGCGATGGTCATGCGCTGCCATGACGAGATCGGCGGCCCCGACATCATCGTCAACAATGCCGGCATCCAGCACGTCGCGCCGATCGAGGATTTCCCGGCCGACAAGTTCGAGGCGATCATCAAGATCAACCTCACTTCGGCCTGGTACCTGATCCAGGCCGCCGTGCCGCTGATGAAGGCGGCGAAATGGGGCCGCATCATCTCGACCGCCTCGGCGCACAGCCTCGTCGCCAGCCCGAACAAGAGCGCCTATGTCATGGCCAAGCACGGCATTGCCGGCCTGACCAAGACGATCGCGCTCGAAACTGCGACCGCCGGGATCACCGTCAACTGCATCTCGCCCGGTTATGTCTGGACGCCGCTGGTCGAGAGCCAGATCCCGGACACGATGAAGACCCGCGGTCTGACGCGCGAGCAGGTGATGAACGACGTGCTGCTCGCCGCGCAGCCGACCAAGGAGTTCGTCACGCCGGAACAGGTCGCCGCGCTCGCGCTGTTCCTGTGCCGCGACGAGGCGAAATCGATCACCGGTGCCAATCTCTCGGTCGATGGAGGGTGGACCGCTGCCTGATCGCCATGGCCAGCGCGCCCGGCACGGCGTAGAGTGCATCACTGCCCAACGAAAAACGGTCGCGTGAACAGATCAGCCCTTACCCTCGCTCTATGCGCCGCCGTGTCGCTCGGCGCGTGCCATCGCCGCGACAGCCATGTCGCAAGCGCGCCGGCACCAGCCGACTGGCACCGCGTCGTCACCGATGCCGATCGCGAGCGCCTGCGCACCTGGCGCGAGAGTTGGGTCACCGCCCTTGCCAAGGCACGCGCCGCCGGACGCGGCGGCCAGATCGACGCGCTCGGCGCGCTGTTCGATCCCGACCGCGCCATGGCCGATGGCCCGATTCCGCCGCCCGGCCATTATCATTGCAAGGTCTACAAGATCGGCGCCAACGGCCCGGCGATGCAGGACTTCACGGTCTATCCCGCCGCCGATTGCGCGGTCGAGGCCGAGGGCGAGGTCTCGAGCCTCTACAAGGTCGCCGGGCCGCAGCGCCCGGTCGGCCTGTTGTTCAACGACGTGCCGGGTCGCGCGGTGTTTCTCGGTACGCTGGTGCTCGGCGACGAGACCAAGCCGATGGTCTATGGCCAGGACACGCAGCGCGATCTCGCCGGCTATGTCGAACGCATCGGCCCGAAACGCTGGCGGATGATCTTCCCGTCGCCGCGCTTCGAATCGCTGCTCGACGTGGTGGAGTTGACGCCGGCCTGATCGCAGGCTCCGTCAGGGCTCCACCGGCGTCGGCCGCAGGATCGCCGCGTCCTCGCGCTTCTCGGGCCGGATATAGATCGACGACAATTCCGGGATCGCCTGTTTGAGCGTGGTCTCGATTCCCTCGATCATCGTTTCCGCCTCGCCCATCGTCAGGCTGTCGCGAAAATCGGCGCTGATCGCGACGAAGATGCTGGTCGGCGCGGTGTGGATCGTGCGGACATGGTTGACCGAGGTGATCGCCGGATGCCCGTCGACGATCGCGTGAACCCGCGCGACGATCTCCGGATCGGCGCCCTCGCCGATCAGCAGCCCCTTGGCCTCGCGCGCGAGGAAAGCCGCGACCACGCCGAGCAGCACGCCGATGACGATCGACGCCACGCCATCGATCCGCGGATCGTTATATTCATGGCTGGCCCAGATGCCGATCCCGGCGATCACCAGCCCGGCCAGCGCGGCGCTGTCCTCGAACAACACGATGAAACCCGCCGGATCCTTCGAGCGCCGCACCGCGCCCCACCAGCTGCCCTTGCGGTTGGTCGCGGCGAACTCGCGCATCGCGACGAACCATGATCCGCCCTCCATCGCCAGCGCGACGCCGAGCACGATATAGTTGATCAGCGGGCTGGTCAGCGGCTCGGGGTCCTTGATGTGGACCAGCCCCTCATAGATCGACACGCCGGCGCCGACCGCGAAGATCAGGATCGCGACGACGAAGCTCCAGAAATACAGCTCGCGGCCATAGCCGAACGGATGCGCCTCGTCGGGCGGCTTGCGTCCCTGCTTCTGGCCGTAGAGGAGGAGTATCTGGTTGACGCTGTCGACGACCGAATGGAAGCCTTCGGTGAGCATCGACGACGATCCCGTGATCCCCGCCGCGATGAACTTTGCCACCGCGATGCCGAGATTGGCGGCGAGCGCCGACAACAGAACGAGGTTGGATTCGCCTTCTTTGACCGCCGACACTGTAGCTTGCTCCCGGTTGCCCGTCGGCGCCTAGCGCACGAAGCGTTATTGTCCAGCCGCGCATCCGCGAAAAAGAACGCGCGATCGAGCGCGCGACTGTTTTTCTACAGACGGCACTTTAGCGCGAAAACGCCGTCCAGGCAGATGTTCCCCCGGATCGTTCCATCGGCGGAAACAGCGCCAAGGGAGAGTCGCCCGCCGTCACGCAGTCATAGCCATAGACGGGCGCTCCGGCGCCAAGCCTGAAGCCATAGTCGGGAAACCCATCATGCTGGGCGGAAAGGATATAGTGCGTCACGCTGCCGGTCATGCGCAGTCCGAGCACGAATTTGGCGTCGATTGCCGGTGCTGCCGGCACCAGCGGATTGGCGGCGTTGACGGTTAGCGTCAGGCCGTGCGTGGCGCCGGGCGGCGGGGTCCAGGCAACGCCAAGCGACGTGTCGTTGACCACGGCCTGACCGGTTTTGGTCGGCACGGCGCCTGGCTTTATCCCGACGAACCAGCTTGGCTTGCCGGCCAGCGCGACGGCATCCGGCGCGGCATATTGCCTGGTCGCGCCGAGGAAACGAGTCGTGACCGACATTGCCGCCGCTCCAGACCTGGCAAGGTCGATGGTGCCCTCGATCAGCGCCTTGACGCCGCCGCCAAACAACAGGCCGCCATAAAGCACGCCGCTCGACGGGATCGCGACACGCAACTGAAAGGGCACGATCGCCGTTGCCGGCCGTGCAAAGGCGGGCGAGGCGACGACCAGCACGCTACCGAGCATCACCTGCCGGCGGCTCGCCATATGCCCTGCCCTGTTCCCCATCGTCGCTATGCCCCTCATCGATCGGCTGATGTCATTTGTTCGTGGTCGGCCTCGCGCTGCCATTGCCGCCTACAGCCGGTGCACCTGCAACTTGTCCTCGCCAGTATCGACAACGACCAGGTTCTTGCGCAGCACGAGGACACGACCGAGGCGTACGCGGAGCAATTCGGCCCCGGTATCGAGCGACAATATCACCGTCTCGTCGCCGTCCGGCTTCGCCAGCAGCTTGCCCTCGCGATCGACCATCACGAGATTTCTCGTGTCGATCTGCACCGGCCCGTCTTCGGTCCGCCCCTGATCACCGGTGCGCAGACGCGTGCTGATGGCGGTGGCCGCGGCATAGACGTTGATGCCCGAGCACGCCGGGCAGGCCGACCGTTGTCCCCCGCCCGGCAACAGGCGGATGAGATCGGCGCCCGGGCCGCTGCTGTCCGATGGGTTCAGCAGTACCAGCACGCTTCCGTCGGGCATGACGCTGCTTTCACCGATCATCCCGATACCGGGTTGGATGCCCCCGTCGATCCACGCGCCGTTGCGGAGCCATTTGATCCGAAACTGCGAAGCCTGCGGCGTGGTCGGCTCGCGCGTCAGAATAGTCGGCTTGTCGCCGTCAACCACGGTGGCGGACATGCAGTCGAACGCATCTGCCTTTTCCAGAACCGGCTTGCCGTCCCGAAAACTATAGAGCTCCGAAGGCAAAGCGCCGGGCGGCAGGCTGAGCGGCAGCGGCAGGACTGTCCCCGCCTGGGCCCGGCCAAGCAGGCTGACACACAGACCGATCGCACCGCGCCCACCCGAGCTCGCCAACGAACCGGTCGTCGTCATCAGCGATCGTTGCAGCGACAGACGATCGGGCGATTCCACCAGATAGTGCAGATCGGGCGGCGGAAAGAACGGATAGCCCGGCGGGACGGGAAAAGCCTGCGGGGGATTGTCATGCACAATCTTGGCGATCGCACCCGCGACCCGGCTTCGGTCTGCCGCGCCCAGATCGCCGAAGGTCGCTGTCTGCACCAGCGTCGCCTTGCGATAGATTTCGATCGCGACCGGCGGCTTTAACGCAAAGAAGGGAGTCGCGCCGCCGGATGGCGGAGGCGCGAAACGCACCGCAGCCCAGCCATCGACGCCGTCGATGCCAAAGGGTCTGCCGAGCGCCGCACCGATCGGCGTGGCACGCCCCGTCGCGAGATCAGTTACCACCGATTCCGAAAAATTGAGATCCGACGACAGCAAGGTCTGACCGCTGTTCAGCAACGTCGATTCAAAGAATCGCGTCCCGGGAAGAAAGACAATCGTCTGCGACGCCGCCACGGCCTCGCCAAGCTGACGCGGAATAGCCCGCCGCGCCGATTTGGCCACCCGCGGTGTGGCGCCCGGGGTCACGCCCGAAAAGGCGAACTCCATCTTCGGCGCGGACGCATAAACGGAATCCGTCATGCCCAGGGGATAGGCTTTGGTCTCGGCGCGCGCCGTGTCCATCACGAGCAAGCGAGAACCATCGAAATCGGCAACCGACAGAAAGTCCTTGTCCAGCCATTGCATGTTCAGGAATTCGGTCGGCATTTGCGGCTTGGAACTGCGCGGGGGGAGCTTGATTTTGCCCACGGCGCTGCCGGCACAGCTGAAGAGTTCGGCGTCCATGTCGGATCGGACGACGAGGATCCGCCCGTCTGCGGTGAAGGTCGGATAAGCCATTTTGGGCAAACCGAAACTCGGGAATGGTGTCGATGGCGCGGCGGGCGGCACTGCGGTCAGGGAAAGGCTGACTCGCCCCCCGTCGAGCCGCACCAGCGTCACGCTGATGACCGCCGGACCGCCATTATTCTCCATCTTGGCGATGGCGACTCCGCAATTTGCCGGCCCGGCGACAATTTTCAGCGAGCCGAAATTGGCCCCGCCGTTAACGGGCAGGGCGACGGTCTGAACGAGCGACGGAACGCCGCCGACAATTTTGTAAATCTGCAACGTATCGTTGCAATAGGTAGCTGCGAGCTCGCCGGAACGCGCGATGCTCCCCAACACGAAGGGTTGAACGGTAAGCGCGGTCGGTCGCCCCAGTCCCGGTGGCAGGATGACGTCGGGACACCGCGCCGCTCCCTTGAACGAGAGCGGCGTGATCGTTCCATTCGCCGCAAAATGGGTCGCGGTACCGCCAGCATTGATCGTGATCGCCGCGCCGCCGGCGACCTCCAGCCCCCAACGTTGTCGGCTCAACAGCGGCCCCGGCTGCGCGACCGCATCGGGCGCAAGGCTGCGCCACTGGAACGCTATCCCGTTGCGCGATTCGAGTACCTTTTGATCGACCGGATCCCAGGCAAGCGGCACCGCGTCGGCGATCCATGGACTGTCGTCGGCGGCGGCCCCAAGCGTCGGCGTGCGATAACCGTCCGCCCAATCGAGCAACTGCAGGCTCTTGCCATCCGGACTCTCGAACGCGCCACGGGCCCTGACCATTTCGGGGGCAAGGTCGCGCGCACGCTGAAACGCCGCGATCGCGTCAGCCAGCGCCGCCGGCGTGCGTGTACCGCGTAACAGTCGCGCGCGGCGCACGAGGGTATCGGAAAGGAAATCGCGACGGCCAACCGCCTCGAACAATTCTATCGACTTGGCGTAATAAGCCAACGCATCCTCGACCGCGGTCGGACTCACGCCGCCACTGGCGACCAGACCGGCATCCGCACGCCCGACATAGGCCTTAGCCAACAGGAATCGCGAGTGCGAATCGGTCTTCGCCTCGAGATCGTTGATCACCTTGTTGAGCACCGCGTCGGCCTGGGCATTCAGTCCCACGGCGCGAAAGAAATTGGCCAACGCCATGGCATTGGCGGGGTCTCCGGGCGCGATCTCCATGGCCTTGCGGACGAGCGTTTCATAGGAGCTGCGCAACGCGACATTCGCCAGCGGGAAACGCGAAGCCGCATAACTGCGCAGCGCGCCCGCCGTCTGTTCCGGGCGGCTTTGCAGCAGGGCCTGATCGAGGACTTCGGCCGACGTGGCCAGATCGGCTGTCGGCTTGGTTCCGGTAAGCCAGCTGGAAAAGGCATCCGCGCGTGCCGTTGCGTCGATCGTCAGGCTGACCGTGTAGCTTCCGGCGCTGCGCGCCGGGTCGATCGCGGTGCCGACACCGGCCAGGCTCGCAACCACTTCATAGCGTTTGCCGAAGTCGGTCGTATCGACCGGCACCGTCAGCCCGGAAAACTGGGCATTGACCACCTGGCTGGCGATGACCTGGCCCGAACCGATCGCGCGAATCTGGATCAGGACGGGTGCGCTATCCGGCCCGTTCCAATGGTGCTCGGTCCAGTCGATATTTTTGCACGACAGGCCGAACCAGCTGCAATCGCGGCGGTGCTTCTGTTCGAAATTGATGTCGACCTGGCCGGTAACGGTAATGCGCACCTTGTGACCGGGGCGCAGGACGGCATCGGGCGACGGTGTGACGAGCCTCGCTGCGCTCCAGTCTGCGCTGACCGATCCGGTCACGGAAAGGTCGCTCGCGCGGGCGCTGGTCGCGCTCGCAGCCGCGGCGATTCCCGCAACGACAATGGCGATCCGTTGCCAGATCACGGCCGGTTCTCCGCCAATGTGCAAGTAGATCCCCCGTCCAGCTTGGAGAGCAGGCCGTTGCTGTCGCGACGGAGCAGCAGTCGCACGTCCGACATTTCGATGCCGCGCGGGTCGGCCTGACCGGCACATTGGACCGTCGCGGTCGGCAACCGTGCATCGACCGGGATCGCGTTACGGGGATGCTGATAGAAGAAGGTCAGTTCCAGCGACTGCTTTGCGGGATCGAAGGAAGCCGGGAGCGATATCTGATACAGGCCGAACAGCGCATAGCCCTCGAGCGGCCCCAGCTTGGGACTGGTGCTCCACCTGGTCTGGAGATCGTTGCGGCGCTCGCTCAGGGCCGACGCGTCATCGATGAAATCGGGCGTGAAGGAGTCCGACGAGTCGAAGGTTTCGGTCTGCCCTTGGCCATCGACCATCAGAAAGCCTAGCCCGGAATGACGAATGCGGATGTTGAGGGGTGAGCTTGTCCTATCGGTCTGTCGATTGCGCACCACACCGGCCACGCTCACCAGTCGCAACCCCTCCAGATCGCCAAGGTCGGGCAGATGCCGCGGGAGCAGGGTAAAGGACAGTTCACGTGTCGCCCCGGCCGGGGGAATATCACCGAGCAGCTCGTCGAGACTGACCTTCTCGGTGACCTCGACGATGCCAACATCGCGCGCGTTGTTGTCACAACCCAGCGTGTTGCAGACCTGGGTCGCCACCGTGGCGAGGCGATTCCAATGCTGCGACAGTTGATCCAGATCGCGCCGTTGGCCCTCGGAATTGCGCGCGAACCAGTCGTACAGCTGGATATCGGGATCGAGCGCGAGACGCGCCGTCCGCGGGTCGCCGCGCAAGAGATTTTCGATCCGCGACCCGGCTGAGCCGATCTGACCGGTCCATAGCGCCAGCGACTGATCGAGCCGGTCATATTGCTCGCGCATCAACTCGGCCAGATAGTAGCTGAGCGGCAAGCGGCTGCGGATCTTGGCCGCCAGCTCGGTCTGCACCTGGCCATCCTCGCGCAGCGCCGCCTGCAATATCTGCGAGCGGCTTGCGGCCATCGCGTTGCGCAGCTGGGCGGATCGCTGGGCGAGCTGCGCGAGGCTTTCGTCGCGATCAACGTCAAGCCGCAGCGGCGCCAGATGCAGCAACTCGACCGACAGCGATCGGTCTTCCTTGTCGAGCCGGTCCGCCTGGTCGGCAAGGGCCGAGAGCTCGCTCATGCCGCGCAATGCCTGCAACGCAATGCTCGCCGCGACGCCATAAGGCCCCGCTGCCGCAAGCGCGTTGAGTGCCGCCTGTTCCGCCGGCGATGGCGGGGTCGTGAGATCCGGAACGGGTGCCGCGGTCGCTGGCGCCAGGACGGTCCTCCGCGCCAGATCGCCGCCCAGCGACAAACTCGCCAGCCCCCGCGCCAGTTCGCCTGCCGCCGGTGAGTCCACCGGCCCGGTAATTGCCTGGAAGGCGGCGCCGGCGTCGGGTGCTGCCAGCGTCCTGAGCTTGTCATTCACGACCCGGTCGAACGTCGCGTCGGGCAGCAGGTCCAGCAAGCGGCCCATTGCCAGACCCTGCTGCTCGTCGAGTCGCTTGAGCACGGCATTGACATCCTGCCGCAGGACGGCGCGCTGCTGCTCGACCGGGCGCCGTATCAGGGTGTTGGCGAGCTCCGGCAGGCTGAACCGCGCGACTTGCTGCCCCGTTGCCGGGTTCACGATTTGCACCGCGCCGCCCGACGAGACCGTCACCGGGGCGCCGGTCAGGCCGCGTGCCTGCAACTGCGTGATGAGGAACTTGCGGCAGTCTGCCAGCACCTTGCACGGCGAACCCAGCAGCACCGCCACCGCGACGATCGCGACCGGATCCTTGAGCGCCTGATCGACGACGCTTTCGCTCCACGCCTTGCTGATCCAGACCAAGGCTCTGGTCTGGTCGTCCACGGTGCGCGCCGCGGCGATCGTCGCGCTCAGTGCCAGCGCATAATGCGCATCGAATTGCTCTGACGCCGTATCCAGCAGCCCGGCGACGACCGGTCGTACCGCGTCGGAAATCTTTGCCGTGCTGCGGACGAATTCGATCACCTGCCCGCGAAGTTGCGTACCCTTGCGCGCGAGCGTGACGACCGCCTTGAGATCGGCGTTCTCGCGCACGGACGCCAGCATCTTTGCCTGCACCTCAGGCGGCAGATTCTGGAAGACGGTCGTCCCGGCCTCCAGCACCTTCGACACGTCGCCCGACTGAATCGCCCGGAACAGCAACGCGCCCTCGTTGGCGCGCGCGACGAGGTTCGTCACCTTGCCTTGCAGCGCGGTATAATCCTGCGCCGCCAGCCGCGCGTCCTCGGCAAAGCTTCCCAGCGACTTTGTCAGCGCCGGGTCGGCCGACCCATAGGCGGTGACCGCAAGGTTGAGCGCCGAATCGACATCCCCGCGGGACGCGGCATCGACCAGTTCCACCGCATTGGGCGGCAGGCCGACCGCCTGCTGGACCGCGCTCAGCAGCAGCTTGTTCATGCCGGCCTGATTGGCATCCAGTTGCGACAAAACGCTTTCGCGCTCGGCCGCGATGGCTTGCTGGCGTTGGGCGATGGCACCGACGCGGTCCTCGATCATCGTGCGCCGCAACCCCGCATTCCGCAGGTTGGTGTCGGCAACCTGCCCATCGAGCACCGCAACCACCTTTTGCTCCTGCTCCTGCAGCGCGGACCGTTCGTCCTGCAAGGCGCTGCGATTGTTGTTCGCGATCTTCGTCGCCAGGTCGTCGATCTTGACGACCTCGTTCTGGAACTGGGTCGCCGTCTCGGAAAACTGCGTCATGGCGAGCACGGGGCTGATCGGTCGCATCTGGTGCTCGAAGCCCCAGAAACTGGCGTTGGAATCGAGCAGCAGTCTGCGATAGCCGATTTCGGCCTTGAGCAGTTGCACCTGCTCCTCGGTCACCAGCCCCGCCACGGGTTTCAACACGTCGGCCTGTACCGAGGCCGTGTTGTAATTGCCGCGCGCGGCATCCCGCTGGTTGTTCAGGAATTGCTCGTCCGCAAGAATCCGATAGGTGTTTGCAAGTTCATACGAAATCTCTTCACGGCTCAGCGGCGCAACTTCCTGCGCATGGGCAGGCGCGGCCAGAAGCGAGCTGCTCGCCAATGCCGCGAAAACAATGCTTTTGCCGAATCCCCCCCGCATTGATCCGATCTTATCGGAAATTTCATATTTGCAAACTGCAGGCGTAACGATTCTATGAAATAGCGAGCAATGCCGTGTTTGCAGGCAAGCCTAAAGCACCGCTCGTGCCCGGCCATAAGCGAAATACACCAGCAACCCGAAGGCGTTCCACACCAGGAACGAAATCTGCGTCACCTTTTGCAGGCTGGTGAACAGATAGAGGCAACCGAGGATCGCCCCCGGCGCGACGATCCACGCCAGCGGGGTCCGGAACGGCCGCCGCGCAGCCGGATCGCGGCGCCGCAGCACGAGCACGCACGCCGCCACCGCGATGAACGCGCACAGCGTGCCGGCGTTCGCCAGGCTGGCTATGACGTCGAGCGGGACGAGCGCGGCGAAGATGCCGACGAAAATTGCGGTCACCGCCGTGATCCGCGCCGGCGTCCCGCGCGTCGATATCCTGGCCAGCGCCGGCGGCAGGAAGCCGTCGCGCGCCATGACGAGGAAGATGCGGCTCTGGCCGTAGAGGAATCCGAGGATCACCGTCGGCAGCGCGATCGCCGCCGCCGCCGCGACAACGGTTGCAACCTTGGGCTGGCCGAGCGAGCGCAGGATCAGCGCGAGCGGCTCGGCGCTCTTGCCGAACACCTGGAAATGCACCGCGCCGACCGCCGCCGCAGCGACGATCATGTAGATAAGCGTGCACGCGACCATCGAACCGACGATGCCGATCGCCAGGTCGCGCTCGGGGTTCTTCGCCTCCTCCGCTGCGGTCGAGATCGCGTCGAAGCCGTAAAAGGCGAAGAAGATGATCGCCGCAGCGCCCATCATCCCGTACTTCACGCCGCCCGCGCCGGCCGCGCTGGCATAGCCGTACGGTGCGAACGGATGCAGGTTCGCGGCGTCGAAATGCGGCAGAGCAACGAAAACGAACAGCGCCAGCGTAACGATCTTCAACACCACCAGCCCGGTGTTGATCCGCGCGCTTTCATGCGTGCCGAGCGTCAGCAGTCCCGCGACAACCGCGATGATGAATACCGCCGGCAGGTTGATCCCCCAGCGCGCGACCTGCCACCAGCCGGCCATCTCCGGACCGTGCGTCAGCCATTCGGGCAAGTTGATCCCGAGGCCGCCGAGAAACCCGACCGCATAGCCCGACCAGCCGACCGCCACGGTCGAGACGACCAGCGAATATTCGAGGATCAGGCTCCACCCGACGACCCAGGCGATGCTCTCGCCGAGCACGGCATAGCTATAGGTATAGGCGCTGCCCGAGGCCGGGATCATCGTCGCCATCTCGGCGTAGCACAGTGCCGCGCAAGCGCAGATCGCGCCCGCCACGACGAAGCTCAGCAGCACCGCCGGCCCGGCGCGATCGGCCCCGACCCCGATCAGCGTAAGGATGCCCGTCCCGACGATCGAGCCGACGCCAAGTGCGACGAGATGCGGCCAGCTCAGCGTCCGCGCCAATTGGTGCTCTAGCCGCGCCTCGGTGATGAGTTTGCGGCGGAAAAGACTGTTCATGCGGCCCCCGGGAAAACGTTACAGTCGAGACTAGCTGCTCACAGCACCTTGGCAAAGGCCGCGATCAGCATCAGCGCGATCTCGATGCCGAGCAGCGCGACGTTGAGCCGCCGCGACTTGATGATCAGCAACAGGATCAGCAGCGGGATGTGCAGCAGTGCCGCGAGCGCCGTGACCCAGCCAAAGGCGCCCGCCGGCGTATCCGCCTTGACCGTCAACCCCATCATCGTCGTGATCACCGAAACGCCGACCAGCGCCAGCGTCAGCGTCAGCATGCCGCCCAGGACCTGGCGATTGTGGCGATCGTAATAGACGTCGAAATCGGGCCACTCTTCCGGATCGTCGGGGAAGATCAACGTCGAGATCAGATAGTAGCTGCCGACAAAGGCGAGCACGACGAGCAAGGTGGCGAGGTTGGCGTGCAGGTGCTCGCGGTGCCCATAGACCACGTTCCAGAAGGTCGTCATGTCGATCAGCACGAAGGTGCCGAGCAACGGGGTCAGCCAGCCGACATGCGCCTTGCGCCGCATCTTGATGATCCGCGCGAAGCCGGCCAGCACCTCGGTGACGGCGAGCCCGAGCACGAGCCCGAACATCGCAAAGACCAGATCGAACCCGTTCATCCGCCGCCCCCCGACTGCCAACCGACGCGACCGTGCGGGTCGGGACCGCCGCCGTCAAGCGCTCGGCAATGCGCGAGCGCCGTCAGAACAACAGCTTACGCACCGTTAGCCGAACCGCGCGACCCTGCGGGTCGAGATAAGCGCCCTGATAGCTCAGCGGCACGGCGCCGTTCTGGTCGGTGACGCGCTGGCGGGTGTTGAGGATGTTGGTCACCGCCAGCCCGATCCGCATGCCCTTCGCCCAATGGTGCTTCTTGAGGAAATCGAGATTCTGCGTGAGGTCGTCGAACAGCCGCAGGTCGAACTTGGCGAGGCTGCCGAAGCGCAGCGTATTGGACGCGCCGACCGTGCCGCCGATGACCTGTGTCGCGCTCTGCCAATTGGCGCTCAGCCGGAAGCCGAGGCCATTGTTGCTGTAGCCGGCCTGCCCCTCGATCTCGTGGCGCGGCTGGCCGCCGCCGCTGCCGGTTGCGCCGCCGTTGAGCAGGTCGATCGGCGCGACGCCCTGCGCGACCGTCACCCGGTCGACGAAGTGCCAGGTATGGTAGAGCGCGAACTGCAAGCGCCCGCCGGTCGCGCCGGCCAGGCGATTGGCGAAACCGCCGCCGCCACCGCCGCCGCCACGCCCGCCGAACCCGCCGCCGCCAAAGCCGCCGGGACGACCGCCGCCCGGTCCATCACCGCCCGCGGGCGGCGGACCGCCCGGTACAGCGCCATCGGCTGGCGGCGGCGTGGCGCCCGGGGGAGGTGCGGCGTTGCCGGGGCGCGGCCCGTCGCCACCCTGGCCACCGCCCTGCCCGCCATTGGGCCGCCGGCCGAAGATACCGGCGAGCCCGGTAAACGGGTTTGCCCCCTTGCCGGCGCGGAACGCCTCGAACTGCTTTTGCAGCTTCGACTTGAGCGGGATCGAGAAGTCGATGCCGTAGCGCAGCTCCTGCGTGTCCTCGCGCAGGAAGTTAACCGGCCGGGTGTCGATCTGCGTCAGTACGCCGATCGTCATGCCCGGAGCTGGCGCGGCGCGTGTGAAGCGGCCGGGAAAGGCCGCCTCGATCGCCGGGGTATCCGACGGAAAGCCGGCGATCGGATGGTCGGTGCCACTCTTCACATAATTGGCGGTGAAGGTGAGATCTTTCGTCGCCGACGGTTTGAAGGTCGCGCCGAGCTTGAACACGTGCCGCTCGCTGGAGATCAGCGCGCGGTTGCCACCAGCCGTCTGCGTGACGTCGGCGGTCTGGCCGAGCACATAGTCGAACACCCGGACATTGGGCGTGACGATCACCGGATTGCCGAGCTGCTGCGAGCTCGGCGCCTGGTCCTGGTCAGTAAACGAGGCGAGCAGCCGCAGCGACGGCGTCGGCGACCAGTTCAGGCCATAACCGATCGTCCACAGCGTGCCGAAGTCCGACAGCTGGTTGACCGCGAGATTGCCGTTGAGCGACAGGTCGCCGATCGCGTCGAGGAACTTGTTGCGGCGGCCGGTCAGCGGCACGTCGACATTGATCTGGCCGTTGACGATGTTGCGGGTCAGCGCGCCCGTCGTCGTGCCGCCGCGCACCGAGCGTGTGTCGAAGCTGGTCGCCTGCGCACCGATATGCACCGCGGTCGACACCGCACCGGCGGGCAGCTTGAACAACGGCCCGTTGAGCAGCACATCGCCACCGACCGCGTTCGAGGTCGAATAGGCCTGGTTCGCCGGCAGCACGCCGAACTGCGTCGGTGCGAGCGGGCCGAACGGATTGAACGTCGGGTCACCGGCATTGAGCCGCGCCTGCAAGGCGGATTTGTCGAGCCCGGCTTCGGTGAAGGTCTCGTTGTAATTACGATCGTAATTGCCGGTGAACGACCAGCGCCACTTTGCACTGATATTGCCGTTCAGCCCGACACCCAGATGCGTCGCCAGCGTCGATGTCCGCTGGACGAGCGGCGCGCCATCGACATAGCGATTGACCGTCACCGCCTGGCCGAAAGGCGAAAAGGGATTGCCCGCCGGCAGCGTGAACGACACGCCCGGCAGCCCCTGATAGGCGGTCGTCGCATCGGTCTGGACACGCGCGTTGATCGTCGCGTTTACCTTGCCGATCGGTCGGCTGTAGACGAGGTTACCCGAGAAGGTGTGCGACGAAGGCCGCAATGTGCGATCACTCGACAAGTCGCTGACATTGTACTTGTTCGCGGTGCCGACAAAGTCGCCAAGCGCCGGCCGCCCAGTTGCTGCAGAGATCGGAATGCCGCCATACTTCACGGGAGAACCGGCCAGCGCGCTCAACGCCGGATCAACTTCAGGAAACGCCTTCAACGAGCTGTCGAGGCCGGGCGTGACATTGCCGCGAATGTCGTACACCCCACCCGCCGAGCGGCTGATCAGGGTACGCTCGCTCTCGAACAGCGGGTCGCTTGCCGTATAGCTGAGATCGAGGTTTAGGCGCGTGTCGCCGGCAATCTTGAGGCCGTCGACATGGCCGAGCGGGGTGTTGCGACCGCCATCGGTCGCCAGTGTGTCGGCCGCTTCCAGCGTGGCGGCGCGAAAGCGGCGGCGCAGCACGACGTTCACCACGCGCTGGTCGGCGCTGTAGCCGTATTTGAGCGCGACCTCCTCGGGCAGGATGTCGATCCGCGCGATCGCCTCGGTCGGGAGGTCGCGGATCTCGGCGAAGCTCGAGATGCGCCGGCCGTTGAGCAGTACCACCGGCGCGCCATTGCCACGGCCGCTGCGCGTCTGCGGCGCCAGTTCGGTCAGCAGGTCGGTCAGCGAACTGACGCCATAGGAACGGATGTCGGCCGGGGTGAGCACTTGCTCGGGCGGGATGTCGCCGGTGACCGAGCCGGGCGGCAGACGGCTGCCCTCGACCACGACATCGGGCCCGGCATCGTCGCCCGCCTCGGGCGCGGGCGGCGGCGCGGGGCGCGTCGGACGTGCCGTCTGCGCGGCAAGCGGGCTTGCGAGCGAGCCGAGCGCCAATGCCGTCATGCCGATCGTGATACCGCGCAAACTTTAGAGCCTTTCGAAATGGATATGTCGCGTGCCGAGGCGGCGGTTGCGCCGCCTAACCGCGAATTGTCGCAAGATTGTGCCAGCGTCTAGGCGGCGGCGCGCAACCTCCGCGCCAGCGCCCGTCCCTCGCCCGCCTGCCACAGGATAAGCGCGGGCACGCCGATCAACAGGTCTCGCGCACGCTTGAGCAGCGACAGCGCCAGCGCGGTTGCCGGCGGGATGCCGAACAGCGGCCCGAGCAACGCATAGGTCGCCTCCTGCACGCCGAGCGCGCCGGGGATGGCGAAGGCGACGCTGCGCAGCGTGAAGATCAGCGCCTCCTGCGCGATCACCGCCCATAACGGCACGTCACAACCCATGAAGCGCAGCGCGATCCACGCCGTCGCGGCGCTGGCGAACCACGCCAGCAGGTTGAGCAGGAACGCTGCGATCATGCGGCGCGGCGCGCGGTAGACCGCGTCGAGCTGCTCCCGCACCGCCGCCATCGCCGCGCCCGAGCCGGGCAGGATACGCGCGCCGAGCTTGCCGGCCAGCCGCAGGAGCGGCCGCTGCGCGACGACGAAGGCGATGATGATCGCGACCATGCCGCCAAGGCCGGCCAGCGCGAGCGGCACGATGTCGTGCTGCACCGGGCGATGCGCCAGCACCATCAGCAGCGTGGCGACCCCGCCGAGCGTGAACAGCAGCTGCGCCGCCATCTCGGTCGTCATATCGGCGACCATCGAGGCATAGACCACCCGGTCCGGTACGCCGGCGGCGGTGAGCGTTCGCGCGCCGACGACCAGCCCGCCGAGCTGCGAGAAGGGCAGCACATCGGTCGCTGCCTCGCGCGTCGTCCGCGCCCAAACGAACAGCCAGGCACGCGACAGCGGCTCCCCTGGCGCGACCGCGAACCAGGCGAGTCCGAGGATCGACAGCACGCCGAGCGAGGTAGCCGTGAAGACGAGCATGCCGAGCCATCCGATCGCGCGCATCGCATCGAGAATGTCGCGCAGCCCGACCGCACCGATCGCCCAGCCAGCGATGGCGATGCCAACCAGCGTCGCAACGAGCAGCCCTACCCGGGCGTAATGCTTCATGCCGCCACCGCCCGCCGGCGCATCAGCCGCAGCGCGCCGGGCACGAAGAGCAACCGGTCGATCAGCGCCGGGCGATAGGGATCGTGGGTATCGAGCATCGTGCGGCAGAACAGGATGCGCTGCGCATCGCTGCCACGGCGGACCGGCGCGTCGGGCGGCGGGGCGGCAGGCCTGGGGGCGGTCGAGACATAATAGTTCATGAGGGTCCTACCTCCGTACCGTGAGATCGGCGAAGCGCGCCAATGTGATGCCCTGTTCCCGAACCAGCGCGCGGGCGTCAAGCAGCGCGGCGAGCTCGTCGGCGTAGCGATACCCGGGCGCGTGACCCGGCCAGTCGTCATGCGTCGCGGGGTGGGTGTAGATCTCGCTTACACCATCGGGCAGCGCGGCGATCAGGCCGCGCATGCGGGCGGTGTCCATCGCGCCGCTCCAGGCGAGGCCGAAGACCTGATCGGGCACGGCCATACCGGCGTGGACGAAGCGGCGGCGCACCAGCTTCGCCCATAGCGTGGCGGGATCGCGGCGCGGCGCGCGGCCGGGTTCGATCGCGGCGATGATCGCGCGCGGTTCGACCGGGGCGCGGGCGGCACGCATGCCGTGGCGCCTGCCGATCTTGAGGACGAGCGAAGCGATCACCGGGTGGAGGTGGAAATGCTTATGCGCGTTGACATGGTCGAGCGGCAGGCCGGTCGCGGCGAAGGCGGCAAATTGCGCTTCGATCTCGGCGGCGAGTTGGCGCCGGGCGCGCGTGTTGAAGGTCATGTTGACGGCGGACATCACCATGTCGGTGCGGAAATGGCCGCTGGCGTCGACCAGCTCGGAGACCTGATCGGCCGGTAGCGCGGGGCGGCCCTCGACCAGGACGAGGTGGAGCCCGACGCCGAGTGTCGGCAGGCGGCGGGCGCGCGTGACCGCATCCGACGCGGCATCGCCGGCGACCATCAGGCTGGCGGCGGTGAGGATGCCGTCGACATGCGCGCGCTCGACGGCGCCGTTGACCGCGAGCGAGGCGCCGAAATCGTCGGCGGTGACGATGAGGGTCTTCATGCCGCCACCATGGCGAGTCGCGGATGATGGGAATTCCCTGCCGGGCAGGGAATGGCAGGGAATATTCTATGTTTTTTCGGGTTGGGGTTTTGGTCGGGCGCCGTGGTCGGCGGGAACGATTGGGTGGAATGTTGAATCACGGGGGCGTGGTTGTCGCTAACCCGAGTCTCCGCGGCTTCGCGTGAGCAAAAGAATTTGTTCGCGCGGAGGCGCGGAGGCGCGGAGGGGTTGCGCTTGCGGCTGGCGGAGGCGCTGCACCCGCTGCGGGGCGTTTGCGGCGAACCAATGCATTTTTGCTCATCAGCCGCGGCGAACGTGAGAGGGCCTCGTGTCGTCGCCGCGAAAGACATTCTCTGCGCCTCTGTGCCTCTGTGCGAACCACTTGGTCGGGCGGCGACTGGGCGTAGCGCAGGGTTGTCGTGCATTGCCGTTCGGGCTGGAGATACATCGGGCTTCAGCATTTGCGGCACGCCCCCTCTCCCCGACCAGTGTCGGTCGGCTATCAAGTATGGAATGCCCCCGGCATTCCATAGATTGTGCCGGGGGCACAATCGACTTGATGGCCGACCGGCACTCCCCGCAAGCGGGGAGAGGGAGAAGGTCGGTCCGCTTTCTTGCGGCGGCGCATGGTCCGGGTGCGGGGGTGGCATGGCGGGTAGCAAACATAGCTGCGTGCGTTTTTGAATCAGCGCGTGGCGGCTTTCATTCCTCCGCGCCTCCGCGCCTCCGCGTGAATCAACTCTATTGTTCGCGCGGAGGCGCGGAGACACGGAGATTTTTCGGCGTTTCAGGGGAAAACAGTTTCGGGATTCTTCGGGCGACATCGTTTGCGGCACGGCCCCTCTCCCCGGCCCTCTCCCCAAAGGGGAGAGGGAGAAGGTCAGACCGCTTCCTTGCGGCGGCGGAGGAAGTCGAAGAATTCGACGCCTTCGCGCAGGCGGCGTTTCATCATGTTCCAGTCGCGCAACATTTCCGAGACGATCGACCAGATTTTCGACGGGCGGAAATAGAAGCGTTTGTAGAATTCCTCGACCTTGTCGAAGATCACGCTGGCCGGGAGATGCGGGTAGCTGAGCTGGGCGATCTGGTTGCCGCCGTCGGTCAGCAGATCGTTGCTGTTGTCGAACCAGCCATTCTCGGTCGCCTGCTTGTAGAGGAAGGTGCCCGGATAGGGCGCGGCGAGCGACACCTGGATGGTGTGCGGGTCGATCTCCTTGGCGTAGTTGATCGTCTCCTCAATCGTTTCCTCGGTCTCGCCGGGCAAGCCGAGGATGAAGGTGCCGTGGATGACGATGCCGAGTTCGTGACAGTCCTTCGTGAACTGCTTCGCGACATCAATCCGCAGGCCTTTCTTGATGTTATGCAGGATCTGTTGATTCCCGCTCTCATAACCGACCAATAACAGGCGGAGGCCATTGGCCTTGAGGATTTCCAATGTCTTGCGCGGCACATTGGCCTTGGCGTTGCAACTCCACGAGACGGGGAAACCCTTCTTGCCGAAGCCGAGCTTGCCCAGCGCGATGGCCAGTTCCTCGACGCGGGCATGGTTGTCGGTCAGCGTGTCGTCGTCGAAGAAGATCTCCTTGGTCTCGGGGATTTCCTTCAGGATATACTGCACCTCCTCGATCACCTTGGGGACCGAGCGGAAGCGGTAATTGTGCCCGCTGATCGTCTGCGGCCACAGGCAGAAGGTGCAGCGGCTCTTGCAGCCGCGCCCGGTGTAGAAGCTGACATAGGGGTGGAGCAAATAGCCGCCGAAATATTTGTCGATCGTCAGGTCGCGCTTGTAGATCGGCGAGACCATCGGGAGGACGTCCATGTCCTCGATGATGGCGCGATCCTTGTTGCGGATGAAGGCGCCGTCGGGCGCGCGCCACGTGATGCCGTCGACCTCGGCGAGCGGCTTGCCCTGGGCGATCTCGAGGACCGTGAAATCATATTCCTCGCGCGCGACGAAATCGACGTGCGGCGTGGCGGCGAGGCTCTTGTCGG
This sequence comes from Parasphingomonas halimpatiens, assembly GCF_036663795.1. NCBI lineage: Bacteria > Pseudomonadati > Pseudomonadota > Alphaproteobacteria > Sphingomonadales > Sphingomonadaceae > Parasphingomonas > Parasphingomonas halimpatiens. The sequence goes on from NZ_JAXOJP010000032.1 coordinate 29,904, forward strand.
GCTCGACCGCGACCTTGGCGCCGACGAAGCCGATCAGGATATTCGAGTTGCGCGCCTTGATCAGCGCGGCGGTGCGGATGTCCTGGTTGAAGCTCGGCGTCGAGGTGTGGAGGATGACGAGGTCGCGCGTGTCGAACTCGTGCGCGATGTCGTCCCAACTCTGGTCGTGCGCGGGCGCGTCGATCAGCTTCGAGCCTTCGACCATCGCGGCGGGCTGGGCAAGCCAGGTCGGATACCAGAAGGATTTGACCTCGCGCTTCATCTGGTAGCGCGCGCCGGCGCCGCCATCATAGCCGTCGAACGAGGGTGCCTGGAGGAAAAGGGTACGCATCATGATCGCTTATCCTGCTGGGCCGACAACAAGCCCTTTGCATCGACTGTAAAACTTGCGCCGCGCCAATCAACCGAACGCCCGAAAAATGTGGCCAGAAAGAGGACGAAGGACAAAAGATCGCGCGCCGGAATCCACCAAAGAGGTGCCGTGCGCTCTCCTGCCGCACGATCGACCAGCAAGGCAAGTGCAAGGCGCGTACCGAGCGCGGCGGCGATGGCCGCGAGTGCTGTCGGCGCGAAACCGGTCAGCAACCCTCCGGCCAGCGCGAAGGGCAAGGGGTGGAGAATGACGCTGCCGGCGAACCCGACCGGATCGAGCCGCGCGATGGTGCGATTGGCGCGCAGCTCGCGCCGGGCGAGCGTGGCGAAGCTGATCTCGACGCAGCCATGCGTCAGCAACATGTCGGGCAGCGCGATGCGCCCGCCCTGCGCGCGGATCGCCGCGCCCATGGCATAATCGTCGGCGAGCAGATCGGCGAAGGCGGCCATCCCGCCGATAGCGTCGAGCGTCGCGCGACGCAGCGCGATGGTCGAGCCCATGCAGGGCGAGGCCAGCCCGAGCACGGTGCCGAGCAGAACTTCGGGCAGAAAATGCTGGCTGATTCCCATCGCCGCGAGCCGCGACCATGGTCCGGCATCACCGCGCCCACGATAAAGACAGGTGACCGCGGCGACGCCGGGAGCGTCGAGCGCGGCGATGACGCGCGCGATGTAATCAGGTGCGACCGCCATGTCGCTGTCGCTGAGAATGAGCAGATCGTGGCGCGCATGCGCCACCATGTTGGTGAGGTTGGAGATTTTGGCGTTGCTGCCATGGCGGGTCGGGTCGACGACGAGGCTGATGTCGGCGTCGGGATGCGCGGCGCGGAGTGCTTCGACGGCGGCGATCGCGGGATCGGCAGGGTTCTGCACGCCGCAGATCATTTGCAGCGGGCCGTCATGGGTCTGGGTGATGAAGCTGGTGAGGTTGGCGAGCAGGGCTGGTTCGGCGCCGTGCAAGGGTTTGAGCAGCGTTACCGGCCGATCGCTCGCCGCTACCGCGGGCGCGCGCGATCCGAGCCGCCACGCACGCCGGGCGGCGATTATCAGGCAACAGGTACCGATCGCGGAGACCAGCAGCAGGATGTAGCCGACAAGGACCATCGCCGCGTCATGCCGCAGCGCGTGACAAAGGTCGATGATGGTGCTTGGTGAAAGAATGAACGCTGCTGCTCCCGTTGCCACGGCCTGCAGCCCAAGCCAGCCAACCCCGATGCAGTCCGTTCCTTCTATCGATGTGCGGAGAGTGCAACGGCTGATGCGGCGCTAATATTGGTTCGGTGCGATGCTATTGTTCGCGAGATCCAGCACGTTGCCCCTATCGTAACCAAGAACGCCCGGGATTGGCGCGAGGCGGTTCACGTTGAACGCAAAGCCGGCAACAAACTTGCCCGTGGCGCGATAGTTGGCGGGCACAAGCGGCTTGCCAGCCAGCAGCGGTGGCACCGGTGTCGACGCCGTGGCGGGGCGGACCGCTGCGGACCAGGTCACGCTGTGCCCGTTCATGCTTGGGCCGAAGCCGGTCTCGCTGGCAAGTTCCGGGATGTCCGACTTCTCCGACGCCAACGCCACGAACAGCGTGCCAAGATCCGCGATCTGGCCGGGCTTCGCCGTGAATGACACCGTTCCAAGGCACAGGCAGGTATGAAAGATCTCGCCATAGCCAAGCCCGTAAAGAACGTACTGGCCGGGCAGCGCCTCGATCAGCATCATCTTCTCTTTGCCCGTGGTTTCGAACGGCTGGCTCATCCTGATGGTCTGGGCATTGCGCACCTCGCCATAGACGAAATTAAACTCGTCCAGCGTCGGCACGGGCGGAATCGCGATGTCGGACTTCTGGCCGGCCGCTTCGGCGGCTTCCGTGCGCGCGATCGCGCTCTGGCGCTTGCGGATCAGTTCGGGCTCCGCCTTGGCGAAGGCTTCGCGCCGCCCCGCGTCATAGGCTTGCATCTCGGCATCGGTGGGAATGCGCAGGAAAACCGGGCTGACGGGGAAACTGGTACGGAACAGAAAATAAGCGCGGTCCGCGCGCAGCGTGACCGGCTTGTCGCCGCGGATCTCTGTCATCTCGTCAGCCGGTTTCGCAAAGGCGGCGGGCGAGGAGGCAAGGGCCAGGCTAAGGGCCAGCACGAGCTTCTTCATTTGACCGGCACCTTTCCGCCGAAATCCGGACTGGAAGCGATCTTCGCCTGGACCGCGACCCACTGGTCGAGCGGAAGTTTGGAAACGCACTCCCAAATTTCCTCGGCGACCCCGTAGCGCGTATATCCGCGCGGCTCCATGCAGCGCCGCATCTTGGCCTGATAATCGCGGCGAACCAGCGTGCCTTCGATCATCCCGCCGATCAGCGCGCCGACCAGCCCGTACGGGTTGGGCAGATTCTCGGCCTTCTTGCCGGGCGTGCCGTTCCACGGGACGAAGCGGTTCAACTTCACCGTTGTCCAGTCATTGGGCTGCAGGAAGCGGTGGCAATCCGCGAAATCTGCATAGGCTTCTTCAAAGCTGACGCCATTCCGCTGGAAGAAGAAATATTTCCAACCGTCGCTGACGACCGCCGGGTCTGCCGATCCTGACAGGTTCGGCATCACGATCGTCGCAGCGTCCGGAACCGGCACAGTCTGCGCCTGCGCGGTGCAAGGTAGCGACGCCGCCATCAAAGCGACTGACGCGAATTTCCACATATTTCCCTCATCATGGCTTTGCATTTTCGGGTCGGGACCGCGTCCGGAGCGCGCACGCGACCGCGTGAGCAGTGTGCCTGTTAGTGGCGGTTGATCAAGTCGGCGGCGCCGTGGAGGGCGACGCCGACCGGTTTGAGCGCGCCTCTGCACTGCGCGCGTTCCGCCGGCGACAGCCTCCGCGCCATTGGTGCTGCGTGCAAAATTATTGCCTGTAGATCCGCCGCCGGATCACGGCCACTGATGCGACCCGCATAATATAACGCAGCCGACTTGGCGAACGCGGCATCCCAATATTGATCAGGCCAATATTGATCAGGCTTGCTTTCGAGAATGAGGAACCATGCGAGGCAGCGTGCGTCAGCAGTGTCGGCTTGGTCAATTGCGGAGGCGGAAAGCGCAAGCGCGAGGAAGGTCGGAATGATCATGTTCGCAGGCTGGCGATCACCCTAATGCCCGTCAAGTCGATCGGCAAAACGCGTGCACGCCCAGGCCTGAGGCAGGCCTTTGCGGTCAGCGAGGTCCGCTCTTGGGGACTTACTGCCAGGCAGTTTTCCGATCCCAGACCTGCCGGTCGGATTTCAGACGCCGCGCTGGAGCGCGTCGTCAGGCCCAGAGGTCGCGCACGGTCTTTCCGCTGGGAGGAAGGTCCTCGAAGGTATCGAAGCCGTCGAAATGATCGATCGGAAGGTCCCCGACGGCTTCGAGGTCAGCGAGCCGCACGTTCACCGCCATGCGCCGCCGGCCATCCTCTTCCAGCCGCAAGCCGCGCCACGCCAGGGCTCCGGCACAGGATGGGCAAAACAGGATCTCCAGCGCCGGATCATCCTTGCCGGGCCGACGAAAGCGCGATGTCGGTCCGGCGACGCTGATCCGCCCTCCTTCGAAATCATAGGCCCACAGGGCGCCGTAGCGGTGACATAAGGTGCAGTTGCAGGCGGTAACGGAGCCGGGGTCACCCGTGAGGGTCCAGGCTGCCGCACCACAATGGCATGATCCCTTCAACATGCGGGCCTCCGGCTGTGTGCTGACTACCCTGCCAGTGCCGATCGATGTCTTCAATTGCGGCGGGTTCCGCCGGGCAGGCTTTCGCCCCGTTACCTGCCGGTCGGCTTACAGGCGGGTCGCGTCGATCGACGACGCCAGAACGGGGAAAGTGGTGGATAGCGGAGATTGCGCCCTCGGCACCGGCGAGCCATAACAACGCATGGGCGACGAGAACGGGGCGACTGATCACGCGGTGATCCACTTGGACGCGGATCATGCCATTGTGTTTTTCGAGTTTCTCTCGGAGCGAGCTGCGACGGAAGAAGCCTCTGCCGCCACGGCAGAGTCGACGGTTCTTGATGCGGTCCTTGGCCAGCTTGAACGTCAACTGGTCGCGCCATTCTGCGCTCATTACGCTCACCAACTGTCTGCCGCTCGATCCCGCCTCAATCCACCAGTAGGCGTTTAAGCGTTTCCGCTATTGGAGCGGCTGCCGACCGAGCGCTTTCCGATCCGAAATCTGCTGGTCGGCGGCAAGGCACGGTGCCTTGCCCGTCGCGCGGCATCGGCTGATGATGGTTTCCCGCGCGCAACAACCCGGCTAGGAGGTCGGTCCTTCTCGGCCCTCCCTCGCGGCGGACGGGTTTGGGGTGAGGCAATCGCGACCACATCGTGCGTGGATGGCCCCCACCCCAGCCCCTCCCCTGAAGGGGGGGGGCTAAATTGGAGCCCGACCTGACCGCACCCCCCGCCCCTGTCCTGCTCACCGGCGCCTCGGGCTTTGTCGGCGCGGCGGTGGCGCGGGCGTTGCTACGGCATGGTTATCGCGTGCGGGCGATGGTGCGGGCGTCGAGCCCGCGCGGCAACCTAGAAGGGCTCGATGCCGAGATCGTCACCGGCGACCTGCTCGACCGCGCCTCGCTCGACCGCGCGATGGCGGGGGTCGGCGCGGTGGTGCATGTCGCGGCCGATTACCGGATCTGGGCGGCGGACCCCGAGGAAATCGTGCGCAACAACCGCGCGGGCACGGGCAATATCGTCGCGGCGGCGCTGGCCGCCGGCGTCGAACGGCTGGTCTATACCAGCAGCGTTGCGACGTTGCGACCCGACGACCACGCACCCGCAGACGAAAGCCGCACCGCGACACCCGACCAGGCGGTCGGCGCGTACAAGCGCAGCAAGGTCGAGGCAGAGCGGATGGTGATCGACGCGGTGGCGCGGGACGGCCTGGCGGCGGTGCTGGTGCTGCCCTCGACACCAATTGGCCCGCGCGACGTGCGGCCGACGCCGACCGGGCGGATCGTGATCGAGGCCGCGTCTGGCCAGATGCCGGCGTTCGTCGACAGCGGGCTCAACCTCGTCCATGTCGACGACGTCGCCGAGGGGCATGTGCTGGCGCTGCAGCGCGGGCGGATCGGCGAGCGTTATATTCTCGGCGGGCAGGACGTGTCGTTGCGCGCGATGCTGGCGACGATCGCCGGGCTGGTCGGGCGGAAACCGCCGACGGTGAGCCTGCCGCGCGCGCCGCTGTTCCCGCTCGCCTGGGCCAATGAGCAACTGGCGCGGGTGACCGGGCGCGAGCCCTTCCTGACGCTCGACGGGCTGCGCATGGCGGCGCACAATATGTATTTCACCAGCGCCAAGGCCGAGGCCGAGCTGGGCTATCGCGCGCGGCCGCATGAAGAAGCACTGCGGGATGCGATCGCGTGGTTTCGCGACGCGGGGAAGATTTCGTGATCCTGACGATCCTCGGCGGGGTGACGCTGGCGATCTGGCTGGTGCTGATCTTCGCGCGCGGCGGCTTCTGGCTGGCGCGCGAGCGCGACACACGCGGCGTGCCGCCGCTGCCCGAGCACTGGCCCGAGGTGGTCGCGGTGGTGCCGGCGCGTGACGAGGCGGCGGTGATTGGCGAGTCGATCGGCAGCTTGCTGGCGCAGGATTATCCTGGTGCTTTTCGGATCATTCTGGTCGATGACTCGAGCAGCGATGGGACGGCGGAGATTGCGCGCGCGCTTCGTGTTCCTTCTCGCCCCTCCCCTTCAGGGGAGGGGTTGGGGGTGGGGCGTCTCAATCTCATCGAGACCAGCGCGCGCGTGGATGGCCCCCACCCCAACCCCTCCCCTGAAGGGGAGGGGCTTGCGTTGGAAGTGCTACGCGGCGCCCCGCTCGCGCCGGGCTGGACCGGCAAGCTGTGGGCGGTTTCGCAGGGTGTCGCGCTTGCCAGCGATTCACCGCGTTATCTCTGGCTGACCGATGCCGACATCGCGCATGACCCCGACACGCTGACCAGCCTCGTCGCGCGCGCCGAGGCGGGCGGGCTGGCGATGGTATCGCTGATGGCCAAGCTGCGCTGCGAGAGCATGGCCGAGCGCGGGCTGATCCCGGCCTTCGTGTTCTTCTTCCAGCTGCTCTACCCGTTCCGCTGGGTGAACCGGCCGGGCGGCGTCGGCGCGGCGGCGGGTGGGTGCATGCTGGTGCGGCGCGAGGCGCTCGACGCGGTGGGCGGGATCGCCGCGATCCGCACCGCGCTGATCGATGATTGCGCGCTGGGCGCCGCGCTCAAGCGGCAGGGGCCGATCTGGCTCGGCCTGACCGAACGCTCGCGCAGCATCCGGCCCTATGAGACGCTTGCCAGCGTCGCGGCGATGATCTCGCGTTCGGCCTATGCCCAGCTCAACTATAATCCGTTGCTGCTGCTCGGCACGCTGCTGGGTCTTGCGCTAGTCTATGGCGCGCCGCCGGCGCTGACGCTGCTGGCGAGCGGCTGGCCGCAATGGCTCGGGGGCGCGGCATGGGTGCTGATGGCGCTGTCGTTCCAGCCGATGCTTTCCTTCTATCGCCGGCCCTGGGGCTGGGGCATGTCGTTGCCGGGAATCGCTGCTTTCTACGCCGCTTGCACCTTGCTATCGGCGTGGCAGCACCATCGGGGACGTGGCGGAATGTGGAAGGGCCGAGCCCAGGCAGCGACACGGTGAACCAGGCCGCGATCGCACTCGCCTCGGGCAAGGGGCACAAGGACGAGAATTTCCCCGTCGCCTCGGCGATCCTCAAGCCGGCGCACCGTGCGCCGGTGATGGCCTTCTACCGCTTCGCGCGCGCCGCCGACGATATCGCCGACAATGGCAGCGCGAGCAGCGCCGAGCGGCTGGCACTGCTCGGCGAAATGCGCGCGACGCTTTCGGGGCTCAGCAACGGCAGCGACACCGCGCTGGCGCTGCGCGAGACGCTGGCCGAACGCGGGCTGTCGCCGCGCCACGGGCTCGACCTGTTGACCGCGTTCGAGCGCGACTGCCGCGTGAATCGCTGCGCCGACTGGGACGCGCTGCTCGATTATTGCCGTTATTCGGCGATGCCGGTCGGGCGCTATGTGCTCGACGTGCATGGTGAATCCGAGGCACTCTGGCCGGCCTCCGACGCACTGTGCGCCGCCTTGCAGGTGATCAACCATCTGCAGGATTGCCCGAAGGATTACCGCACGATCGACCGCGTCTATCTGCCGCTCGACATGCTCGCCGCGCATGGCGCGACGGTCGAGGATCTCGCCGCGCCGGCGGCAAGCGCGGGGCTGCGCGCGACGATCGTCGAGCTCGCCGAAATGACCGAGGAGTTGCTCGCGCAATCGCGCGGTTTTGCGGGCGCGATCCGCGACCGGCGGCTGGCGCTGGAAGTGGCGGTGATCCACCGGCTCGCGACGAGCCTGACGCAGCGGCTGAAGACGCGCGACCCGCTCGCCGAGCGCGTCCATCACCGCCCGGTCGAGGCGCTGGGGCTTGCGTCGCTGGCGGTGCTTGGACGACTGGTGGGGCGATGAACCCGAAATCCACCCCCGCGTCGCTCCAGGCACAGGTTTCGGGCAGTTCCTTCTATGCCGGGATGCGCGTGCTGCCCAAGGCCGAGCGCGAGGCGATGTACGCGATCTACGCCTTTTGCCGCGCCGTCGACGACATTGCCGACGACGAGATCGGCGAGCGGCCGGCACGCGCCGCCGAACTGGAGTTGTGGCGCGCCGACATCGCCTCGCTCTACGCCGGCGGCGATCCCGGCCGCGCGGTGCTGGTCGCCGAGGCGGTCAGGCGGTTCGACCTCGACATGACCGATTTCATGGCCGTGATCGACGGCATGGCGATGGACGTGGCGGAGGACATCCAGTTCCCGCCGCTCGCCACGCTCGAGCTCTATTGCGACCGCGTCGCCTCGGCGGTGGGGCGGTTGTCGGTGCGGATCTTCGGCATGCCGCGCGACGACGGGATCGCGCTGGCGCATCATCTCGGCCGCGCCTTGCAGCTGACCAACATATTGCGCGACATCGACGAGGATGCCGCGATCGGCCGGGCCTATCTTGCGCGCGAGCATGTCGAGGCGGTCGGGATCGCGCTGCGGACGCCGCTCGCGGTGATCGCCGATCCGCGCATCGACATGGTGTGCCGCCAGCTCGCCGCGATCGCACGCGACCATTATCGCGCCGCCGCCGCGATCCTGCGCCGCAAGCCGCCGGGCCATTTGCTCGCGCCGCGGCTGATGGAGGCGGTCTATGCCCAGATCCTGCGGCGCATGGAGCAGGCCGGCTGGGTGCCACCGCGCGCGCGGATCAAGGTCAACAAGCCGGCCTTGCTGTTCACCGTGCTGCGGTTGTGGCTGCTGCGTTGAGCAGGCGAGCATGGGTGATCGGCGCGGGGCTGGCTGGCCTGTCGGCGGCCGTAGCGCTGACCGAAGCGGGATTCGCGGTGACGCTGGTCGACGGCGCGGCGCAGGCGGGCGGGCGCTGTCGAAGCTATCACGACCCGCAGCTCGGGCGGATGATCGACAATGGCAATCACCTCGTGCTGTCGGGCAATCGCGCGGTCGCCTCCTACCTCGCCACGATCGGTGCATCGGACCGGCTGAGCGGACCTGACGCCGCCGACTTCGCCTTTGTCGACCGGGCGAGCGGCGAGCGCTGGTCGTTCCGGCCCAATGACGGGCGGCTGCCCTGGTGGGTGCTGGCGCCGGCGCGGCGCGTGCCGGGGACCCGGCTGAACGACTATCTGCGCCTCGCGCCGCTGATGCGCGGCGGGAGGGACGACACCGTCGGCGATCGGGTCGATTCGCACGGGCGGGTGTGGACGCGGCTGATCGAGCCGGTGCTGCTCGCCGCGCTCAACACCGCGCCGGCCGAAGGGTCGGCACGGCTGACCGCAGCGGTGCTGCGCGAATCGCTCGCGCGCGGCGGTGCGGCGATGCAGCCGCGGATTGCCGAGCCGACGCTGGCGGCGGCGTTCGTCGACCCTGCCCTCGCCTGGCTGGCGCGCGGCGGGGCCAGCGTGACGCTCGGGCAAAGGTTGCGCGGGCTGACGTTCGACGGGTTACGTGTTTCCGCGCTCGATTTCGGCGACGGGCTCGTAGCGGTGGCGGCGGACGAGCGGGTCGTGCTGGCAGTGCCGCCCTGGGTGGCGGCGACTTTGGTGCCCGACCTGACTGTGCCCGACGACTTCCGCGCGATCGTCAATGCGCATTTCGCGTTCACGCCGCCACCGGGCACCCCGGCGATGCTCGGGGTGATCGGCGGGACGGCGGAATGGATCTTCGCCTTTCCCAATCGGCTGTCAGTAACGGTCAGCGCCGCGGAGCATCTCGTCGATCGCGACCGCGAAGAGCTCGCCCGTGCCTTCTGGGCCGATATCGCCGCAGTGCACGGGCTGCCGGCCGCGTTGCCGCCATGGCAGATCGTCAAGGAAAAGCGCGCGACCTTCGCCGCGACGCCGGCGCAGGATGCCAAACGGCCACCGGCCCGGACCCGATGGAACAATCTCTTCTTGGCCGGCGACTGGACGCAGACCGGGCTGCCGGCGACGATCGAGGGTGCGCTGCGCTCGGGCACGGTCGCGGCACGCTTGGCGTCGGCCACCGTGGCGGTATAGTCCGACCCATGGCCACCCTCCTCGAACCACCGATCGATATCGTCAGCGCCGCCGATGCGAGCGCCGCCCGCGCCGCCGCCGCACTCGCCGCGCGCCAGAAGGACGATGGCCATTGGGTGTTCGAACTCGAGGCCGATGCAACAATACCGGCCGAATATGTATTACTGCGACATTATCTCGGCGAACCGCGCGATGCCGTGATCGAGGCGAAGATCGGGAACTATCTGCGCCGTATCCAGGCCGATCATGGCGGCTGGCCGCTGTTCCATGGCGGCGCGTTCGACGTCAGCGCGACGGTGAAGGCCTATTATGCGCTCAAGATGATCGGTGACGATATCGGAGCGCCGCACATGGCGCGGGCGCGCGCCGCGATCCATGACGCGGGCGGGGCCGAGGCGGTCAATGTCTTCACCAAGATCCAGCTCGCGCTGTTCGCGGCCGGGCCATGGTCCGTCGTGCCGACGCTGCCGGTCGAGCTGATCCTGCTGCCGCGCTGGTTCCCGGTACATCTGTCAAAAATGTCCTACTGGGCGCGCACGGTGATCGTGCCGCTGCTCGTCCTCGCTGCGCTGAAGCCGGTCGCGCGCAACGAGAGCGGCGTGAAGGTCGACGAGCTCTATATCGGCAGGCAGGCGCGGCTGGTCAGCAAGGCGGCCGACACCAAGCGCGGCTGGACAATGTTCTTCAACGGCCTCGACACGGTGCTCAAGCTGGTCGAGCCGCTGTGGCCGCGTGGCACGCGGCAGCGCGCGATCCAGGCCTGTGTCGATTTCGTCACCGAGCGGCTCAACGGCGAGGACGGGCTCGGCGCGATCTATCCTGCGATGGCCAACAGCGTGATGATGTTCGACTGCCTCGGCTATGCCCCCGACCATCCGCACCGCGCCATCGCGCGGACCTCGGTCGAGAAGTTGCTCGTGGTCGGTGACGACGAGGCCTATTGCCAGCCCTGCGTCTCGCCGGTGTGGGACACCGCGCTCGCCGCGCATGCGATGATGGAGGCCGGCGGCGACGACAATGAGCGCCGCGCGGCGGCGGCGCTGGCGTGGCTCAAGCCGCTGCAGGTGCTCGACGTCAAGGGCGACTGGGCCGAGGAGAAACCCGGCGTGCGGCCGGGCGGTTGGGCGTTCCAGTACAACAATGCGCATTATCCCGATCTCGACGACACCGCCGTGGTGGTGATGGCGATGGACCGCGCACACGCCAAAACCGGCGCCGATTATGACGAGGCGATCGCGCGCGGCCGCGAATGGACCGTCGGCCTGCAAAGCCGCGACGGCGGCTGGGGCGCGTTCGACGCCGACAACAGCTATCATTATCTGAACAACATCCCCTTCGCCGACCATGGCGCGCTGCTCGACCCGCCGACCGCCGATGTCAGCGCGCGCTGCATCTCGATGCTGGCGCAGCTCGGCGAGACCGACACGCCGGCGATGAAGGCCGCACTGGGCTATCTCGAAAAGGAGCAGGCGCCGGACGGCAGCTGGTTCGGGCGCTGGGGCGTGAATTACATCTATGGCACCTGGTCGGCGCTGTGCGCGCTCAATGCCGCCGGGGTCGACCCGCAGGCGCCGGTGGTGCGTAAGGGCGCCGGCTGGCTGATTGCGACGCAAAATGCCGATGGCGGCTGGGGCGAGGACTGCGACAGCTATGACCTGGCGTACAAGGGCTACACCCCTGCCCCCTCGACCGCGTCGCAGACCGGCTGGGCGCTGCTCGGGCTGATGGCGGCGGGCGAGGTCGATCACCCCGCGGTCGAGCGTGGCGTACGTTACCTGATGGCGACGCAGCAGGATGACGGGCTGTGGGGGCAGGAACATTATACCGGCGGGGGTTTCCCGCGCGTCTTCTATCTGCGCTATCACGGCTACCCGGCTTACTTCCCGCTCTGGGCGGTGGCGCGTTATCGCAACCTCAAGCGCTCCAACGCGGCGCATGTGGCGTTCGGGATGTGACGATCCTCGTCGCGTGCGGGTTGACGCGCGAAGCACGGATCATCGCGCGGCCCGGGCTGACGGTGGTGGCCGGCGGCGGCGATGCCGCGCGGCTGGAGGCGGCGCTGGAGGCGGCGGCAGGCGGGTCGACGATGCTTTTGTCGAGCGGGTTGGCGGGGGCGCTGGATCCGGCGCTGAAGGCTGGAGATGTGGTTGTTGGCAGCCTCTTCTCACACCTCCCCGGCACGGGGAGGGGGACCGCTCGCGAAGCGAGTGGTGGTGGGGGTGAGCCGCAAACGCTGCGCGCGGGGCAATCCCCCTCCACCAGCTTCGCTGGTCCCCCTCCCCGTTCCGGGGAGGTATTTTTTGGATGGCTCGCCAGCCAGCTGCCCGAAGCGACCGTTGGCACCATTCTCGCCACCGACTCCATCATCGCCAGCGCGGCCGAAAAACGCGACCTCTTCGCCCGCACCGGCGCCATCGCCGTGGACATGGAATCGCACATCGCCGCGCGCGTCGCCGCGCGGCATGGCCTGCCCTTTGCGATCGTCAGGACGATCTCCGACAGCGCCGATCAGGCGCTGCCGCCGGCCGCGCTGGTGGGCATGAAGCCCGATGGCAGCGTGGCGCTGGGCGCGGTGCTCGCCTCACTCGCGCGGCACCCAGCGCAGCTCCCGGCGCTGATCGCGACCGGGCGAAGCGCGGGACGCGCCTTTGCCGCGCTAAGCCGCGTTTACGACGTGCTTGGACGCGGCGGGATTGGCGGCCTTGATCTTGGCCAGCTCGCGCTCGACATGGCTTGAATGGACATGCTCGGCCGGGCGCTGGTGCGTCAGGTCGATATCGGGTGCCATCGGCCCTTCGGTGCGCACGCCCTTGCGGCCGATGGCGAACATCTTGAGCGGGTGACGGATCGAGTCCGTCGCCGCGGTGCCCTCGAAGCCGCAATGGACCATGCAGTCGGCACATTTTTCATATTTGCCGACACCATATTGGTCCCATTCGGTGCCTTCCATCAGCTCCTTGAAGCTCGCTACATAGCCTTCGCCGACGAGGTAGCAGGGCTTCTGCCAACCGAACACGGTGCGCAGCGGCATCGACCAGGGCGTGCATTCATAGGTCTGGTTGCCGGCGAGGAAGTCGAGGAACAGCGGCGAATTGGTGAAGTTCCACGCCTTGCCGCCATCGCCGCGCTTGAACACGTCGCGGAAGAACTGGCGGGTCTTCTGGCGGTTGAGGAAATGCTCCTGGTCGGCGGCGCGCTCATAGGCATAGCCGGGCGAGATGGTGATCTCGACGCCGAGCTCCTTCATCGTGTCGAAATAGCTGGCGAGCCGCTCAGGGCTGGCGCCGTCGAACACGGTGCAATTGACCTGGACGCGGAAGCCCCTGGCCTTGGCCAGCTGGATCGCCTCGATCGCGACCTCATAGGTGCCGTCCTGATCGACGGCATGGTCGTGCATGCCCTTGTCGCCATCGAGATGGATCGACCAGGTGAAGAAGGGCGACGGCGCATAATCGTCGATCTTCTTCTTCATCAGCAGCGCGTTGGTGCACAGGATGACGAACTTCTTCTTGGCGATGTAACCCTTGACGATCTGCGGCATGTCGCGATGCAACAGCGGCTCGCCGCCGGCGATCGATACCGCCGGCGCGCCGCACTCGTCGATCGCCTCCATGCACTGGTCATAGGACAGGCGCTGGTTGAGGATCGCATCGGGATAGTCGATCTTGCCGCAGCCCGGGCAGGCGAGATTGCAGCGCAACAGCGGCTCGAGCATCAGCACGAGCGGATATTTGCCGCCCTTGAGGTGCTGGCGAACGGTGTAGCTGCCGATCCGGAGCAGCGGCGAAAGGGGAAGGCCCATGAAGTTTTCCTAGTTCGCCGCAACGCGCGCGGCGATGTGCGCCTGTTGCGGGGGGACGTCTCTTAACTCGCGCGGCAAGGCGAATTCCAGCCTTTCCTCGACGCCGTCGAGCTCCGACACAGTAACCGGTGCGATCCTGCGCAACGCGGTGATGACGCTCTCGACCAGTTCGTCGGGCGCCGAGGCGCCCGCCGTCAGCCCGACGGCTTCGACGCCTTCGAACCAGGCCGGATCGATCGCGCTGCCATCGGCGACGAGATAGCTCGGCAGCCCCTGCGCCACGCCGATTTCACGCAGCCGGCTGGAATTGGAACTGTTCTCCGAGCCAACCACCAGCAGAACCTGCGCCACACGACACAGGTCGCGCACCGCGGTCTGGCGGTTCTGCGTGGCGTAGCAGATCTCCGACACGTCGGGGCCGAGTACGTCGTCGAAACGCGCGTGGAGCGCCTCGATCGTGTCGCGCGTATCGTCGACGCTGAGCGTGGTCTGGGTGATATAGGCGACTGGCGTTTCGCGCGGCAGCTGAAGAGCGGCGACGTCCTCGACCGATTCGACGAGATGGATCGGTACGCCGACTTGGCCGCGCGTCCCGTCCACCTCGGCATGGCCGGCATGGCCGATCATCACCAGCGTGCGACCCGTGGCGGCGTAGCGGCGCCCCTGGAGATGCACCTTGGTGACCAGCGGGCAGGTCGCATCGAGCACCGGGAGGCCGCGCGCCTTGGCCTCTTCCTCGACGCTGCGCGCCACACCGTGCGCGCTGAATACCGTCATCGCGCCCGCCGGCACGTCGGATAATTCCTCGACGAACACCGCGCCCTTGCGCCGCAAGGTATCGACGACATGACGATTGTGGACGATCTCATGGCGGACATAGATCGGGGCGCCGTACTTCTCGAGCGCGCGCTCGACGATTTCGATCGCGCGGACGACGCCAGCGCAAAATCCGCGTGGTTTGGCGAGGATCACTTGCAAGGATGGTGTCCTTTCAACCCGGCCCCAGCATTCCGCCCCCCCGGCAAGAATGACTCATTCCGGTACGAGCGATCGGTGATAGCCGCACTGCGGCACAAAAAAAAGCGTTCGATCCAACACCGTTGCGGTGCCGCCGTCACGGGCACGCCATTGCGCGTTGCCGAGACGGGGTGGCAGCAACGACGGCGAGCCCCTATAAACGTCCCACGACCATCGCGGAGCTTCCTTATGAGCCTTTCGTCCCGACATCTGGCGGGCGCCTTTTTGATCGCCGTGGCGTCGCCCGTCATCGCGCAGGCGCAGGAGCCCGGCGTCGCGCCGATTCAGGCGCTCGACGATGGTCTACTGGCGATCATGAAGGGCGGAAAGTCGCTGGGGTTTGCCGGGCGCGCGGCGCGCATCTCGCCGGTCGTCGACCAGGCGTTCGACCTGCCGCTGATGACGCGATTGTCGGTCGGCCCAGCCTGGACCGGCATGTCCGCGACCGATCAGGCCGCGCTTTCGGCCGCGTTCCGGCGCATGACCATCGCGCAATATGCCGACAATTTCGACGGATGGTCGGGCGAGAGCTTCGTCATCGACCCCAAGGTCGAGGTGCGCGGGACCGATCGACTGGTCAAGACGACGCTGAAATCGCCACATGATGCGCCCGTGAACCTCGCCTACCGGCTTCGACAGACCGGCGGCAGCTGGCGGATCATCGACGTGTTCTACAAGAATTCGATCAGCCAGTTGGCGACACGCCGTTCCGATTTCGCGCGCATCCTGTCGACCGGTGGCGCCAAGGCGCTGGTCGCGCATCTCAACGCCCTGTCCGAAAAGGCAGCGCGCTGAGCCCCCCGCACGCCGTACGGCTGCTGCGCCATGGCTGGCTTGCGACGACGGCGCTGCTGTTGTCGCCCGGCGCCGCTATGGCGCAAGCTACCGTCGCGCCCGCCATTGTCCCGGTGACTGCGGTGCCGGCCGCGCCTGCACCGGCCGTTCCACCGGCAAGGCGCGCCCACCGCCACGCACCGGGCGACCCGCTCGAGGGCGCCAACCGCACGCTGTTCTCGATCCACAATTTCCTCGACCGCATCCTGTTCCGGCCGATCTCGCGGGTCTACAAGGCGATCATCCCCAAGCCGCTGCGCACCGGCATTCGCCATGTCTTCTCGAATCTCGACGAGCCGGTGGTGTTCGTCAACGACGTGCTGCAGCTCAAGCCCAAGCGCGCGGTCCGCACCTTTGCGCGCTTTGCGATCAACTCGACCGTCGGCATCGGCGGCGTGCTCGACGTCGCGAAGAAGGCGGACCTGTCGCATCGTCCGAACGGCTTTGGCGACACACTTGGGCGCTATGGCGTCGGCCCAGGCCCCTATATCTTCATTCCCTTCATCGGCCCCACCACCCTGCGCGATCTGCTCGGGACCACCGCCGACGACGCGCTGTTGCCGGTCACAATCCCCGAGCCCTTCTCGCGCAAGGAATATACGCTGACGCGGGGCGTGGTCACGGGAATCGACCTGCGCGTCGAATCCGATGCCGATCTCAAGGCGCTCTATGCCGGCGCCGCCGATCGCTATGCCTCGCTGCGCTCGGTCTATCTGCAGGATCGCGCAGCCGAGATCGACGAAATCCGGCATGGCGTGGCGACGCCAAAGCTCGACGACCCGTTGCTCGATCCCGACACGAGCACGACACCGCCAGCGACTCCGCCGGCCGTCGATTTTGCCCCGCCCGCCGCGGCCACCGCCTCCCCTGCGACCGATCCGGCCGCTACGTCATCGACCGCGCCGACCTCGCCCGACACATCGGATCCGTTGAGCGATCCGGCGAAGGGGACGCCGCCTAAGCCTTGACGGCAGCGCGACCGCGCGGCGGGCCGAGCAGCGCCGGCTCGAAGATCAGCGCGCAGACCAGGGTCCAGGCCAGCGAGATCATCAGGATCTTGCCCATGCTCGCCGTGCCGGGATGTTGCGACAGCCACAGGCTGCCGAACGCGCTTCCCGTCGCGAGCGCGCTGAACAGCACGGCACGCGCCAGGCTCGACTGGAGCAGGTTGGTCGCGCCCTCGCGCCATGCCATCACGAAATAGATATGGAAGGCGACACCCACGCCGAACAGCAACGGGAAAGCGATGATGTTGGCGAAGTTGATCGGCTGCCCGATCAGCACGCAGGTGCCGAGCGTGAGAAAACCCGACAGCACCACCGGCGCGAGCGTGAACGCCACCTCGCGTATGTCGCGCAGGACGACGAACAGCAACAGGCAGACCAGCGCCAGCGCCAGCAGCCCGGCCTCGATGAACGCCCAGGCGACGGTCTTCGCCGCCTCCTGCGTCGCGACCGGCAGGCCGCTCGCGCTCGGCGCCACGGCGCGCACCGCTTGGGTGAAGCGGGCAAGCACGCGATTGTCGTTGCTGTCGCCGCGCGGAAAAACCTGGACCAGCGCGCGCCCGTCGCGCGCGACCCAGTCGCCGGCGATTTCGGGCGGCAACGTGTCGCGCGTCACCGCCTCGGCCTGAAGCGAGGCGCGGACCTGGTCGAGCATCGTGACGAGCGGCGTGACCAGCAATGTCGCGGCACGTTCGCGCATGGCCGGGCTCGCTCCGGCCAATCGCTCGAAACTCTGCCCGAGCGCCAGCGCATCGCGCGCCGCCTGCCCGCCCTGAGCGCCACCAACCGCGCGCAATTGCACGGCGGCGCTGCGCAATGCGGCGACGGTATCGGCATCGCTCGGTGGCGCGGCGGTGTCGAACGGATTGATCGTCGTATCGAGCAGCAGCCCGGCATCCTGGATCGCCGCGAGCTTGTCGGGCTGGTCGGCGGGAACGAAGCTGTCGACCGAGACTGCCTCGGCCACCTCGGGCAGCTTCGCCAGGCGCGCGGCCAGCAACGCGGCCTCTTCCGGGTTCTTCGCCAGCAGGTTGATCGTGTTGGGGGTGCGCAGCGGATCATGCATCAGATCGGCGAGCGCCTTCATCGCCGGCCCGTCGGGGCTGCGCAAATGCAGCGGGTTGAAGTCGAAGCGGACGAACGGCAGCAGCGCGATGCTGACCAGCATCGACAAGGCGAAAGCCCACAACACGGTGCGGCGGTGCCGCGCGAGCCAGCGATCGACTGGCGCGGCCGCGCTGAACCCGACCTCGGCGGCGGGTACGCCGGGCTGGAACATGACGATCAGCGCGGGCAACAGGCTGACGCTGAGCAGCAGGGCAATGATCATGCCGAGGCCGGCGATGATGCCGAGTTCGGCGATGCCGATATAATCGGTCGGCAGGAACGCGCCGAAGCCGAGAAACACCGCCCCCGCCGCCAGCGTCAGCGGCGCGACCAGCGCGACCGCGGCATGTTCGAGCGCGACCCCGACGGCAGCACCGGCGCGGCGCTCGGCATTGAAGCGCACGCTGATCTGGATGCCGAAATCGACCCCCAGGCCGACGAACAGCGGAATAAACGCGACCGAGATCAGGTTGAGCGTGCCGACCGCGAGCAGCCCGAGCGCGGTGGTCAGCGCGAGCCCGGCAAGGATCGTCATCACGATCGCGGCAACGATCTTCACCGAGCGCGTCGCGAGCCACAAGGTCAGCAGCATCATCGCCGCCATCACCAAACCGACGAAACCGATATTCTCCTGCAGCGTGGCAAATTCCTCGTCGGCGAGCGGCACTTCGCCGGTCGCGCGCACGCTCACGCCATGCGCCGCGTCGAGCCCGAGCGCGACGGCGTGGCCGGCGATCGCCGACACCGCGACGTCGCCCGGCTCGAGCGAGCCGTAATCGAGCTTGGGCTGGACGAGGATCAGCCGGCGCAGCGGTGGCGCGGTCGCGCTCCGCTGCGCGAACAGCGCCTGCCACGAGAACCAGGCCGGCCGGCCGGCGAGCGACTGGTCGAGGCTGCTATGCATCGCGCGCATCGGCGCATCGATCTGGTCGAGCGTCGCCGAGCCGTTGCGCACGCCGGTCAGCATCGTCGAGATCGCGCCTGCCACGCCGCGCAGCGACGGGTCCCCGGCCAGCGGACCGAGCAGCGGCTGCGCCTTGATCAGCGACGCCGTCGTCGCCCTGACCTCGGCCGGCGAACCGAACAACAGGCCGGCGCGATCGAAGAACGCGCCACCATCGGGGCGCCGCACGCGGCGGAAATGCGCGCTGTCCTCGGCCAGCCGCTGCGTAAGACGGATCGTCGCGCCCTCGGCCAGTTCGGGGGTCTTGCCGTCGACAATCACCAGCACCGCATCGGTCAGTTGCGGGAACGCCGTCTCGACCGCCTTCTCGTTGCGGCGCCAGTCGACATCGGGCGAGATCAACGTCGCCGTGTCGGTCGACATGGCAAAATGGCCTGCGGCGAACATCACCGCCCCCGCGACCAGCGCAAGGCACAGCAACGCGACGATCACGGGGCGGCGCACGCTATACGCCACGACACGAAGAATCTGGTGCGAAATCATCGGTTCAGCGCGGCGCGTCCGGCCCGATGAAATAGCGTAGCCGCAGCTTTATGACACGCGAACCGCCATCATAGTCGAACATCGCCTCTTCCCATTTGGGTGGCGAAAAACGAATCTTGGCGTCGTTCGAAAAACCGACGCCTTCCTTGGGAATGCCGAACAGCGCGCGATCGACCTTGTGGTTGCCATTCTCGTCGTAAAACACCTGTGCCGCATAACGACCGGGCGGCAGGCCATTGAGCGTGACGCGTGTCACCCCGACCACCGCCGCGGCATCGGCCGAGCGCGGGCAGTCCTTGAGGAACTGCGCCTGGGTACAGATATCGACATGGACGGTGCCGGTGTGGCCGCGCACATTGCTGACGTCGACATGCAGCACGGCCGGTGCGGGTGCCGCGCCGATCACGGCGAGCGACGAGAGCGCAAGCAGCGCGCGTTTCATGGACATGTTCCTTCGTTCAAGCCCGCGCTTCTTCGACCGCAAGCACGGCGCTATTGTGGCGCAGCGCCTTGAGCACGGTCTCGACGATGGCATCGGCATCGAGCCCGGCTTCGGCATATTGCAGCTCGGGCTTGTCCTGGTCCTGGAAGGTGTCGGGCAGGCGCATGGTGCGC
>NZ_JAXOJP010000033.1:0-45239 GCF_036663795.1 Parasphingomonas halimpatiens
CACTCACATCCAATCCAGCATAAATCGACATCGGTCATCCTCCTGCCTTGGAGCACCTGCCAGGCGACTCCGTATCATGCAGGAGGATGGCTACCTCAATTACGCCACGTCCCCGAATTCTTGTGTCCACGCCGATTCTCGCCATTGACCCGCGACCTTGCCGCGGCGACCCCGCAAGGAGTCTTCGCTATGGAAAACCGCTGGACTGCTGCTAGATCGCGACATGTTTCTCCGTATTCCCGATGTGCTGACGGCGGCTGAACTCGCGCAGTTGCGCGCCATTGCCGCGCGGACCACCTTCGTCGATCCGAAAAAGGGTTCCGCGTTCGTTTCGCCGCTCAAGAACAATCGCTGGCTGGCGGAACCCGAAGCGCTTCGGCAGTCGGCGCAGATGGTCGGCGATGCCATCTACCGGAACGAGAGTTTCCGCGCCTTCGCCTTTCCGAAAGCGATGATGCCGCCGGTGCTGACGCGATATGACGAGGGCATGCATTACGGCATCCATGTCGACTCCGCTTTCATGACGACAGGGCAGCGCGTGCTTCGCAGCGATCTTTCCTGCACTGTCTTCGTCAGCGACGAGAGCGAATATGAAGGCGGTTCGCTGCGGATCGGCCTGGGATCGAGCGACGTTCATATCAAGGGCAAGGCTGGCAGTGCGATCGTCTACCCGTCGACCAGTATCCATGAGGTCGAGCCGGTCCGCGCGGGCACGCGGTTGGTGGTGACGACCTTCATCGAGAGCAGGATCGCGGATGCCGAACAGCGTGAATTGCTCTACGAGTTGATGGAAATCGGCGCCATCGCGGGCGAAAAGATGGATATCAAAACCTATACCCGGCTCCAGCGCGTTCAACAGAATCTGCTGCGGCGTTGGGGTGACGCCGACTAGCTATTTCACCGAACCGGTCCGTGGGAAGCGACGATCGGCAACTCGATGCGCGCGACGAAGATCGCGCGGCCGGTCAATAAAAGTTGCGCAGCGTCAGTGCCCGGGTCGGGCCGTCGCACAGGCCGAGCCGGACGATGCGGCCCGGCGGTCCGATCGGCCAGGAGAGCGCGGCTTCGCCGGGCACACGCCCGATGATCGCGCCGTCGACGCTGCAGATTGCCTCGCCCGCGCGCCAGCCGGTTGCCGCTGCCGGGCCGCCGCGCATGACATGCACGACGCTCAGCCGGTCGCCCTCGCGGCGCAGCAGCAGGCCGGAGGTCGAGCGCGGTGGCAGTGCGCCGGCGCGCCGGCCGGGGGCGAGCACCATCTGCCCGGCGCCGGGATCGAGCAGCACATGATAGCGTTGCAGCAGGCCGTTGCCGATCCGCCCGCCGACCCCGGCGCCCTGCGAAAAGCCGCCATCGGGCTCGATCGCCACCTCGGTCGCCTGCGCCGGCAGCGGGCCGAGCGGCAGGGCAGGGTCGATCGCGAGTTCGGTGACCGACATGCCGCCAATTCCGTAGGACAGGGTGGTGGTGACGCGGGCCGGCGAGGCGAGATGGCGCCATGTCGCGGCGGCGAAGGTCACCGCATTGCCGTCGCCCGTGTCGACGATCATCGGGGTGCGCCGGCCGCCGATCGTCAGCTGGCTGACATAGATCGGGGCCGCGCCTGCGACGGTCAGCGGGACGCTGACGCCGCGAAACGGCATGCGGCCCGACGGCAGCAGGCGGAAGCGTCCGGCGTCGTAATCGATCTCGAGCGCGAAACCGGCGAGCAGGTCGCGGCCGACGAACAGATCGACACTCTCGCCGGCGGTCGCGCTGCCCGGTGCGTCGATCACCGCGATGCGGCCACCCTTATGGTCGAGCCCACCAAAGCCGATACGCGGTGAGGTCGCCCAGGCGATTGGCACCGCGCCGCCGATCGCGCTGGCAGTGCCGGGCGCGGTGGCGCGCGCGGGCAGCTTTGGCGCGAGCCGGCGCGACATGGCGGAATCGCTGACGCCAGTATCGAGGATCGCCCCGACCGAGCGGCCATCGACCGTGGCGATGAAGCGAATCTGGTTGCCGCCGGTCAGCGTGAAGGGCACCCAGCGCGCCTCGCTGTCGCTCGCCAGCCAGGTCTCGATCGCGTGCTCGGCGAGCGGGATCGCGGCGGCGAGGAAGAGGATGGGGTAGAGCAGCTTCATATGTCTTGCCGATCCCCCTGTCCGTCACCCCGGACTTGTTCCGGGGTCCACCGTGCCCCAAAGGTGATCGCTCGTTGCCCGGTGGATGCCGGAACAAGTCCGGCATGACGATGTGATGTGAATAGTGCGGTTTGCCCGGGGCAACCGATCGTCTCCGCCCCCCTACCTGGAAAGGTTGGGTTCACGGAAAGCGCCGGCGCCGACGCTACAGACAGGCTTCGAGATAGGCCTGGTCGAAGCCGAACTGGCGAGCCTTTTCCAGCGTGTAGGGGCGCAGGCCCATCGAGCGGTACTCGCCGATGATCTTGCCGTCGGCGCTCTCGTCGAGATATTCGAACTTGAACAGCTCCTGCGTGACGATCACCGGGCCTTCCATGCCGATCACCTCGGTGACGTTGGTCACACGACGCGAGCCGTCGCGCAGGCGCTTGACCTGGATGATCAGCTCGACCGAATCGGCGATCTGCCGACTGATCGCTTCCTTGGGCACCTTGATGTCCGACATCATCACCATGTTCTCCATGCGAGCGAGTGCCTCGCGCGGGGAGTTGGCGTGGAGCGTACACATCGAGCCGTCATGGCCCGTGTTCATCGCGGCGAGCATGTCGAAGCATTCGGAGCCACGAATTTCGCCGAGGATGATGCGATCCGGGCGCATACGCAGCGCGTTCTTGACGAGGTCGCGGATGCTGATCTCGCCCTGGCCTTCGAGATTGGCAGGGCGCGTTTCGAGCGGCAGCCAGTGCGGCTGTTGCAGGCGAAGTTCGGCGGCGTCCTCGATCGTCAGCACACGCTCGCCCGGGTCGATCATCTTCGACAGCGCGTTGAGCATCGTCGTCTTGCCCGAACCGGTACCGCCCGAAATGACGCAGTTGAAGCGGCACGCGCCGGCGATCTTCAATGCGGTGGCCATTTTCGGGCTCATCGAGCCGAAGCCGGCCATCATGTCGAGCGTGATCGGCTTGGCGGAGAATTTACGAATCGAGATCGCGGTGCCGCGTAGGGAGAGTGGGGGCACGATGACGTTGACGCGGCTGCCGTCCTTGAGGCGGGCGTCGGCGAGCGGCGTGGTCTGGTCGACGCGGCGGCCGACCGAGTTGCAGATGCGCTGCGCGATCTGGAACAGATGCTCCTCGTCGCGGAACTGGATATTGGCCAGTTCGAGCTTGCCCTTGCGCTCGACAAAGGTTTGCTCGGGTCCGTTGACCATGATGTCGGTGATGCTCGGATCGGCGAGCAGCTCCTCGAGCGGGCCGAGGCCGAGCAGTTCGTCGACCAGCACCTTTTCCAGCGCGAACTGTTCGCGGCGGTTGAGCGTCAGCTTGAGCTCGGCGAGCACCTCGCCGATGATCGGGCGGAATTCCTCGGCCAGCTCGTCCTTGTTGAGCGTAGCGGCGGCTTCCGGATCGACGCGTTCGAGCAGGCGCGGCAGCACCTGTTCCTTGATCTTGTGGATCGAGCTTTCGAAGCCCTCCATCTTGCTCGCGCCGGCTTCGCCCGAGGCATTCTGGCGCTCCTGCAGCCGCGCCATCGCGTCCTGCTGCGTGCCGGGCATGTTGCCGATCGGATCGGGATCGAGCGCCGAGGGCATCGGCAAATTGCCGAGCGAGGGGAACTGGTCGCTGCCATCGGTGTCAGCCGGCCGCGCGGGCCCGCCGCCCTGCATCGGGCGCGCGACGCCGAATGCCGGTCGGGCGCCAGGGCCTTGCCCCACGCCGCTACGGCGTCCGAATGCGCTCATGCCCGTTGGTCCCTCATAGTCGAGGTCGAGGCGTAGCGGCCAAGGCTTGATAATTGCCTAACCAAATGTGCGGCGGCGATGTGATGGCCGGTTTGATGGCCGGTTGGCCGGGGGCAGCGGGGTGTGGCGTGCGCGTCAAATGCGCGCGGCGAGCCGGGGACGCTGCCGCCCGTGAACATCGGCAATGTCGTGTGGGGTGCTTTAGGCGGCGCGTTCCGCCAGAATCGTCAGGCCGTTCTTGCTGACCTCGGCGAAGCCGCCCTGGATCGCGAGGATCTCGGGCTCGCCCTTTTCGCTGTGGTAGATCGACAGCGCGCCGTCGCGGATCGTCGACATGAACGGCGCGTGATGCTCGAGCACGCCGAAGTCGCCCTCGGTGCCGGGCACGACGACCATATAGACGTCCTCCGAGCGGACCAGCTTTTCAGGCGTGACGAGTTCGAAGTGCAGCATCTTTTTAATTCCTTAGCCCCTCCCCTTCAGGGGAGGGGTTGGGGTGGGGCGGTGCCTCAGACGCAGCATCTGCGGATAGGCCCCACCCCCAGCCCCTCCCCTGAAGGGGAGGGGAGTGATGTGGTTACGCTTCCTGCGCGAGCTTCTCGGCCTTGGCCACGGCTTCGGCGATGCCGCCGACCATGTAGAAGGCTGCCTCGGGCAGATGGTCATATTCGCCATCGACCACCGCCTTGAAGCTCTTCACCGTGTCCTCGATCGCGACGAACTTGCCGGGGATGCCGGTGAAGACCTCGGCGACGTGAAACGGCTGCGACAGGAACTTCTGGATTTTCCGCGCGCGGCTGACCGTCAGCTTATCCTCTTCGGACAGTTCGTCCATGCCGAGAATGGCGATGATGTCCTGCAGCGACTTGTACTTCTGCAGCGTCGACTGGACGGCGCGGGCGGTCTCGTAATGCTCCTGGCCGACGACGCGCGGCTCAAGCACGCGGCTGGTGGAGTCGAGCGGATCGACCGCCGGATAGATGCCGAGCTCCGAGATCGCGCGGTTGAGCACGGTCGTCGCGTCCAAGTGGGCGAAGGAGGTGGCTGGCGCCGGATCGGTAAGATCGTCGGCCGGCACATAGATCGCCTGCACCGAGGTGATCGAGCCCTTGTTGGTCGAGGTGATGCGCTCCTGCAGCGCGCCCATGTCGGTCGACAGTGTCGGCTGGTAGCCCACCGCCGACGGGATGCGGCCGAGCAGCGCCGACACTTCCGACCCCGCCTGGGTGAAGCGGAAGATGTTGTCGACGAAGAACAGCACGTCCTGGCCTTCGACGTCGCGGAAATATTCCGCGATCGTCAGGCCCGACAGCGCGACGCGGGCGCGGGCGCCCGGCGGCTCGTTCATCTGGCCATAGACCAGCGCGACCTTGGAACCTTCCGACTGCGCATTGCCGTCGGCATCCTTGGCGATGACGCCCGCATCGAGGAACTCGTGATAGAGATCGTTGCCCTCACGGGTACGCTCGCCGACGCCGGCGAACACCGAAGTGCCGCCATGGCCCTTGGCGATGTTGTTGATCAGTTCCTGGATGAGCACGGTCTTGCCCACGCCGGCGCCGCCGAACAGACCGATCTTGCCGCCGCGTGCATAGGGCGCGAGCAGATCGATGACCTTGATGCCGGTGACGAGGATCGCGCTGTCGGTCGACTGGTCGACGAACAGCGGCGCGAGCGCGTGGATCGGCATCGTGTCGGTGTGGCCGACCGGGCCGCGCTCGTCGATCGGCTCACCGATGACGTTGAGGATGCGGCCGAGCGTCTTGGGGCCGACCGGCACGCGGATCTGCGAACCGGTGTCGGTGACGGTCTGGCCGCGGGTCAGGCCCTCGGTCGCGTCCATCGCGATGGTGCGGACGGTGTTCTCGCCGAGATGCTGCGCGACCTCGAGCACGAGGCGGTTGCCGTTGTTGCTCGTCTCGAGTGCCGACAGGATCGCCGGGAGGTGGCCCTGCTCGAACGTCACGTCGACGACGGCGCCGATCACCTGGCTTATGCGGCCGACATTGTTGCTGGTCGCGATCGGCGCGGCGGTGCCCGCCGACGCGGCGGCCTTGGGCGCCGCCGGTGCCTTCGGGGCTGCCTTCTTCGCCGGAGCCTTGGTCTTGGGTGCTGCGGTAGCCATCGGTCTTTCCTTGTGTCGAGCGGACTTAGAGCGCTTCGGCGCCCGAGATGATTTCCACCAGTTCGGTCGTGATCGCGGCCTGGCGGGTGCGGTTATATTGAATGGTGAGGCGGTTGATCATGTCGCCGGCATTGCGCGTGGCATTGTCCATCGCGGTCATCCGGCTGCCTTGTTCCGACGCGGCGTTTTCGAGCAGCGCGCCGAACACCTGGATCGCGATGTTGCGCGGCAGCAGGTCGGCGAGGATCGCCTCCTCGTCGGGTTCGTAATCGACCGCGCCGCCATCGTCGTTCGCCGCGGCCTTGCTCGTGTCGAGCGCGACGGGGATGATCTGCCGGCCGACCGGCTCCTGAACCAGCGCCGACTGGAAGCGGGCGTAGAACAGGTGGGCAATGTCGAATTCGCCGGCCTCGAAGCGTGCGATGACATCATCGGTGATCGCCTTGGCATCGGCGAAGGCGACGTTCTTGATGTGGCTCATCTCGTGATCGGCGACGATCTGGTTGGGGTAGAAGCGCCGGATCACGCGGCCCTTCTTGCCGGCGATGTAGATCTTGACGGTCTTGCCGGCAGCTTCGAGCTCCTCGGCCTTGCGGCGTGCGGCGCGGACGATGTTCGAGTTGAACGCGCCCGCCAGACCGCGCTCGCTGGTCGCGATGATCAGCAGATGGGTCTGGTCTTGGCCGGTGCCGGCGAGCAGCTTGGGCGAGGATTCGGACACCGTCACCTTGGCGGCGAGGCTGGCCATGACCTTTTCGAGCCGCAGCGCATAGGGACGCGCGGCAACCGCCGCCTCCTGCGCGCGGCGCAGCTTGGCGGCGGCGACCATCTTCATCGCCTTGGTGATCTTCTGCGTCGACTTCACCGAGCCGATGCGGATCTTGAGGGCCTTTAGTGAAGCCATGAAAAACCCTTAGTTCGTCATCCTGACGAAAGTCAGGATCTCGCGCGGTGAGCGGAATGCAGGAGCCGCATGAGATCCCAGCTTTCGCTGGGATGACGAGGAAAATGTCTTACGCAAACGTCTTGGCGAACGCGTCGAGCGCGCTCTTGAGCTTCCCCTTGGCCTCGTCGCCGAGATCCTTGGTGTCGCGGATCGTCTTGAGCACATCGGCATGGTTGGCGCGCAGATCGGCGAGCATCGCCTGCTCATAGCGCACCACCGCATCGACCGGGACGGTGTCGAGATAGCCGTTGGTGCCGGCGAAGATGGAAGCGGTCTGCTCCTCGAACGGCAGCGGCGAGAACTGCGGCTGCTTGAGCAGCTCGGTCAGGCGCGCACCGCGGTTGAGCAGGCGCTGGGTCGAAGCGTCGAGATCCGAGCCGAACTGCGCGAACGCCGCCATCTCGCGATACTGGGCGAGCTCGAGCTTGATCGAGCCCGACACCTTCTTCATCGCCTTGGTCTGCGCGGCCGAGCCGACGCGGCTGACCGACAGGCCGACGTTGATCGCCGGGCGGATGCCGGCGAAGAACAGGTCGGTTTCGAGGAAGATCTGGCCGTCGGTGATCGAGATCACGTTGGTCGGGATATAGGCCGACACGTCGCCGGCCTGGGTCTCGATGATCGGCAGCGCGGTGAGCGAGCCCGAGCCATTGTCCTTGTTCATCTTCGCGGCGCGCTCGAGCAGGCGCGAGTGAAGATAGAAGACGTCGCCGGGATAGGCTTCGCGGCCCGGCGGGCGGCGCAGCAGCAGCGACATCTGGCGGTAGGCAACGGCCTGCTTCGACAGATCGTCATAGACGATCAGCGCGTGCATGCCATTGTCGCGGAAATATTCGCCCATCGCGCAGCCGGTATAGGGCGCGAGGAACTGCAGCGGCGCGGGGTCCGACGCGGTCGCGGCGACGACGATAGAATAGTCCATCGCGCCATTCTCGGTCAGCGTGCGGACCAGCTGGGCGACGGTCGAGCGCTTCTGGCCGATCGCGACATAGATGCAATAGAGCTTGGCGCTCTCATCAGTGCCGGCATGCGCCGCCTTCTGGTTGATGAAGGTGTCGATCGCGACGGCGGACTTGCCGGTCTGGCGATCGCCGATGATCAGCTCGCGCTGGCCGCGGCCGACGGGGACGAGCGCGTCGATCGCCTTGAGGCCGGTCTGCACCGGCTCATGGACCGAGGTGCGTGGGATGATGCCGGGCGCCTTGACCTCGACGCGGCTGCGCTCTGTGGTGAGGATCGGGCCCTTGCCGTCGATCGGGTTGCCGAGGCCATCGACCACGCGGCCGAGCAGCGCCTTGCCGATCGGCACGTCGACGATCGTGCCGGTGCGCTTGACGACGTCACCTTCCTTGATCTCCGAGTCCGACCCGAAGATCACGACGCCGACATTGTCGGCCTCGAGGTTGAGCGCCATGCCCTGCACGCCGTTCGAGAATTCGACCATCTCGCCGGCCTGGACATTGTCCAGCCCGTGGATGCGCGCGATGCCGTCGCCGACCGAGAGCACCTGGCCGGTTTCCGAGACTTCCGCCTCGGTGCCGAAGCTGGCGATCTGGTCCTTGATGACCTTCGAGATTTCAGCGGCGCGGATATCCATTGTCTAAGCCTTCAGCCTTTCATCGCGTGCGCGAGAGTGTTCAGACGGGTGCGGATCGACGAGTCGATCATCTGCGAGCCGATCTTGACGACCAGCCCGCCAAGCAAAGCGGGGTCGACCGAGAGGCCGACGGTAACATCGCGGCGGAGCCGCGTCTTGAGCTGCGCCTTGAGCGCCTCGACCTGGCCGGCATCGAGCGGATGCGCCGAGGTCACTTCCGCCGTCGTCTCGCCGCGCTGGGCGGCGGCAAGCTGGCGGAAGGCGCGAATGATAGCGGGAAGCTGCGACAACCGGCGGTTCTGCGCGAGCACGCCGAGGAACTTCGCGGTCGTCGCATCGAGCTTCATCGAGGTCGCGACGGCGGCAAGCGCCCGAGCGGCGACATCGCGGCCGAGCAGCGGGCTGGCGATCAGCCGCTGAAACTCGGGCGACTGGTCGATCGCGGCGCGCACGGCGACGAGGCTCGCCTCGACGGCGGGCAGGGTCTTCTCGTCACGGGCCAGTTCGAACAGAGCGGTGGCGTAACGTCCGCCAAGGCTTGCCTGAATACTGCCACCCAAATGACCGCCGGATGTCTCCACGCGATTCTTTTCCTCGTCAACAACGGGTTGGCCCATATAAAAAGGGAGGCCGGAATCGGCCCCCCGGATGGGTCGCCGCGCGGTTAGCATCGGGTTCGCTGCGATGCAACCCGGTGGTGTCTGCGGGGTCGCGACGTGAGAGCGATTAGGTGGTCAGACGCAGCCCGGGGTACTGGAGGCGCCGGCGACGAAGTTTCCGCCGCGCGCGATGTTCCGCACCGCCGCATCCGCTGCATCGCGCTTCGCCTTCGAAGCCTTGGGGCCGGCATCTATCGCGGTGAGGATTTGCTCGGCCGATTGGGCCTCGGCCTTGGTGCAGAGGGTCACCTCGCTGCCAGCGTTGAGCGCGGCAGTGTAGCGTGTGACGACGCAGGTCCCCACCGAAAATTCGCTGTGATCGTCACTTTCCTGCCAGCAACGCGACTCCGAATAAACCGGCAAGCACGCCGTCCCAGCCGGACTTGGCTTTTTCGGGGCGATCGCAGCCTCAAATTTCGCCCAACAGCTATTCTTGCCGGCCGGCCCGCTATGGCGTTCGCATTTGCACGCGTGTTCGGCTTCGCGCTGAAGCGCGACAAATTCCTTGGCCGCTTCAGCCCTCGGGTCGCGCGGCGGCTGGGGTTTGCTGCACCCGGCACTGGCTAGGGTGATCAGCGCGACCAGAATCCCGACGCTTCGTGTTCCCGGCATCCTCCTTCTCCCGCCATTGCCGGCTTCCGCTTCGCGACCGC
Source organism: Parasphingomonas halimpatiens (assembly GCF_036663795.1). Lineage (NCBI taxonomy): Bacteria > Pseudomonadati > Pseudomonadota > Alphaproteobacteria > Sphingomonadales > Sphingomonadaceae > Parasphingomonas > Parasphingomonas halimpatiens. Next base: position 9,845 of record NZ_JAXOJP010000033.1, read on the forward strand.
CCGTGCAAAACCATGGTCAAGCAAGATGTTGTCCGATGCAAGAGAGAGGAGCGCTCATGGCTGCCGGCACGATGGAGCAGATGACGATGTCCGATGGCGCGGCGGTTGCCGTCTATCATGTCCACCCCGAGGGCGAGCGGCGCGGCGGGCTGGTGCTGGTGCAGGAGATATTCGGCGTCACCGACCATATTCGCGAGCTGGCCGACGAATATGCCGCCGATGGTTATGAGGTGCTCTCGCCGGCGCTTTTCGACCGCGAGCATCCCGGCTTCGAGGCGAGCTATACCGGACCGGATTTTGAGCGCGCGATCGAGCTCGCACGGCAACTCCACCCGTTCGATCTGTCGCTGAAGGACGTGCAGACCTGTATCGATGCGCTCAAGGAGCGCGGCCCGGTGTTCGTGGTCGGCTATTGCTATGGCGGGTCGATCGCATGGATGGCGGCGACGCGGCTGACGGGGCTTGCCGCCGCCTCGGGCTATTATGGCAGCCTGATCCCCGGCGTCGCCGACGAGGAGCCCAGGGTGCCGGTGATCGCGCATTTCGGGCGTTACGATCACGGCATCCCGATGGAGGGCGTCGATAAGGTCATCGCCAAGGCGTGGCCGCGCGCCGAAGTCTATGTTTACGAGGCCGGGCACGGTTTCAACTCGGATCGTCGCAAGGATTATCACGAGCCGAGCGCCGATCTGGCGCGCGAGCGCACGCTCGCTCTGTTCCGCGCGAACGGCTGATGAGGGCGCTGCGGCGCTTTCTGCTGGGCGCGACGCTGTTCGTCGCAGCATTATATATCGCGGTGCTTGCCGGCCTCTACGTCAAGCAGCGCGACCTGATCTATCCCGGCGCCGGTGGCCATCGCGGCCTCGTCGCCTCCGAGGTCGACTTCGAAGAGGTCATGCTGACCACGGCCGACGGCCTGCACCTGCGTGCCTTGTACCGCGCGCCCCGGGCCGGCATGCCGACCGTGCTGATGTTCCATGGCAATGGCCACGCCGTCAGCGGCAGCGCAGCGGCGATGCGACCGCTGATCGGCGACGGCTATGGCTTGCTGCTGTCGGAATATCGCGGCTTCGGCGGCAATCCGGGCAAGCCGAGCGAGCAGGGGCTGTACCGTGATGCGCGCGCCGCATGGGGCTGGCTGCGCGCGAAAGGCGTCGCGCCCGACCGGATCGTCCTGCTCGGCTATTCGCTCGGCTCGGGCGTCGCCGCGCAGCTCGCGCTGGAACACCCGCCCCGCGCGCTGGTGCTGGTCGCCGGCTATACCGGCATCGCGCATGTCACCGGCCAGCATTATCCCTGGATCCCGGCCGAATGGCTCGTCACCGAGCGCTTCCGCACGATCGACAAGCTGCCGCGCATCGCCTGCCCGATCCTGCTGCTCCATGGCCGCGACGACGAAACCATCCCGGCCGACAACAGCATCGCGCTCGCCAAGGAGCGGCCTGATGCGAAGCTCGAGCTCGTCGCCGGGACCGGGCACGGCATCATCTATCGTGACGATACGATGCGGCGGATCGATGCGTGGCTGAAAGCCGCCATATCGGTGCGAACATCGATGGACAGCGCGGGGGTAAAGCGTCTCTAAGCTATAGTGATGAAACAGCAATCGCAGAACCGCCGACCGACGCGCATCTCGCTTCGTCACGCCGCCATATTGCTGGCCGGGCTGGGGACGGCGCTGCCGCTGCCTGTCTTGGCGGTCGATCGCGCGAGATCCGCGCCGGTCGCGGAGTCTGCCGCCGCCGCCCAACGGGCGCTCCAGGCGGCGCTCGAAGCCTTTCGTCAGGGCGATTGCGTCACGGCGATGCGGGATGCCGCAGCGCTCGTCGCCACCGACCCCTCGCCGTTGCCGGTCCAGATGCGCCCGTTCGCCTATGATGTGATGGCAGGCTGCGCGCTGCGCACCGGCGCGAAGGAGGACGCTTACCGCTATGCCGTCGCCGGGACGGCGATCGAGGGGGCACCCGAAGAATCTTGGCAATTTCGCTTTCTCGTCGCGGCGCAGGGCGGGATGTTCACCGACGCCATCGCGACGATCGAGAGCATGGCACGCGATCATCCGTCGATGCTCGACAAAATGCCGACGCGCTACCTCTACGAACTCGACAACCATCTCACTGAGGAAGGTACGGTCGCGCAACGCCGACGCCTGTTGGGTGTCGTAACCAGCGGCAAATATACGCCGGCCGATCCGATGATGAGCCCTGACTATTTCCGTTATCGTCTGGCAGTGCTGCTCATCGAGGCCGGCGACCAGGCGGGGGCGACGCGCGAAATGAGCGTCGTGCGAAACCCGCGCGTGTGGTTCGACGCCAATCTCGATCCGCGTCTGCGCGTGACCCTGCCGCGCGATTTCGATGTTCGGCGGGCGGTCGAGCAGGGGCTTGCCGAGATGCGCGCGCTCGCCGCGCAGCACCCGGACCTGCTCGGGCCGGTCGTTCGTGCCGCCGGCTATCTTCATGCGCTGGGCCGTCCTCAGGAAGCGGTTCAGTCGCTGGAGGCACTGCATTCACGCATCGGTAAGCCCGGCGCATTCAGCGACGCCGCGGAGCAAACCGCGTGGTGGTGGGATAGGTTGGCCGACAATTATGGCGCGCTCGGCCGTTATGACGACAGTGACGCGGCATTGCGATCGGGTGCAGCAGCGGAGGAGAATGGCAGCGCCAATGTCAGTCAGGTCATCAACCTCGCCGGAAATCAGCTACAATATTCCCACTTCGCCGATGCGCTTGCCACGATCGCGCTGTTCGACCAGGCGAAGCGCAACGTCAGCGGCTTTGGCATGATGCAGATCCAGCTGATCCGTGGCTGCGCGCGCTCCAGGTCGGGCAAGCCAGCCGATGCGGCAGCAGAGCTATCCTATCTCCGCGCGCACGAGAAGGATGCGCCGCCTGCGCTGACCAATATGCTGATGTGTCTCGGCGATCTCGATGCTGCCGCCGCCTCCTTTGCGCGCCGTCTCGGCGATCCCGCATTGCGCGTCGAGGCGCTCAGGCAGCTAAGCGATTATGATGCACCGCCAGTACAGCTGCCCGACGATCCGTTCACTGCCCAGCTTCCCGCGATCAAGGCGCGCCCCGACGTCAAGGCGGCGATAGCGCATGCAGGAGGCGCGCGGCGCATTCATCTGCAATTCGGGCAGTTCTAAAGCATCAGCAAAAAGCTCACATTTTGTACCGAACTTCTCGTCTCTCGCCGAGGGGAGGTGGGAGACAGGGCGCCAAGCGCGTTTCGCGGTCAGGATTTCACCCGGCAGGCTCAAACCGGCAGATTTCAGGCGCCGCCCGCCGCCTTGACCAGCGCGTTCGCCTTGTTCGCCAGGCTACCGACCAAGTGGATCTTTTCGACGATGTCCCTGGCGCCTTGATAGGCCGCGTCGACCGCCGCGCGCGCGTCCCGGGCATCGGCATAGGCCTGTTCTACGACAGCGCCGGTCGCGTCCAGCGCCGCGCGCGCGGCCTCCAGATAGCTTGCCTCGAGCGCGTTGACGTTGGCGAGGATCGCACGGATCTGATCGGGCGATTGTGCCGCGGCGAGATCGTCGGCGCGGCGCGCATAGGCGTCGCTGTAACTCTGATAGACCTCGATCAGGCGATCATGCGGGCTTGTCGTCATGGCTCAATGTCCCCCTTTGCCGGCCTGCAGGCTTGCGACGATCGTCCCCAGCAACCGATCGACCTCGGCAAGCGATACGCCGCCCTTGGCGCCAAGCTGATCCTGCTCGGCGATCAATGCTTCCAGCGCGGCGAGCGACGCCTGGTAGCGACCCTGTATTGCGACCGTCTCGGCCGCCGATTGTGCTCGCGCAGTGTCGATCGTTGCCGCCTGCAAGGCCGGCGAGTTTGCGATCATCCCGTCGGCGCCGGGGTTCAGCGTCACGCCGAGCGAGTTGACCATCGGCTGGAGCAATGTCGTGCCGGGGATCAACCCGGCCTGAAACAGCGCGATCTTCGCGGCCGATCGCTGCCGCTCGGTCGATGCAGCGACCGTGTCGAACACAAAGGCTTCCTGCTTGAGGCCGTCATGGAGCCGCTGGGCGATCTCGCGCAATTTCGCGTTCGCGGCGAGAATGCGATGGCGCTGGCGGCTGTCGGCGATGATCCCCGCCACATCGCCGGCCAGCGCGACGACCGGTGCCGGGATCGGCGCCCTGGCCAGGGCGAAGACGTTGCCGGCAAAATCATTGACCGCGCTGACCGCGTCGTTGGTCGCCGAAGTAGCGTCAGCGCGCGCATCATAATCAGCCTCCTGCTTGAGCGCGCCATAGGCCTCACCCAGCGCGCCGAGCGCTTTCGCGCGCAACTGGATGACCTCGGCAAGCTTGCGTCGCTCGTCGAACAGATGCTGGTCGATCGGGACCGACACGCCGCAATTCGCCGGCACGGCACATATCTGCCAGCGCTGGGTGAACGCTTCAGTGACGTCGGCCGAGGTGACGTGCGCGGCGAGCGTATCCACGTCGCTTTGTAGCGTCCCGGTGGCCTTGATCCCGGCATCGGCGATCAGGCCGGCATCGGTGCGCGGCGCGGTGGCGCACCCCGCGAGCGACACCGTCGCGATGGCAAGAACAAGAGTCGTGATTGGCGACCGCATCGATCATCTCCCGTGTCGCCTCAATCATCGCGCAAGCGCGGCGCGAATGCCAATGGTGATGACTATCGAAACGGTTCGAGTTGCCGCGTGGCCTGATCCGGGCAGCATGTGGCGGTACGGATGATCGACGTCGCGGCCCGTGGACATCCCGCCATCCGATCTGCAAGTTGCAGCAGTGACTTGGGATGATGCGCCGTTGCGGGGCATCGCAAGGGGGGACGGACGATGTGGCAGTTGATAGCAATGGCGTTGGCATCGCCCGTGGTGGCACCCGCGCCGGTGCCGGCGCCGGCACCGCCGCCGCCGCCGTCGGTCGACTTCTCCATCGGCGGGGTTGCGCTGACGATGCCCTTGCCGCCCGGTTATTGCATCCCGACCGGGAGGGACGCTGCAGTCGCGCAACTCGTCGCCGCGGGTGACAAGGGTGCAGTCACCCATGCCACGCTGAAACAATGCGATGGCAGCATTGGCGCCGGGGTCAACGACTATACGCTGATCAAGACGCCGACCTCGATGCTGATGCCGGTCGTGGACCGCCCGACGCTGATCAAGGAATTGGGTGCGGAGTTCGACAATCCCGTTGCCGTTGCAGGCTATGCGGCGGCAATGAAAAAGGGCGATGCCGGGGCCGATCTCAGCCAGGTTCTCGGCACCAAGGTCGAAATCAAGGGCATGATCAAGCCGCTCGGCCATGACGATGTCTGCGCTTACATGGGTGGGCAGGTCAATGTGACGGGCGCCGGCATCAGTTACCTCCAGCCAACCGGCGTGTGCATCACATCGGTCGGCGGCAAGGTCGTGACGATCGCGCGTTACGGCAAGGACCTCGCCCCGGCTGCGATCGCCACCCTGTTGCGCGGGGCTCGCGCCATTGCCCAGAGCATGCGTACGGTTAGGGCAAAATAAGCGGCGCCGGGGGAGGCGCCGACCGTTCGCCAGCATCTCGCCCCCTCGCCATGCCTCACCGACGCGGGGTTCGCCAATCAGTGGCCGGTCGTGCTCGCAACACCGCCGGCGCCGGTGTCCCGATCGTCGCGCCGATAGACCACGCCGCCCTTCATCACGAAGGCGACATGCTCGAGCCGCGTCACGTCGGCGAGCGGATCACCCGGCACCGCGATTATATCGGCGAAGCGGCCGGCCTGGACCGACCCGATATCGACGCTGTCGCCGATCAGGTCGGCGGCGTTGCGCGTGGCGGCCAGGATCGCATCGGTGGGCGTCATGCCGGCCTCGACCATCAGCGCGAACTCGCCGGCGTTGCGGCCATGCGCGACCAGGCCCTGGTCGGTGCCGAATGCGATCTTCACCCCGGCCTTGTAGGCGGCGGCAAGATTGGACTTGAGATGCGGCGCAACCGCTAGCGCCTTGGCGGCGGATGACGGTGGGAGCTGCTCGGGGTTGGTCTTGGCGATCTCGTAGACGCGCTGGCCGATCAGCAGCGTCGGGACGAGATAGGTGCCGTGGGTCTTGAACAAGGCGTAGCTCTCGGGCCCGGCATAACTGCCATGCTCGACCGAATCGACGCCCAGTGCGACGGCATGGGCAATCGCCTCGCGGCCGTGGATGTGCGCCGCGACTTTCATCCCCAGCGCGTGGGCGGTCTCGACCACGGCGGTGATCTCGGCATCGCTCATCAACTGCAGCGCGGGATCGTCATTGACCGACAGCACGCCACCCGAGGGCATGATCTTGATCAGGTCGGCACCGCGCCGGCGGTGATCGCGGACGATGCGGATCGCGCTGTCGACCCCGTCGACCAGCGCCTCGTTCCATTGCGGCTGCGAGATGGCGGGATCGAGCCCGGAATGGGAGTCGCCATGTCCGCCGGTCGGGCCGAGCGGCGCGCCCGAGACCCATAAACGCGGCCCGGCGATTTCGCCGCGCGCGATCGCGCGTTTCATCGCGACGACGAGATCGGTCGCCCCGCCGACGTCGCGGACGGTGGTAAAGCCCGCCTCGAGCGTGGCGCGGGCATAGGCTGGCGTCTTGTAGGCGGCGTCGAGATCGGTCTGCGTGACCATCTCGCGCACCGGGTCGCCGCCGTCGAATTGGCTGGTGATATGGACATGGGTGTCGATCAGACCCGGCAGCACGGTGGCAGTCGACAGGTCGATCACCTCAGCGCCGGCCGGGGTGCTGAAGCCCGGCGTGACCGCGACGATGCGATCGTCATGGATCACGATCGTCACCTCGTGACGCGGCGCATTGGTGGTGCCGTCGATCAAGGTGCCGGCATGAATCACGACGTCTTTCGCCTCCGCCGGCATCGCCACGGTCGTCAACAGCGCGGCTGTCGCGCAGAGCAGTGCTTTCATGATCGCCCCTTTTCGAAAGCTCGTGCGTAGAAGCTGAACCTGCCCCCCGCAACAAGCACGCGTTGCCCCCGCAACAATCACGCATTGCGGCGCCCCGGTTTGACCGCAATCCTCGGGATGTGGCGACCGGCGCTATGGCCTATATCCGTGGCATGACGCACGACATCACCATCGATCCCGATATCGCCTGGGCCGCTTTCGCAGCGCGCGACCGCGCGCAAGACGGCCGCTTCGTTGGCGCGGTCAAGACCACTGGCATCTATTGCAAACCGAGCTGCCCGGCGCGCCATCCCAGGCGCGAGCATGTCAGTTTCTACCGCGACGGTGCCGAGGCGCGCGCGGCGGGATATCGCGCCTGCCTGCGCTGCAAGCCCGACGAGGTCGGCCGCGACCGCGTCGCGGTGGCGCGCGCTGTGGCGATGATCGAGGCGGCCGAGGACGTCATCGCGCTCGACGATCTCGCCGCTGCGGTCGGCTATGCGCCCCATCATTTCCATCGCCTGTTCAAGCGCGCCACCGGGGTGACCCCGGCGGCCTATGCCCGCGGTCTCAAGGCGCGGCGCGTCGGGCAGGCATTGATCGAGGAGGCCAGTGTGACGCAGGCAATCTACGAAGCCGGCTATTCAGCGCCGAGCCGCTTCTACGAAGGCGGCGCCCGGCGCCTCGGCATGACGCCCAGCGCGTGGCGCAAGGGCGGGGCGGGGGTGACGATCCGCTGGACGATCGCCGATACCAGCCTTGGCGCCATGCTCGTCGCGGCGACCGACAAGGGGTTGTGCCGCGTATCGTTCGACGAGGACGAGGCGGCGCTGCGCGCGCGCTTTCCCCATGCCGAGATCATGCCGGGCGGCGCCGCGCTGGCCGATCTCGCGGCAAAGGTCGTCGCTTCGGTCGAATCGCCCGAGCGCGACCAGGACCTGCCACTCGACGTGCAGGGCACCGCCTTCCAGGAAGCGATCTGGCAGGCGTTGCGGCAGATCCCGTTCGGCGAGACGCGCAGCTATGCCGAGCTCGCCGCGCTTGCCGGCAGCCCCGGCGCGGTGCGCGCGGCGGGGTCGGCGTGCGGCGCCAATCATGTGCCGATCGTCATCCCCTGCCACCGCGTGCAGCGAAGCGACGGCAACATCGGCGGCTATGCCTATGGCGTCGATCGCAAGCTGACGCTGCTCAAGCGCGAGGGCGTGGCATGAGCAGTTTCGTGTTGCGCGGGCTCGATCCCGCGCCCTTCGCGCCGCTGTTCGCGCTGGATGACGACGCGCTCGAGGCGTGCGATGTCCGTCGCGTGGTGGCAACCAGCAAGCCCGGCTTTCCGTGCCGGGTGTCCTTGGTCGATGCCGAGCCGGGCGAGACGCTGATCCTCGCCAATTTCGAGCATCTGCCGGTAGCATCGCCATTTCGGTCGCGCCACGCCGTCTATGTCCGCGCCGATGCCGCCGAGCCAGCGGAATATCGCGATTCGCTCCCCGACCAGTTTCGCACCCGCACGCTGTCGCTTCGCGCGTTCGACGATGGCGGGATGATGGTCGATGCGGATCTCGCCGATGGGCGCGAGGCCGAGGTCACGATCCGGCGCATGCTGAACGACCCGCAGGTCGCCTATCTCCATGCTCATTTCGCCAAGCCCGGGTGCTTCGCGGCCCGCATCGACCGCCGCTGATCAGCGGCAAAGACATTGCGATCCCCTGCGGGTGAGTTATGCTGCTACGACACAGTGGAGCGGGCAGCATGACGACGAACGAAGCCAGGGCGGGCATATTGGCCAAGATCGCCCGCCATCCGATGTTTCGATTGCTGGTTGCCTTCGCCTTCATTGTCGGGGCCTTGTTGATTTCGCGCGGCGTGGGCAAGCTGATCGGGCCGCATCTGGGGAATGCCCGCGCGGTCATCGTTGCGAGCTGCGTCGCGGCGATCTTCGTCGGTGCCTATGCGCTGTTCTGCCGCGTGATCGAACGCCGGCCGGTGCGCGAATTCGCGCTGCGCGGCGCACCGCTCGAGTTCGCCGGGGGAATTCTCACCGGCCTGCTGCTGTTCTCCGCGGTCGTCGCGGTGATCGCGCTGCTCGGCGGCTATAGCGTGATCGGCACACGCGGACCGGCCGTGCTGCTGCCGGCGCTCGCCATCGCCATCGTCTCGGGTTTTACCGAAGAGATCATCTTTCGCGGCTGGTTCTTCCGGCTTGTCGAGGAATGGCTCGGCACGTGGATCGCGCTGGCATTGTCGGCGGCGCTGTTCGGTGCGCTGCACCTCGGCAACGAGAATGCGACCTTGCTCGCCGGCGCCGCGATCGCGCTCGAGGCCGGGATCATGCTCGCCGCGATCTACCTCATCACGCGGCGGCTATGGGCGGCGATCGGCGTTCATGCGGCGTGGAATTTCGCGCAGGGCGGGATTTACGGCATCGCCATATCGGGCAACGCTACCGACGGCATCCTTCGGCCACGCATCACCGGCCCCGATCTGCTGACCGGCGGCGCCTTCGGTGCCGAGGCGTCCTTGCCGGCGATCGTCGTGGCGACGGGGTTCGGCATTGCGATGGTGATCGTCGCCTATCGCCGTGGCGGCTTCGTCGTGCCGTTCTGGCGACAACCGCGCGTCGCCTGACGGCGCTTCAGTTGCCCGATTTCGGTTTGGGCGTGTCGCTCTCTTCGGTGACCTGGACATTGAGCGGGTCGCCGGTCGCGCGTCCTTCGAGGATGTCGAGCATCTTCAGCGCGCGTGCCGATCCGCTGCCTCCATGCGGGTCATAGGCAAGCGGCTTGAGCATGCGTGCGGCGGTCTGTTTCTGGCCGTGCATGATCAGGTCATAGACATAGGTCATGCGCGCGCCGCCATCCTGCGGTACGATCTCGACCGCGCGCGCGAGCGCGGCGCGGCCGGCGTCGGAAGGCGGCTGCTGCGCGATGCCGAAGCTTTCGTAAAAGGCAAGCAGCGGCAGCGGATCATTGGCGTCGAGCTGGTTGGCGGCGAGTACCTCGCTCTTGCCGGCGGCGATCAGCGCCGTGCGCTTGTCGCCCTCGGCGCTCTTCGCCCGTTCCAGCCGCACCGCGCCGAGATAATAATGCGCCCGCGCGCTCTGCGGGGCGAGCGCCACCGCGCGTGCCGCTTCGCGCTCCGCCGGGTCGAGCAGTCCGGCATCGAGGTCGACTTGCGCCGCGAGTTGCTGCGCGGCCGCGCCATCGGGGAATGCCGCCGCCGCCGCCTCGACCCGCGCCGCAAAGGCCTTGGCGGCATCGGGCTTCATCGTCTTGGTAAATTCGAGCGCATAGGGAAGCATTGCCGCTTCGTCGGGCGCTAACGGGCGGATCGTCACGCCGCGCGCAATCTCCGGCGGAATCGGCGGCTGTCGGTAGGTGAAGCTCGCCGCTTCAAGATATTTGTCGAGATCGCGGTCGAGGCCGCGCGGGTCGCCGAAGACCTTGGCCGCCTCGCTCGGTGATGCGCCGGCGTTGAAGGCGGTGAGATAGGCAGCGAGCTGACCGTGCCGCGCCGGATCGAAGGTGAGATAATGCGTCAGCAGCCAGCTCGACCCATAGAACCGCGCTCGCTCTTCGTCGCCAAGATCCTTCTGCCGCAGCGACACCAGCCGCGACGCCTTGACGTGGAAGGAGGATAGATCGAGCTCGTAGCGACGGTGGTCGGCGACCTTGCCATAGCTGATCACGCCGGGCTTTTCGAACGAGGCCGTCGAGACCAGTTCCGCCCAACCCTCGACATACCAGGCGGGGTAGGCGGAGGGGAAAAATTGCAGCATGAAGTGATGCGCATATTCGTGGAACAGCACGACCTGCGGCGAAAAGCTGCTGTCGTCCCCGCCGGTGTTCTGCGGCGTGATCGCAATCGGCCCCGCCGCCAGCGAACGGTAGAAACCCGCGACATTGCTGTCGGGCTTTTCCATGTAGCTCTGCACCGTCTTGACGCCGGCGACGACATAGACGCGGACCGGATAGGGATGCGCTTCCTCACGGACCCCGGTCGCCATCAGCATCAGCGCATGGACCGATTCGAGCCGTTCGGCGAACTTGCGCAGCTTGGCATCGGAATCCTGCGAATAGATCAGGAAGTGCCTGGTCCGGGCCTCGTGCCAGTCGGCGGCGGCCGGGGCCGCCACGCCACAGAGCAACGCCGCGATCGCGGCCAGAATTGCGCGCATAACCAACCCCCAATATGCCGGCGGTTCAGCGCCTTGCAGGGCTCAGTCTAGGCGATTTCCCGCCCGCTTCAATGGCCATCCGGCCGGCAGGCATAGACGATCTTCTCATTGGGGTAGGTCGGTAGCTGCGTGCGCATCGCGGCCTGTTGCTGCGAGAGGTTGGCGCGCGCGGCCTCATCGGTCGAGCAGGCCTTGAGCGTCACCTGCGCGCGGATCTTGCGCAGCGCGTCCATCTGCCCGGCGGCGAGGAAATAGCGCATCGAGACATAGCTTCGCGTCGCCGGATCGAATTGCAGCACCGAAACGGTCTGCTCTTCCGACGGTACCAGCACGCGGTCCCATTTGCTGCCATTCTCGGCATATTGGGTGCGGCCATTCACGCACCCTGCCGTGCCCCAGTCGAGATTGAGATCGGCGACGGCGGTCGACACGACGCGGCTGCGCTCGGGGACATAGGTGCAGACGAGCTTGCCGATCGCGGCGCTCGAATAGGCCGGCGCGGTCGCCGTCGCGACGGGGGTCGGGGCCGGGGCGATCGCGCCGCTCGGGCGCAGGAAGAACACCACGCCCGATGCGAGCATCAACACGCCACCCCCGGCCAGCGCCCAGATCGCCTCGCGCCGCCGGTCCTTGACCTCGAGCAACCCGGCCCCGCCGATCGCCAGCGCCCCGGCGACCAGCAGGACGGCGGCAATAGCGATGACATTCTCGCGGCTGCGCTCGGCATCGTCGCGCGCCTTGGCCAGCGCGACCTCGCGTGCGAGCGCGTTCTTCGCCTGCGCTTCACGCCGCGCGAGATCGGCATCGGCCTTGGCGCGCGCCTCGACGTCGCTGTCCTGCTTCATCAACTCGGTCATGCTGGTGCAGGGCGTGCCGAGCGCGACATATTTCTGCCTGGCCTGGGCGAGAAAGCTGGCGAGTTCCGAATCGGCGATGGCGAAGCCGAAACTGCTGTCGCCCTCCGCTGCCTGGGTAATCGCCGAATTGACCCCGATCACGCGCCCGCACGGATCGAGCAACGGCCCGCCCGAATTGCCGCGTGCGATGCCGGCGGTGTGCAGCAGCACCTGCGTGCCCGACAGCGCGCGGCGCCCCGAGAACACGCCCTCGGAGCGGATCGGGCTGAGCGGGTGGATGTAATCCGCCGCCGATTGCGCCGTCGCGACGTCGACATTGCCGGGATAACCCAGGGCAGTGACCGGATTGCCCTCCTCGACCGGCCCCGAATAGAGCGCCAGCGTCGGCAGGTGCGTGCCCGTGAACTCGATGATCGCGAGGTCGCGCGCGGCATCGATCGCGATGACCTTGCCCTCATAGCTCTTGGCGCCCTCCGACGGGACGATGCCGATCACGACATTGTCGGGATAACGCTTGGCCAGCTCGACGACATGCGCATTGGTGATGATGCGGTTGGGCGCGATGGCGAAGCCGCTGCCATGGCCGAAGCCGACCACCTTGTCGTCGACCATCGCCACCGTGACGACACGCACCACGCCGCGCCCGGCGGCCGAGATGTCGTCGGCGTGCGCCACGCCGGCAAAGCCGGTCAGCGCCGCCAGCAGGAGAAGCCACCGCATCATCGTCCGGACCATGTCGTGCACCATAAGCGCGCTGTCGGGCAATTCGAAGACCCGTTCAAGCGCCTTCCCCGCGCGATTCCTCAAACGAAGCTGTACGGGTCGACATCCACGACGACACGCACCTTGGCCGGCCAGTCGAGCGCGCCGAGCCAGGCACGGATCACGTCCTGTACGTCGAGCGCGCGGCGGGCGTGGATCAACAGGCGGTAGCGGTGACGCCCGCGCAGCATGGCGAGTGGGGCAGGGGCCGGGCCATAGACCTGCATGCCGTCGATCTCGGGCGCGGTGCGGCCGATCAGCTTGGCGATGTCGTGCGCAGCGCCCTGTTCCTCGCTCGACACGACGATCCCGGCGAAGCGCCCGAACGGTGGCGCGCCGGCCTCGCGGCGCGACTCGGTTTCGGCGACGTAGAAGGCCTCGGCATCGCCCGAGACGAGCGCGCGCATCACCTGCGCATCGGGGCTGTGCGTCTGGATATAGACATGCCCCGGCTTGGCGGCGCGCCCGGCGCGCCCCGAGACCTGCATGATCTGCTGGAAGGTGCGCTCCGACGCGCGCAGGTCGCCGCCGCCGAGCCCGAGATCGGCGTCGATCACCCCGACCAGCGTGAGGTTGGGGAAATGATAACCCTTGGTGACGAGCTGCGTGCCGACGATGATGTCGATGTCGTGCGCCTCCATCCGCGCGACGAACTCGGCCGCCCTGGCCGGCGACCAGATCGTGTCGGAGGTGATTACCGCGACCTTGGCGAGCGGGAACAGTGCGCGCACCTCGTCGGCGATGCGTTCGACGCCGGGGCCGACCGCGACCAAAGTATCCTCGTTGCCGCATTCCGGGCAGGCGCGCGGCACCGGCTCGACATGCCCGCAATGATGGCAGGCGAGGCGGTGGACGAGGCGATGCTCGACCATCCAGGCGGTGCAGTTGGGGCATTGGAAGCGGTGGCCGCAGGTGCGGCACAAAGTCAGCGGGGCATAACCGCGGCGGTTGAGGAACAGCAGCGACTGCTCGCCGCGTTCGAGCGTTTCCTCGAGCGCCTTTAGCAGTCGCGGCGCGATCCAGCGGCCGCGCTCGGGGGGCTCCTGCAACAGGTCGATCGCCTGGATCGACGGCAGCTCGGCGGCGCCCCAGCGGCCCGGCAGCTTCAATTCGGCATAGCGCCCGATCTCGACCTGCTGGCGCGTCTCGATCGCCGGCGTCGCCGAGGCGAGGATCACCGGGCAGGTCTCGAACTTGCCGCGCATCACCGCGACGTCGCGAGCGTGATAATGCACGCCCTCTTCCTGTTTGAAGCTCGTCTCGTGCGCCTCGTCGATGACGATCAGCCCGAGATTGGCATAGGGCAGGAACAGCGATGACCGCGCCCCGACCGTGACCAGCGCCTCGCCGCTGGCGATCGCACGCCACGCGCGGCGGCGCTGCGATTGGCGCAACCCCGAATGCCACGCCACCGGCGCGCAGCCGAAACGTGCGGCGAAACGCGTGAGGAACGGTTCGGTCAGCGCGATTTCGGGCAGCATGACCAGCGTCTGCCGTCCGGCGCGGATCGCCGCCGCCACCGCCTCGAAATAGACTTCGGTCTTGCCCGAGCCGGTGACGCCGTCGAGCAGCGTCGGCTGGAAACGGTGCGCGACGACATCGTCGACCAAGGTGCCGGCGGCGGCACGCTGGTCGGGCGACAGCGCGGGCTGCTGGAAATCGGGATCGGGGCGCGGGAAGGGGCTGTCGATATCGACCTCGACCGCCTCGATCGCGCCGATCTTGACCAGTCCGCGGATTACGCCGTCCGACACGTCGGCGGCCAGCGCGAGCTCGCGAATCAGCCCCTGACGACCGGCGATCCGTTCGAGCGCCTGTGCGCGTTGCGGCGTCAGGCGCTCGGGGACGAGCCCGGTCGGGCGATATTCGGTGACGGTGCGCGCGCCGGCCAGCGCCGAACTCGACGGCATCGCCATCCGCGCGACGGCGGCGGGCGGCGCGAGATAATAGTCCGCAGTCCATTCGATCAGCCGGCGCAGCGGCGCCGCTATCGGTGGCACGGGCGCGACGCCGAGCAGGTTGCGCAGCCGGTTGTCGCCGACCTCGGCATCCGACGGCATGCGCTCGGCCTCCCACACCACACCGAGCAGCTGGCGCGGGCCCAGCGGGGCGACGACGATCGAGCCCGGCTCGACCTGCATGCCGTGCGGCACGCGGTAATCGAGCGGGCCGAGGGCCGAGTTCATGACAAGGACACGCGCGCGGGACATTGCCGCCCATATGGCGATCGATCGCGCCCGCGTGAACTATTCGTTGGCGGCGCGGGGAAGAACCATGCTGTCGGCGACCGCGCGGCGGCGGCGTTTGCCTTCGTAGAGCGCGCTGTCGGCAGCGTGCATCAGGTCGCGCATCGCCTCGATATCGTCGCTGAGCAGCGCGGTGCCGACCGTGCCCGAAATCGGAATATCGCCCGCCATGGTAATTGCCGGGCTGGCCAGCGCGCGCGACAGTCGCCGGGCGAAGGCGGCGGGATTCGCGGCGAGCGCTTCGTCCTCGACGATCAAGGCGAATTCGTCGCCGCCGAGTCGCGCGGCGAAGCTGCCGCACAGCCAGGGCTGGCGCAGCCGCGCACCTACGACGCGGAGCACGTCGTCGCCGACGAGATGGCCGTGCGTGTCGTTGATCACCTTGAAATCGTCGAGATCGATCACCGCGAGCATCAGGCGCGAGCGGCGCTCCCCGGCGCGCATCATCGCCACTTCCAGCGCGCGGTTGAAGCTGGCGCGATTGGCGATCGAGGTGACCTCGTCGATATTGGCCGAAACGCGCAGGCTCTGTTCGAGCTTGTAGCGCTCGGTCACGTCCTGCATCACGCCGATGATCGCGAGCGGCCGGCCGTGCTCGGTCTCCAGCTCACCCACGGTGCGGATGCGGCGGTGCTCGCCCTTGGCGGTGATGAAATCGGCCTCGACGTCGAACGGGTCGCCATGCTCGATCGTCCGCAGGATCACTTCATTGGCCCTGGCGCGCTCATGCGGGGCATAGAAATCGAGCGCCCGGCCAATCGGCGGCAGTTCGCCCGGCTGGAGGCCGTGGATGCGATAGATCTCGTCCGACCATTCGAGCTGGCCGTCATCGAGTCGATAGCGCCACGACCCGACCTTGGCGAGGCGCTCGGCCTGGCGGAAGGTGCGGCCCTGGCGGCGATAACGTCGCGTCGCGGCGGCGCTGTCGCGCGCGGCCTCCTCGGCGAGGCGTATCGACAGGCGCTTTTCGATCAGCGCGTTGGTTACCAGCCCGAGTTGGCGCAGCGCGTCCTGTTGCTGGTCGTCGAGCAAATGCGGCGTCGGGTCGAGCACGCACAGCACGCCGATGCGCTGCTCGGCAACGGTGATCGGCACGCCGCCATAGCCGCGCGTCGCGGCGGCGCCGACGACGCTGACATTGGCGGCAAAGCGCGAATCGGCGCGCGCATCGCGCACCAGCAGCATCGCGCCATCGGCGATCACCACGTCGCAAAAGGTGTGCTGGCGCGGGCTGACCAGCGCGTCGATGCCAAAGCGGGCCTTGGCCCAGGCGCTGTCTTCGCCGACGATGAACAGCGCGGCATTCGGGCAACCGGTCACGCGCGCGGCGAGCGCGACGATCGCGTCGAGCTCCGCTTCGGGCGTGGCATTGTCGAGCCCGAGCTGCGCAAGCACGGCCAGACGCGCGGTCTCGCCCGTCATCGGCGCGAAGTCGGTGGGGCGCATCGGTTTCATCGCACCTTGCTGCACCCGTCGAGCTTAAAATCTGGTTGTATCAACCGCCAAATTGGCCGGTTATGTGACGGCATGGATCATCTCGCTGCAGAATGGGCCCGGCATCTCGCGCGCGACCGGCGGCGTTCGCCGCATACCGTGCGGGCGTATCAGGCCACGGCGGAGCGGTTGACGCGCTTTCTGTCGGGGCATTGGGGCGGCGCGGTCGATGCGGCGGCGCTCGGCCAGGTCACCGCCGCTGACCTGCGCGCCTATCTCGCGCAGCGTCGCGGCGAGGGACTGGGAAACGCCTCGGCGGCGCGCGAATTGTCGGCGGTGCGCGGTTTCCTGACCTTCTTCGCTGGGGAGAGCGGCGCGCCACGCCTCAAGGGGCCGCGTGTCAAGAAGGGCGTGCCGCGCCCGGTCTCGCCCGACGAGGCGGTCGCGCTGGCCGAGGATGTTGCCGACGATGCGCGCGAACCGTGGATCGGCGCGCGCGACTGGGCGGTGCTGCTGCTGCTGTACGGTGCCGGCTTGCGCATCGGCGAGGCGGTCGGGCTGGCCGCGAAGATCATGCCGCTCGGCGCAACGATCAGCGTCACCGGCAAGCGCGACAAGACCCGCATCGTGCCGCTGCTCCCGCAGGTGCGCGAGGCGATCGAGGCCTATGTCGCGCTCAACCCCTGGCCGGTGAAACGCGACGAACCGCTGTTCCGCGGCGCCAAGGGCGGCCCGCTGTCACCGGCGCTGATCCGTCGGGCCGTGCAGGGCGCGCGCGGGCGTCTTGGCTTGGGCGAACGCACCACGCCGCACGCGCTGCGCCATTCCTTCGCGACGCACCTGCTCGGCCGCGGTGCCGATCTGCGCGCGCTGCAGGAACTGCTCGGCCATGCCAGCCTCAGTTCGACGCAGATCTATACCCAGGTCGACGCGGCGCATCTGCTCGATGTGTACCGCAACGCGCATCCGCGGGCGTAATCGCGCGCTTGAGTTAGGCCTTGGCCAGTTCATATTCGCGCACCAGCACGCGCTCGGGCACGTTCCAGGCGCGGGAAATCTTGCGGATCATCGGCAGGGTCAGAGCCCGCTTGCGGCCGAGAATCTCGGTTGCGCGCGGCTGGCCGATCAACGCCGCGAGGTCGGCACGACCATAGCCGTTCATGCGCATCGCCGTCTCGATCGCCTCGACCGGGTCGAGCGGCGCGATCGGCCAGCGGTCGCGCTCATAGGCATCGGCCAGCGTGGCGAGAACATCGAGCCGGTCGCCGGCCTCGCTGCCCTCCTCGGCGCCCCATAGCGCTTCGATTTCGCGCAGCGCGGCTTCGTGATCGGCATCGGTCTTGATGGGATGGATGTGCATCATGTCTCTCACGATCAGAACAGCTTTACCGTCAGGGCATCGATCCGGTCATAGTCGGCATGGCTACCGATGAATTTGACGAACGCGATCGCGCGTCGGAAATCGAATGCAACGATCAGGCGATAATCGCCGCCGGCCACTTCGAACCGCACCCGCTCGCCGTTCAACGCCTTGGCCTTCGAGAAATCGGTCACTACGTCCAACGGGCTTTGCCAGGATGCGGCAATCGCCATTTCATACCAGTGCGTAAGCGAGGCCCGGGTCTCGGGATGCGCTTCCCAAAATGCCACCAGTCTGTTGCGCGCGATGACTCTCACCGTTGCAGGCTACAATTTCCCGCAACGGGAAGCAAGCAAATTTCCCGAAATGGGAAATATTCGTCAGCGACTCATCCGCTCGTCCACCTTCCGCTCGATCGCATCCCAGATCAGCCCCGCCACATCGGTGCCATCGAAGCGCTCGATTGCGACGATGCCGGTCGGCGAGGTGACGTTGATCTCGGTCAGCCACTTGCCGCCGATCACGTCGATGCCGACGAACAGCAGGCCGCGCCGCTTCAATTCCGGGCCGAGTGCCGCGCAGATCTCGCGCTCATCATCGGTCAGGTCGGTCTTCTCGGCCGAGCCCCCAACCGCGAGGTTGGAGCGGATCTCGCCCGCGCCGGGCAGGCGGTTGATCGCGCCGACCACCTCGCCATCGACCAGCACGATGCGCTTGTCGCCCTTGGCGACGTCGGGGAGGAATGCCTGGATCATGTGCGGTTCGCGCCAGGTCAGGTTGAACACCTCGATCAGCGCCGACAAATTGGCGCCGTCGCTGCCGACCTTGAAGATCGCCTTGCCGCCATTGCCGTGCAGCGGCTTGACGACGATCTCGCCATGCACCGCGAGAAACGCGCGCGCCTCGTCGAGGCTGCGCGTCACCAGCGTCGGCGGCATGAAGCGCGCATAATCGAGCACGAAGACCTTTTCCGGCGCGTTGCGCACGCTGACCGGATCGTTGATCACCAGCGTCCGCTCGGCGATCCGCTCGAGCAGGTGTGTCGCGGTGATGTAGCCGAGGTCGAACGGCGGATCCTGCCGCATCAGGATGACATCGGCCTGTGCGCCGAGATCGAGCGAGACGGCGGCGCCGAAGCGGAAATGGTCGCCCTCGACGCGCTGTACCGTCACCGGATGCGCCTTGGCCCACAGCTTCCCGTCGGACCAGTTGAGGTCCTCGGCGGCGTAATGGAACAACGCATGGCCGCGCCCCTGCGCCGACAGCATCAGCGCGAAGGTCGAATCGCCGGTAATGTTGATCTGGTCGAGCGGGTCCATCTGGACGGCGACGGTTAGGCTCACATCATTCTCCCTGTCGGCGCGCATGTAGGGAGCCGCCACCCTCCTGTCATCTCGTTCCAATCATCTCTTTGCTGTCACCCGATCCACGCATTCTCGATATGCCGTGGGCGCGTCCCCGGCGCGATCAGGATGACGTCGACGCGGATGTCGTCGCCCGGCCCGGCATAGCGCGGCATGAGGATTTCCGCCGCGCGTGCGACTCGCGCCAGTCGCCGCTCGTCGATCGCGAAGTCGAGCTCGGCGGCGGTCGCGCGCGCCTTGACCTCGACGAATGCGACGAGATTACCCTTCTTCGCCACCAGATCGACCTCGCCAGCCGGCGTGCGCACGCGGCGATCGAGAATCCGCCAGCCTTTCAAGCGCAGCCACCACCCGGCGAGTCGCTCGCCGCGCCGGCCGGCGGCTTCGGCTTGGCGGCGGTCGGAAGTGCCGCGCTCTCTCATAACTCCCCTCCCTGGAAGGGAGGGGTTGGGGGTGGGTTGGTATGGGGCGGGCGCGGCGTTCCCACGATAGCCACCCACCCCCTGCCCCTCCCTTCCAGGGAGGGGAGATCGTTGGCGCAGCCGCAGCCGCTCACCCCTTCATCTCCATCGCCCGCGCATAAAGCGCCTTGCGATCAAGCCCGAAACGTTTCGCCACCTCGCCCGCCGCCTTGGACGCGGGCAACCGCGTCAGCGCCTCGGCCAGCGCGGCATCGGCATCGGCCGCGCTCGGCGCATCGGGTTCGCCGGGCGGGGCGATGACGATGACGATCTCGCCCTTGGGCGGCGCATCGGCATAGCGCGCGGCGAGCGACGCCAGCGTCCCCGTCACGGCTTCCTCGAAGCGCTTGCTGATCTCGCGTGTCACCGCCGCCTCGCGGTCGCCGAGCCCGGCGGCGAGCGCCGTCAGCGAGGCGGCGAGTCGCGGCCCCGATTCGTACAGCACCAGGGTCGCGCGAATCGCGCCGATCTCGGCGATCTCGTCGTCGCGCGCCTTGGCCTTGGAGGGCAGGAAGCCGACGAACAGGAAGCGGTCGGTCGGCAGGCCGGCCAGCGTCAACGCCGCCACCGCCGCGCACGGCCCGGGGATCGTCACGATATTATGCCCCGCCGCACGCGCCTCGCGCACCAGCTTGTAGCCGGGGTCGGAGATCAGCGGCGTGCCGGCATCCGACACCAGCGCCACCGCCTCATGCCCCATCCGCGCGATCAGGCCGGGGCGGACGCCTTCGGCATTATGATCATGATAGGGTGTCATCGGCCGCTTGATGCCGATATGGCGCAACAGCTTGGCGGTAACGCGCGAGTCCTCGACGGCGATGACGGCGGCGTTCGCCAGCACCTCGGCGGCGCGCGGCGAGAGATCACCGAGATTGCCGATCGGGGTGGCGACGATATAGAGGCCGGGCGCGAGTGAAGCGTTCATGGGAGCAGGGTTCATGGCAGACGCATCGGCGATCCCGCAACGGGGCACCAGATTATTCCGCGCCGGCATCATCGCGGTCGCGCTGATTCTCGGCGGCTGCCAGTCGGTCGTGCCGCGCGGCCGGCCCGCGCCGGTCAAGCGCCCGCCGGTCGCGCGCCCCGTGCCGGTGCAGCAGCCGGTGGTCGAGCAGGGCATCCCGACCGACACCGAGCGCCACCGCGTCGCGCTGCTCGTGCCGCTCAGCGGCCCCAATGGCGGCGTCGGGCAGAGCCTCGCCAACGCCACCCAACTCGCGCTGCTCGACACCCGCAACGAGCAACTGCGCGTCACCACCTATGACACCAATCTCGGTGCCGCGGCGGCAGCGCAAAAGGCCATCGCCGACGGTAACAAGCTGATCCTCGGCCCGCTGCTCGCCGCCGATGTGCGGGCGGTGATGCCGATCGCGCGCGGCGCCGGCGTTCCGGTGATCAGCTTTTCCAACGATGCCGGCGTCGCCGGCAACGGCGCCTATCTGATGGGCAATCTGCCGACCCAGTCGATCGGCCGCGTGGTCGATTATGCCGCGAGCCAGGGCGTGACGACCTTTGCCGGGCTCGTCCCCAACGGTCTGTATGGCGAGCGCGCCTCGACGGCATTCCTCCGCGCGGTCGAGGCCGATGGCGGCAAGGTCGTCTCGCTGCAGGTCTATGCGCCGGGCACGCTGTCCAGCGCAATCGGCAAGCTCGGCCAGGCCGGCCCTTACCAGGCGTTGCTCGTCGCCGACAACAGCGCGGCCGCCTCGGGCGTCGTCGCGGTCGTGCGCCGTGCCGGCGGGGGCGGGGCGCATATCCTCGGCACCGATCAGTGGAACCTCGATTCGGCGCTCGCCGCCAAGGCGCCGCTCAACGGCGCCTGGTTCGCCAGCGTGCCCGACGAGCTCTACCGTCGCTACGCCGTCAAATATCGCGCGCGTTTCGGCACTGGGCCCTACCGACTGTCGAGCATGGGCTATGACGCCGTGTTGCTGACGATCCGCATCGCGCGCGACTGGCCGATCGGCCGGCCCTTCCCCGAAGAGCGCCTGCGCGATCGCGGCGGCTTTTCCGGCCTCGACGGCGCGATCCGCTTCTCCCATGACGGCACCGCCGAACGCGCGCTCGAGGTGCAGGAAGTGCGCGGCGGCACGACGATCGTGGTCTCGCCGGCGCCGAGCGGGTTCTAGGACGGCGCGATTTCTTCCCTAACCCGTTCGTTTCGAGCGTAGTCGAGAAACAGCAACAGGCGCTCCGCCAGGTTTCCCGACGTCGCTCGAAACGAGCGGGCCGGTCATGATTCCGACAGATGTCATCCCACCCCAGGCCGCTCATTTTCGAGTCGGCCGCTTTGACGACGGTCAAAGCACCAGCGCTGCAAAGCTATATCCCATAGCGCATAACGGCTCTGGGAGAGTTCAGGTGGCAGGCGCACGCACGATCGACGGAACCCCGGTATTCGACGCCGCAGCGGCGATGCGCGGTTACGCGCTCAACGAGATGTGCTTCTCGTTCAACGACGCCGCCAATCGTGCCGCCTTCGTGGCGGACGAGGCCGGTTATTGCCGCAAGTTCGGCCTGACCGCGCCACAGCTGGCGGCGGTGCAGCAGCGCGACGTACCCGCGCTGATCGCGGCCGGCGGCAACATCTATTATCTCGCCAAGCTGGCCGGCATTCTCGGCCTCGGCGTGCAGGATATCGGCGCGGCGCAGACCGGCGTCACTGTCGAGCAGTTCAAGGAAAAACTGCTCGCTTATGCGGAGGAGGTTTGACCATGGCGACGATTCTCGGTGGCATCTTTTCTTCGCACGTTCCCGGCATTGGCGTCGCGATCGCCCGCGGGCTCCAGCAGGATCCCTATTGGAAGCCGTTCTTCGATGGCTTTGCGCCGGTGCAAGCGTGGCTCGCGGCGGTCAGGCCGACCACGGCCGTGGTCTTCTACAACGATCACGGGCTCAACTTCTTCCTCGACAAGATGCCGACCTTCGCGGTCGGCGCCGCCGCCGAATACAGCAACGCCGATGAGGGCTGGGGGCTGACCCCGACCGCACCGTTCGCCGGCGCGCCGGCGCTGAGCTGGCACATCATCGAGACGCTGGTCGATGCCGAGTTCGACGTGACGACCTGCCAGAAGATGCTGGTCGATCACGCGGTCACCATCCCCTGCGCATTGGCCTGGCCGGGCGGCGCGCCATGGCCGGTGCGTATCGTGCCGATCGCGATCAACACCGTGCAGCATCCGCTGCCCAGCCCGAAGCGCGTGCTCGCGCTCGGCCGCGCGGTCAACCGCGCGCTCGCGTCATGGGAAGGTGACGACCGGATCGTCGTGATGGGCACCGGCGGGTTGTCGCACCAGCTCGAAGGCGAACGCGCCGGGCATATCAACGTCGCCTATGACCGCTTCTGCATGGACAAGCTGACCGACGATCCCGCCGCGCTCGTCGCGCATAGCAGCCTCGACATCGTCGAACTCGCCGGCAGCCAAGGTGTCGAGATCCTCAACTGGATCGCGGCGCGCGGCGCGCTCGGCGATGGCGCTCGCGAGGCCAGCCGCACCTATCACATCCCGATCTCGAACACCGCCGCTGCCGTGATGTTGCTGGATCGGACGGACGTCGTCTCGATCCCGGCACACGACGCCATGGCTGGGGTTGTCGCTTAGCACGGGATGACTTTACCTTGACCCGTTCGTTCTCCGCGTAGGAGATCCTCGCCTGGTCCGGGGTAGAGACCATGTGGGGAACTTCGAATATTGCCGTAAACCACGGCAACTGGTTCGGGCTCCACGAGGGAAGGAGCGCGGTAACGGGCGAAACGGGTATCTATGCGACTACCGGGAGGCCTCCGGCGCATGTTCCAGAATTCGCCAGTCAAAGATATTATTTCTCAGGGCTGGCTTCGCTCCGGCTTCTCTCGTCTTCTTTGCAAGGCGTGAATGCAAGCGATCCCCAGGGTTTTCTTTACCAAGGCGCATGATCATGGCTGGGCTCAGGCATCGAAATTGTCGTCCTATCTCAATACCACGGGCGGCGCTAACAACCTGGTGGGCAATAGCTTGCGGCAACAGAGGGGCGCGTGATGCCGAAGCCGGTCGTCGGGCGGAGGGGCGAATGATGGCGAGACCCAGCGTTCCACGTCCGGCTCGCCATGGTTCGATGCTTGCCTTGCTCGCGGCGTTCGCCCTCGTGCCGGCCACCGCGACACCCGCAGCCGCGCCCGGACAGCGTGTGGGCGCCGAAAGCCGCGTCTCACGTGCACAGGCGGAGGAAATCATTTCGGTCTATGTCGTGGAAACCCTTCATTTCAGACGTGGCGCCTTCAGCCTCGATCGCGGTGAGAACCGGATCTATCCGGATTTCTATTTCTATCAGGCGCTTATCAACAACCCCGGCGGGAGTGCCGTTGCAGGAAGCTATGCGGTCGACAAGCGGACAGGGGATCTGTGGAACGGCGTTGTCTGTGAGCCGTTGGCGACTCCGGCCGTCCGCGCTGCACAGGCTCACATTCGAGCCGGATTATCTATCACGCCGGCCCGATATCGCAAGTTGAGGCGCCAAGGGCCGGAGTGCTAAGATCGCCCGCGCGGCGTCCAATGCAACACGCGCTTAAGAAGGCCGGAACAGACAAGCTACTCGCGATCTCGATTTGCGGCTTGTCGGCGGTTTTTTCAATTGCGTCTTCATGTAGTATTGTGCGGAAGTGGTTCGGCCCAAATGTCGTCGAAAACTCAGTTCTATGAATGGGTGTCCGCTTATTGCGCTTAGTCACTTGGGAGCCGACATTCCGCTGACAGCCTATTTCCCGACCAACAGCCTCCCGCCACCAAACACCGCCAGCGCCGAACCCGCGCCAACCCGACCCACCGTCACGAAAGCGCCCGCCACGCGACATAGCCCGCCGTCGCCAGCACCATCAGCGCAAAGATCGTGCGTGCCGTGCCTGCCCGGTCCGCCAGCAGGCGGCCGATCGGAATAGCGACCAGCGATCCGATCGCCCCGCCGCCGATCAGCGCCGCGAACACCGGCCAGTCGACCAGCCCCGACGCGGCATAGCTCGCGCTCGTCGCGGCGCCGAACAGCACCACCGAGACGAGCGACGAGGCGGCGGCATTGGCCAGCGTCATGCCCGTCGACGCCATCAGCCCCGGCACGATCAGGAAGCCGCCGCCGATGCCGAAAAAGCCGGCCGCGAGTCCCGTGACCGCGCCGGCCGGCGCCAGCTTCAGCGTCAGCGCGCCGGTCAGGTGAACGGCGGGGTCGCCATCGGCCTTGCGCGGCAGCAGCATCGATCCGCCGACCAGCGCCATCGCCAGCGCGAACCAGATGATCAACTGGGTGCCGTCGATCTGCTTGGCGATGTGCGCGCCGATCAGCGACCCGCTCAGCCCCGCGCCGCCAAACACCAGCGCGCACGGCCACTTCACCCGCCCGGCGCGCGCCTGGACGAGCAAGCCGACCGCGGCATTGACCGCGACTGCCGCGGCGGAGGTGCCGATCGCGACGTGCGGATCGCGCACCCCGACGACGTAGAGCAGCAGCGGCGTCGCCAGCACCGATCCCCCGCCGCCGAACACCGACAACAGCAACCCGATGACCGCGCCGCCGGCAATCGCGGCGGGATAGGAAATGCTGCCGACGTCCATCGCTCAGGCCGCGACCGGCCGGTTCCATGGCAGCAGCGCGAGCAGCCGCGCCATCCCGCAAAATCCGCTGACCCCGGCAAAGGTCAGCCCCGCGCCGACGAATGCCGACAGGCCGAAAAAGGCCGGGGAAACTAGCCAGCCGAGCAGCACGCCGGCCAGCACCAGCGACCCCGCGACGATCTGCACCTGGCGCATCATCTCGAGCGGCGCCTTGCGATTGGCCTCGACCGGCAGACCGGCGCGTTCCCACGCGTCGAGCCCGCCCGTCAGGACATAGGCCTCGCCGGCCAGCGGTGCGGCGAGACGCGCGGCATTGGCCGTGGTGCGCATGCCCGATCGGCAGGTGTAGATCACCTCCGTCCCGGCCATTTCGGGCAATGCCACGCCTTCGAAGCGCGACAGCGGGCGGGAGAGCGCGCCGGGGATGTGACGGCGCGCGAATTCGTCATCCTCGCGAATGTCGATCAGCAGCGCGTGACCCTCGCGGACCCGCGCCTCGACCGCCTCAGGCGCCAGCGGAATCAGTGACTTGGGCATGGGGTTTCTCCACATCGTCGGGGCAGAAGATCGCAGCGAGCGTCGCCATCACCTGCGCCGCGGCAGGGTCGGCGATGCGATAATAGATCGACAGACCGTCGCGCCGCGTGGCGACGAGCCCGTCGCTGCGCAGCACGGCGAGGTGCTGCGACAGGGCTGACTGCGACACGCCGATCAACGTCTGCAATTCGCCCACCGCGCGTTCGCCGCCGGTCAACTGGCACAGGATCATCAGCCGCCGCTCGCTCGCCAGCGCGCGCAGCAGGCGCGCGGCGGCGGCGGCATTCTCTTTGAAACGGTCGGCGTCGAAGGTCGCGGGATCAATCATGGCCCGGATATATGCATTGTATCTAAATTAGCAAGACCTTATATATTGGCCTAAGAGGAGCCACGGCCATGAACCCCAACGTCCAGACATTCTTCGATCCCGCGACCTTCACCGCGACGCATCTCGTCAGCGATCCCGCGACGGGCATTGCGGCGATCATCGATCCCGTGCTCGACTTCGAGCCCAAGGGCGGCAAGCTCTCCACCGTGTCGGCCGATGCGGTGCTACAGGCGGTGGCGGATCAGCAGCTGTCGCTGGCCTATGTGCTCGAGACCCACGCCCATGCCGATCACCTGTCGGCCGGCGACCATATCCGCCGTCGCACCGGCGCGCGGCTCGTCATCGGCAAGCACATCACCGACGTGCAGCGCGTCTTCGCCCCGATGTTCGATGCCGATGACGTGCCGACCGACGGCCGCCAGTTCGACATCCTGCTCGGCGAGGGCGACAGCCTGCCGCTTGGCGACCTCACGATCGCCGTGCTGCACACGCCGGGCCATACCCCGGCCTGCAACAGCTATCTCATTGGCGACGCCGCTTTTGTCGGCGATACGCTGTTCATGCCCGACTATGGCACCGCGCGCAGCGACTTCCCCGGCGGCGACGCCCGCACGCTGTACCGCTCGATCCACAAGATCCTCGCGCTGCCGCCGGCGACGCGGATCTTCGTCGGTCACGACTATCTCCCCGCCGGTCGCTCCGACTATCGCTGGGAGACGACGGTGGCCACCGAAGCGGCCGACAACGTCCATGTCGGCGGCGATACCTCGGAGGACGCCTTCGTCGCGATGCGCGAGGCACGCGACCGCACGCTGGCACCGCCGACGCTCATCCTCCCCGCGCTCCAGGTCAACATCCGCGGCGGCGCGCTGCCGCCGGCGTCGCCGTCGGGCAAGGTGTTCCTGAAACTGCCGGTCACTTTCGCCTAGTCTGGGCGCCGGGCCAGGGTGAAGAAGGTGTAGGCCGGGAGGTCACCGTCTGCCGGATGATCCTCGCGACCGACTTCCTCCCACCCGCCCTGATCGAGCCGATACGAGGTGTCGCCGTCAAAGTGCTGCCGGATCGCCGTGACCTCGGCGCGGTCGGCGATGTCCTCGAACAGCGCGAATATCTCGGCGCCGCCGATCACCATCACGTCGCCTGGCCCTGCCAGCGCCAGCGCGTCCGCGAGGGTCGAGGCGGTTTCCGCGCCCGGTGCCGACCAGCCTGCGTCGCGCGTCAGCACGATGTGGCGGCGGCCAGGCAGCGGGGCGGGGAAGCTCTCGAAGGTCTTGCGGCCCATGATCATCGGCTTGCCCATGGTCAGCGCCTTGAAGCGCCTGAGGTCGGCGGACAGGTGCCATGGGATCTTGCCGTCGCGGCCGATCACGCCATTCTCGGCATGCGCGAAGATCAGCGTGATCACACCGCCACCGCCGCCTTGATGTGCGGCTGGGCGACATAGCCGCTCAGCGCGAAATCCTCATATTCATAGGCGTCGATCGCCGGCGGGCGGCGCAGGATGGTGAGCGTGGGCAGCGGCCCCGGCACGCGCGCCAGTTGCTCGCGCGCCTGGTCGAGATGGTTGGAATAGAGATGGCAGTCGCCGCCGGTCCAGATGAACTCGCCCGGTTCGAGCCCGCATTGCTGCGCGAGGATATGGGTGAGCAGCGCGTAGCTGGCGATGTTGAACGGCACGCCGAGGAAGATGTCGGCCGAGCGCTGATAGAGCTGCAGGCTCAGCCGGCCATTGGCGACATGCGTCTGGAACAGGCAGTGGCACGGCGCCAGTGCCATGGCGTGGAGATCGCCGGGGTTCCACGCCGAGACGATCTGGCGGCGCGAAGCCGGACTGGTCCTGATCTGCGCGATCAGCTCGGCGATCTGGTCGATATGGCTGCCGTCGGCAGTTTCCCAGTCGCGCCACTGCTTGCCATAGACCGGGCCGAGATCGCCCGCGTCGTCGGCCCATTCGTCCCAGATGCTGACCTTGCGGTCGCGCAGCCATTGCACGTTGGTGTCGCCGCGCAGGAACCACAGCAGCTCGACGATGATCGAGCGCAGATGGAGCTTCTTGGTGGTCAGCATCGGAAAGCCGTCTGCAAGGTCGAAGCGCATCTGGTGACCGAACACGGACAGCGTCCCCGTGCCGGTGCGGTCCATCTGCGGCGTGCCGGTGTCGAGCACGCGCTGCATCAGGTCGAGATATTGGCGCATCTCAGTTCGCCCCCAGCTTGCATGACTTGATCGCCGCCGGTTCCGGGCGCGGGCCGACGGCGCGGAACATCGCGAGGTAGCCGCCGGCGGACGGCATGTCCTGCATGGCGACCTGGGTGTAGCCGACCGCAGCGAGCTCGCATTTGAGCAATGCCGGCGGCGTGCCGTGATATTGCGTCGGGCGGTTGGCATCGACCACGACGATCAACCCGCCAGTCCGCAGCGACGGGCGCATGCGCCACAGAAAGGCATAGGGCTGCTGGATCTCATGGTACATGTGCACCATCAGCACGCGGTCGAAACTGTTGTCGGGCAGCTTGGGGTCGTCCGGTTCGCCGAGCCGCACGCTGACATTGTCGAGCCGCTCGCGCGCTGCACGTTGCGCCAGCGCATCACGCACCTCGGGCACGATGTCCTCCGCCAGCACGCGCCCGTTCTTGCCGACGCGCGCGGCGAGGCGGATGGTGTAATAGCCCTCACCGGCGCCGATATCGGCGACGGTCATGCCGGGCTTGATCCCCGAGCGGTCCATCACCGTGCCGGCCTCGTTGAGCCGGTCGCGTGCTTCCTCGTTCGACCAGCGTGGCGAGACGATCTTCGCCACCGGGCGATCGGCGGCGGGGAAGGGGCCGGGCTCGTTGGTGCCGCTCTTGAACAGCGGGGTCGAGCCGTCGCACGCGGCGAGGAGCAGGGCTAGCGTGATCATCCCTCTTCCCTTGTGAGGGAGACCCGCGAAGCGGCGGAAGGGTGAGGGGGACTGACGCCGGCGTCCGCGTGACTCCCCCTCACCCCGCGCCGCTTCGCGGCTTGCCCCTCTCCCACAGGGGGAGAGGGGAAGAAGAGTACCCACGCCGATCAATCGACGTCCTCCACCTCGACGGTCTCGCCGGTGACGCGCTGCGACAGGGCGGCGGCCATGAACTTGTCGAGATCGCCGTCGAGCACGTCGGACGGGCTGGTCGAGGTCGCGCCGGTGCGCAGGTCCTTCACCAGCTGATAGGGCTGGAGCACATAGGAGCGGATCTGGTGGCCCCAGCCGATGTCGCTCTTGGTGGCGTTCTCGGCATTGGCCACCGCCTCGCGCTCGGCCAGCTCGCGCTCGTACAGCCGGGCGCGCAACTGGTTATAGGCCTCGGCCTTGTTCTTGTGCTGGCTGCGCTGGTTCTGGCACTGCACGACGATGCCGGTCGGCAGATGCGTGATGCGCACCGCGGAATCGGTCGTGTTGATGTGCTGGCCGCCCGCGCCCGAGGCGCGATAGGTGTCGATGCGCAAGTCGCTGTCGTTGACCTCGATGTCGATATTGTCGTCGATCACCGGATAGACCCACACCGAGGAGAAGCTGGTGTGGCGCCGCGCCGCGCTGTCATAGGGTGAGATGCGGACGAGGCGGTGGACGCCGCTCTCGGTCTTGGCATAGCCGAAGGCGTTCTCGCCCTTGATCAGCAGGGTCGCCGACTTGATCCCGGCCTGCTCGCCGGCGTGATAGTCGACCAGCTCGACCTTCATGCCGTGGCGCTCGGCCCAGCGCGTGTACATGCGCTGGAGCATCTCGGCCCAGTCCTGGCTCTCGGTGCCGCCGGCGCCGGCATTGATCTCGATATAGCTGTCGTTCGCATCGGCCTCGCCGGCGAGCAGCGCCTTGATCTTGTCGGCCTCGGCACGCGTGGCGAGTTCGCCGAGACTGGCGACCGCCTCGGTCTCCATCTCGGTGTCGCCCTCGGCCTCGGCCATCTCGATCAGCTCGACCGTGTCGGACAGCTCGCTCTCGATCGCGCGCGTCGCGGTGATCGCCTCGTCGAGCCGGCGACGCTCGCGCATCACCTCCTGCGCGGCCTTGGGATCGTTCCACAGCGCCTGGTCTTCGACACGCGCGTTGAGTTCGTCGAGCCGGCGCAGTGCGCGGTCCCAATCGAGGAAGCGGCGCAGCAGGGCGAGCGCGGCGTTGATCGTGTCGACATGTGCCTGCGCTTCGGCGCGCATGGGGAAACTCCAATGGTCAGTTCGTCGTCCCCGCAGCGGCGGGGTTTCCGGGTATCGCGACCGCTTCTAGGCAAGGCCCGGGCAGGTCGCAACGGCGGGGGTGGCAGGGTATATGGGGATGCCGGTCAGTAAATACCGCCCTGGCGTTGCAGGAAATCGCTGTCGCGCGGCCCATCCTTCTTCGCGGTCGGCGCCGCGGCCTTGGGTGCGGCATTGGCGGGCAGGTCGGTACGCTGGGTCGCGCGGCGCGGCTCGCTCTCGGGCTTGAACGCTTCCCAGATCACCGAGGACAGCGGGTCGTCGGACGGCCAGGCGCCGAACACCGGCTTGCCCGAGGCGCGGTCGATCCGCACCATGCGCATGCCCTCGGGCGCGCGGAACGGGATCTTCTCCATCCCCTCATAGGCCTTGAGCGCGAACTCCTTGAAGATCGGCGCGGCGAGCGTGCCGCCCTGCGCATAGCCGCCCAAGCTGGTTGGCGTGTCATAGCCCATATAGATGCCGCCGATCAGCTGCGGCGTTCCGCCGATGAACCACACATCGGTCGGGCCGCTGTTGGTGCCGGTCTTGCCGAACATCGGGCGGTTGAGATCGCGCAGCACGGTCGCGGTGCCGCGCTGGATGACGCCCTCGGCGATATGCACCATCTGATAGGCGCTCATCGCGTCGACCACCTGTTTGCCGCGCGTCACCGGGCGCGGCATCGGCTTGCGGTCCCACTGCGCCATGTTGCAACGATCGCACGGGCGCCAATTCTCCGGCCAGATCACCTTGCCGCGACGGTTCTGGACGAAATCGATCAGCGTCGGGGCGTGCGCCCGGCCCTGGTTGGCGAGGATCGTATAGGCGTTGACCATGCGCGACACGGTGGTCTCGCCGGCGCCGAGCGCGAAGGCGGGGTAGGGCGGGTATTTGCCGACGCCGATGCGGTCCATCAGGCTGACGACATGGTCCATGCCGACGGTGGTCGCGGCGCGCACCGTCATCAGGTTGCGCGACTGCTCGACGCCCCAGCGCATGGTGTGCGGGCCGGAGCCCTGGCCGCCGCCAAAGTTGCGGAAGCATTTCTGGCCGAGCTTGGCGCCCTGATAGAAGCAGAAAGGTGCGTCCATGATGATCGTCGCCGGGGTCAGCCCCTGCGAGAGCGCGGCGGCATAGACGATCGGCTTGATCGTCGAGCCGGGCTGGCGCTGTGCCTGGGTAGCGCGGTTGAACGACTGGATGGTGGCGTCGAAGCCGCCCTGCATGGCGAGCACGCGGCCGGTCTGCGGTTCCTCGACGACGAACGCGCCGGAAATCTTGGGGATGGCGCGGAGCGCGAAATTGCCGCCTTCGGGCGCGACGGCGATGACGTCGCCGACCTTGAGCGCGTCGAACGCGTTGCCGCCCTCGCCGCGCACCGGCATCTGCGCGGCGTAGCGCGGCAGTGTGCCGGTCTGCCCGTTGGCGAAGCCGAGCGTGGCGTTGCCGCCATCGATCGCCACGACCAGCGCGGCGCGCCAGTCCTGATAGTCGAGCGAGATGTTGGTGTTGAGCAGCGGCGGCAGCCAGTTGGCGCCGCCGATCTCGACATGGCGCAGCGGGCCGTTCCAGCCGCGGCCGCGATCATAGCGGATCAGGCCGTCGCGCAGTGCGGTCTGGGCATATTCCTGCAGCTTCGGGTCGAGCGAGGTGCGCACCCACAGCCCGCCGGAATAGACGCTGTACGGCCCGGCGCGATCATCCTCGCCGAACTTGTCGATCAGCTGGCGGCGAACTTCCTCGACGAAATAGCCACCACCGGCGATCTCGCTGTGCGGCGTCTGGCGCGGCACGGTGCCCAGCGGCTCGGCCATCGCGCTGTCATGCTGCGCCTGGTCGATGAAGCTGTTCTTGAGCATCTCGTCGAGGACATATTTGCGCCGCGCCAGCGCGCGATCCGGGTGGCGCACCGGATCATAGTTGGACGGCCCCTTGGGCAGGATGGCGAGATAGGCAAGTTGCGCCAGATCGAGCTGGTTGATGTCCTTGTCGAAATAGGCGTAGCTCGCCGCCGCGACACCGAACGCGTTGCGGCCCAGCGCGATCTGGTTGAGGTAGAGTTCGAGGATCTGCTGCTTGGTCAGCGTATCCTCGATGCGATAGGCGAGCAGCGCTTCCTTGATCTTGCGCGTCGCCGAATAGCTGTTGCCGATCAGCAGGTTCTTGGCGACCTGCTGGGTGATGGTCGATCCGCCCCTGGCGCGGCGGCCCGAGCCCATCTTGGAGACATAGTCGATCACCGCGCCGGCCATGCCCGGATAGTCGACGCCGTGATGCTCGAAGAACGACTTGTCCTCGGCGGCGAGGAAGGCGCGGATCAGCAGCGGCGGATATTCCTCGAACGACAGCTCGACGCGGCGTTCGCGGGCATAGCTGTGGATCGGCAGGCCATCGACGCCGCGGACATTGGTCGGCAGCGGCGGCTCATAGGTGCGCAGCTTGTCGACCGAGGGCAGATCGCTGGCGAAAATATACCAGAAGATCGCCCAGGCGATCGCCAGCAGTACGCCGAGCACGGCCAGCGCCTTGACCCACCAGCGCGCCCATGCCTGCTGCGCGAAACCGGCCAAACCACCGACCTCGCGGCGGATGCGGAAGTTCACGGAGGATTCGGGGCTGCTCATCGGGCCTGACGCTCTAGCAAGTTTCGCGGGCGTTGCCAGCCGGTGTTGCGGCTGATCTGGGACAATCGCGCGCGTGCCGCCGGCAGCCGCCGGGAAAATTCCGCGGCGTCGGGGATGCGATGGGCGCGGGTGCAATTCCCTGCGGCAGGGAAATTCATCGTTTTTTTGACCGACCCGGCAGGGAATTTCGCCACGGCGTGATTCAACCGCGCGGCGGGATCGATCATCAAGGCGTCGTCACGAATCATCACGGGAGATTTGACGTGAGCGATCCATCAATTGAATCGGACCGGGAGGCGCCAGTGGGCGCAGCTGGGGTGCCGGCGCCGGTCGGCTATTGCAACCCGCCGTTGCACACGCGCTGGCAGCCGGGGCAATCGGGCAACCCCAAGGGGCCGACGCCGCGGCTCCGCGAGGCGCGCGGCGGGCCGGGCGACCGCCTGCCCGGCGCGGACGAGCCGATGCGCGCGATGATCCTGGCCGAGGCGTATCGCACGGTGACCTTCACCGAAGGCGCGGTGGACTATGAGATGGCGGCGGGGCAGGCGGTGCTGCGCGCGATGATGGTCAATGCGGTGAAGGGCAACCGCATAGCGCAGTGGCGCTTCACGCAGATCGTGCAGGAGGCGGAGCGGCAGCAAAAGGTGGCGCAACAGGCGCTGTATAATGTGTTCGAGCGGGGCGAATATGGGAAGCCCAAGGTGGCGCCGGCGCCGGATCACGACCTGATCTATGACGAGCGGACGCGGGAGATTGTCGTGCGGGGTGGGGAGGGGTGATGGGTATCAGTCCGGCTCCGGGCCATAGGTGACCTCGACGCGGCGGTTCTGCACTTGTTGCACGCCGTCGGGGGTCTTCACGCGGAGATGGGCGGGATCTTCGCCGAATGCCCTGATCGTCATCAAGGTCGGATCGACGGCATGGCCGGCGAAATAGGCCCGCACCACTTCCGCCCGGCGCAAGGACAGCACGACATTGTAGCGTGGCGGCCCCGAGCGATCGGCGAAGCCTGCGATCCTGACGCTGGCCCGACCGCAATTGGCATATTGCGCGAGGGCGTTGTCGAGGATCGCCGCCGCCTCCGGCGTGATGGCGGTGTCGTCCCATGCGAAGAAGACGATGAACGGCCCCGGGGTACAGTCGCCTATCGTGGGTGGCAGTAGCGATGGCGGCGGTAGCGGACGCTGTTGCGCCGGTGGCGGTAAAGCTGACGGGCGGGAAACCGGGGGCTGATGGCTGCACGCGCTGCTGAGCAATGCTGCTGCTATTAGCGGTAGGCGCGCGATGTGCGCTGTTCCTGCCATGATGCTAACCCCGTTTTTCGTCAAACCGGACAATCCGCGACGGGTAATAGAACGGGAAGTGCATGTCGTTGAAAGCAAATTCGGCGGCTTCGGCCTGCCCCGGCGAAGCGGGGGTGGGCAAGTCCTGCGGCTTGATAATTATTATCGGGCGAGCATATTGCCGACCAGGAGGCGGACCATGGCCAGCAGTGTCGATCTCGGGGCGCAGCTCGAAAGCTTTGTCGGGCAGCTCGTCAAAACCGGGCGCTACAATTCGCGCAGCGAGATCCTGCGCGAGGGCGTTCGCCTGATCCACGAACGCGAGACACGGCTGGCGGCGCTCGACGCGTCGATCGCGCGGGGCGTTGCCGATGCGGATAATGGGCGCGTGCATGACATCGACGCCGCCGCTGCCCTGCTCGACGCGAAATATGCCGGGCTGACCGAGCGGCAATGAAAGTCGTGCTGAGCGCCGAGGCGCTGGCCGACCTGGAAGCGATCGGCGACTATATTGCGCGCGACGATCCGGCGCGGGCACGCAGCTTCGTCGCCGCATTGCTCGCCAAGGCGCGCGCGTTGGGCGATATGCCGCACGCCTTCCCCGTCGTACCGCGTTACGCGCATCTCGGCGTAAGGCGGCGGGTGCATGGCAATTACCTGATCTTCTACCGGGTCGCGGATGCCGGCGTAACCGTCATCCATGTCCTGCACGGTGCCCGCGACTATGAAGCGCTGCTTTTTCCCGACGACTGAGTTGCGGGGATGCCGCAGCAAATGGTTCTATAGTCGACAGGGTGACGATGCGCTGCCGATCGGCAAGGCATCGTCGTGCCGCCGTCGGCTGACGCGCGGCAATGTTCGACCAAACTGCCTCATGCCGCGTAGCGCCCGTCCGCGAGCCGCCGCGCCAGGCCGATGCCGGCGAGCGCGTCGAGCACGGGGCGGACGGTGGCGGCGCGCTTGCCCTTGAAGGCGCGGGCAATGTCGTGGGGTGCCATCGGCGCGGGTGCGCTCGCGAGTACCGACTGCACGGCGCTGACCTGTTCGGGCAGCGTCGTCGGCCAGGCGATGACATTGTCGGGCAGCACGACCGCCGCCTCGCCAAGGTCGAGCGTGTCGGCGACGGGGGCGGCGCCAATGCTCGCTGCGAAGGCTTGGCGATGGCCGTGAGGCAATTTTGTATTGTGTTGTCTAATTGATTTTACATACATTTGATTTTCCTTGGTAATTCTGACCTTGGTCTATGGTTGTCTTCGTGGTCATGGACGAGCGTTGGCGCTGTGATGTCCATGCCGC
>NZ_JAXOJP010000034.1:0-43217 GCF_036663795.1 Parasphingomonas halimpatiens
CTATGTTGCCGGCGGGCGGTATCAGTCCAGGCCATCTGCTTCTCCTATCGTCTCGACAACGACGGTGAATCACAACCTACTGATATCGCTCAACCACTTTCCGCTCGGGCTCTAAGAGGAGAAGTCACGGGTGACTCGACTGCTGGCACTCAGTGGTGCGGCCCGAGAATGGCGACAGCGCTGTCCAATTGATGCGGCGTGAATCCTGCGGGGAGTGCCAAGAGAGTTTCGGTGCCGAAATAATCAAGTAGATCTAATCGGCAGGGATTGCGATTCTACTTGCACTTATCTATACAGTACTACTGCGATACGACATGCGATCTATCAACGAATTAGACATCGCCGTGTTTCCCTTGCGGTGGGAGAACGCGGCGATCATCGCTAGGCGGACTCCGATGTCGTGGCTGAGGAAGGCGGCCCCGATGGGAACGGTCGGCGCCCGGATGTTCGACGCGACATGTCCGGGGAAAGACGTATGGTCGAACGGGAAATCGTACCGGCATTTCGGCGACGCAACATTGAAGGCAGATTAATATGGTCGAACCGGTGCAGACTTCGCAAGCGCAAGAGACTGCAAAGGTCGAAGTGGAAGGATTTCGCGAGGCACTGGGTCCGTTCGTCGTTGCGGCCGAAAAGACCCGCATGCCGACGCTGTTCACCGACGCGCGGGGATCCGGGCACGCCATCATCTTCGCCAATGACAGCTTCCTGCGATTGACCGGCTACGAGCGGAACGTACTCCTCGCCCGGGATTTCGATTTCCTGCTTGCCGATCCGCTCGATCACCCCGACCCGGCCGACCCGACGATTCGGGCGAGCATCGAAGCCGAGTTTGAGGACAGTGCTGGAGAAATATTGGAGATTGAATGCTGTCGCCGGGATGGGCGCCGCTTTCTCGCGGCAGTGTCGATCAATCCGGTCAATGACGATCTCGGAAATGTCGTCCAGCATTGCCTCTCATTCGTCGATCTCACGCGGCATGTTGCCCGGCTGCGCAAGGAACGGGACCAGTTGCACGCCCTTTATCAGCATGCACCGGGCTTCATCGCGACGACCGAAGGTCCTGATCACCGTCTCACCTTCGCCAATACGTCCTTTCGCACATTGATGGGCAATCGGGCCCTTTTGGGCAAAACGATGGCGGAGGCCGTGCCGGAAGCGACGGGGCAGGGCATCATCCGCATTCTCGATCATGTGTTCGGCACCGGAGAGGCATTTGTCGGAAGTGCTGCGCCGCTCGACCTTAAGGGTGGCGCGGGGGAGGGCGAAGCGCGGCGCTTTCTCGACTTCATCTATCAGCCGACCCGGAACGCCGAAAACGAGATTACCGGCCTGTTCTGCGAGGGGCATGACGTCACCGCGCACATGGTCGCGATCGAACAGGTCAAGCTCCTGCAAACGCAGTTGATCCATCTTGCACGAGTGAACGCGATGGGCACGATGGCCGCGACGCTGTCGCACGAGCTCAGCCAGCCACTCACGATCATCTCGAACTATGTCGAGATTAGCCGCCAGCTTGTCGATGCGGGCGGAAAATCCGGCGGAACGCTCGACGACTGTCTCGGGAAGATCGCTGCCGCCGCGGCGCGCGCGCGCGATCTGATCGTCCGGATCAGGACCATGGCGAAGCAGGGTGAGCCGGTCCGGGAGCCGTTCGACCTCAAGAAGGCGGTTGCCGAGGCGGTTGATTTCGTCCGGATCGGCAAACCCGTCGGCATTTCGATCCGCGATCACGTCCGGATCGGCATGTGGGCCGAAGGCGATCGCGTGCAATTGCAGCAGGTGATCATCAACCTGGTCAGAAACGCCTGTGACGCCTTCGACCCGCCCGATCGCGGGCTCGTTACGCTGTCGAGCACCGTCGAGGGCGACCGGATCATCATCTCCGTCGAGGATAACGGTCCGGGGGTTCCGGTCACCGAGATCGAAACGCTGTTCGAATGGACCAGTTCGGCCAAGGCAGAAGGGATGGGGCTTGGTCTGTCGATCTCACGCACGATCGTCGAAGCACATGACGGCAAGATCTGGCTCGATCACAATGACGCAGACGGGGCGCGGTTCAGCTTCTCGATCAAGAACGTCGAAAGCCCCGCTTTCTTGCTGCGCGCGTGACTCCGCATTTTCGAAGCCTGCGTGATGGCGCGTCGGTCGACTGTCGTGGTTGCACGGACGACAAAGCCCGTTGGGAAAGAGGCCGCCGGCTGGACAGACAACAAGGATACTGCCACCCCGGCTTTGGCGGATTCGAGCCACGGGGTTGTGCCTTCTCACTATGCCGGATGATCGTGCCATCGACATATGTCTGGTCGTGCCGCCGTTTGAATCGGTGCACCATCCCAACCTTGCGACCGCGATCCTCAAGAGCGCGTGCACGGCGCGCGGCCTGACCACGCGCATCGTCTATGGCGGCATGATGCTGGCGGCGCGCGCCGGCCTCGATGTCTATGACGCTGTCTATGATTCACCGATGAAGCAGCGCGTGGGCGAGCGACTCTATCGCCGCTACGCCTACCCGCCCGAAGCGGTCGCCGGGCTGCCCGAACCGCACCAGCTTTCGGACCGGCTCCAGACCGTTCACGATGCGATCACCGATGCGATCGGCCCGGCGCTCGACGACCTGGTCGCCCGCGTTCTTGCGTTGGCACCGCGCATCCTCGGCATCACTTCGGGCTTCCAGCAGAATCTTGCGGCATCGGCGCTTGCGCTGCGCGTGAAGGCGGCTGCGCCCGATATCGTCATCGTAATGGGCGGCCCCAATGTCGCCGGGCCGCTTGGGCACGGACTTGCCAAGGCATTCCCATGGGTCGACCATTTCTTCACCGGTGAGGCCGACATCGACTTCCCCGACTTTTGCGAGCGGCTGATCCGTCATGGCGAGCGGCCCTCCGCGCGGGTGATCGACAGCGAGCCGATCCGTGACATGACGAAGGTGTTCGCACCCGATTTCACAGACTTCTTCGCGGCGTTGCGTGTCTATCAGGCGGAAGGTGCGCTCCCCGCCGGGCTGCCGCGCTATTTGATGGCGGAGAGCTCGCGCGGTTGCTGGTGGGGGGCGCGCAGCCACTGTACGTTCTGTGGGCTCAACAATGACGGGATGGCCTTCCGCGAGAAGTCGGCGGCGCGGGTCGTCGAGGAACTCACGGCGCTCGGCCAATGGCCGGTCGATACCGTGATGATGACCGACAACATCATGCCGCGCGGTTATCTCGATACCCTGTTGCCCAGGCTGGCCGAAGATGGCGCGCGGCTGGATCTGTTCTACGAGGTCAAGGCCAACCTGACCGAGACGCATGTCGCGACGATGGTGCGCGGCGGCATCGTCGCGATCCAGCCCGGGATCGAATCGCTGTCGTCGGATATCCTGAAGCTGATGCGCAAGGGTGTGTCGGCGCACCAGAACATCGCCCTGTTGCGGCATTGCAGTGCCGTCGGCCTGCAGGTGCACTGGAATATTCTGTACGGTTTCCCGGGCGAGGCGGCGGAAGATTATGCCGCGATGATCGCGCTGATGCCGCGGCTACACCATCTCTACCCGCCGGGCGGCTGGGCACGGATCGTGATCGACCGCTACAGCCCCTATTTTCGTGACCCGATCGCGATGGGCATTGGCGCCGTGACGCCGCAGCCGGCGTATCGCGCGCTCTATCCGGAAAGCGTAGCGACGGAAGAGATCGCCTATCATTTCACCGGCGACTATACGACCGCGTTTCTCGACCGGCCCGATCTCGTCGCAGGGATGCGCGCAGCGATAGAGGCTTGGCGCGTCGCCTGGTCCGGGGCGCGGGCGCCCGTCTTGCAGCTGGTCGACGTCGGCGGCGCGGCGATGGTCGTCGATACCCGTGCCGTCGCGGGCGAAACGATGACGCCGCTATCGGCCGAGCAACGCGCCTTGTTGATCGCGCTCGAAAAGCCGCGCGTGCGTGATGCGCTCGATGCCGCGAATGCCGCGCTGGTCGATGCCCTGATCGCGCGCGACTTCGTCATCGAGCATGAAGGGATCCTGATGAGCATCGTCGTGCGGCCCAGGGCCGAGGTCGTGCGAGCCAAGGCCGAACGCGGAGACGATCAGGCGGCGCCGGTCGCGGCGCGCGGCGCGGGACGGGTCGCGGCCTGATCCGCGCCGGCGCCGCGCGCGTCAGGGCCGCGCCGCCGATGCCGTTCGACCGCGCGCGATGTGACGACGGATGGCCGCGAGCAGCGGTCGTTCCAGCAGGAGATGCGCGGCGACGCCGGCCCCGGTCGAAATGACCAGACATGTCAGCAAGACCAGCCAGGGCTCGCTCGCGGGTGCCAGTTTCCGACAGAGCGCGATGAGCACCGAAATCACGGGATAGTGAAAAAGATAGATCGCGTAGGACGCATTGCCGAAGAGCTCGCCGATGCGTCGCGGCCATCCCGGCGGGCATTCGACGTGCGCCGCAAACAACAATAGGGGCAGCAGCAGCAGCGTGGGACCGATGCCACTATCGACCGGCAGCATTGGCATGATCCCGAAGATGACGAGCGCTGCGGCGAAAGCGAGTACCAACAGTGGTTCGACAGGTGAGCGAAAGCGCAGCTCGCTGGTGTGTCGGAACCATAGTAACGCGGTGAGCAGGCCGGCGCCGAAGCCGAGATTGCGCAGGTTGAGCAGCAGCGACAGCGGCGCATCGTGCGACCAATATGTCTGTGGCCCGCGCGGCACGAGCAGGATCGCGGCGAACCACAAGATCGGCAGGATGCGCGCCTTGCCGCTGCTCAGGAAGCCGAGCGCGAAAATGAGGTAGAAGATCAGTTCCTGGCGCAGCGTCCAGATCAGCGCCGGCGCGAGATTACCGGGCAACAGCAACATCGCGCGAACATAGCTCCAGCCCTCGCCACGCACATGGCCGAACCATTGCAGCGCCGCAAAGCAGATCACGGCGATCCACATCAGCGGGACGATGCGGATGAACCTGCGCAGCAGGAAGGGGCCGAAGCCGATGGCAGGGGTCAGGCGGGGGCCGGACAGGGAGACGATCGCGATAATGAAGCCGCTGATCTGAAAGAACATATCGACCCCGAGCCGGCCATGTTCGAGCGTTCCGCCGAGCAAGGGCGCGATGTGCAGGCCGCCACTGGTCAGGCTGGTGCAGTGACTCACCACCACCGCGAGCACCGCAACGCCGCGTAGATACTGTACGCCTGTGATCGTCCCATGTTGCGAATCCGGAACGATTTCTGGCTGCTCGGTGGAAATGATCTCTTTGTTAATCAAATGGTTGTGCCGGTGTCTATGGTATCGTCCCACGCCATGCCGATCAAAATCCTTTGCGATTCATTCATTCCTCGCTACTATGATGCCTGTGAAACAGGGGATTAAATATGTCCGAATGCGATAAGGACCTTGCTTCGACCGAATCCGTGGCCGCCGCGAGCGAGCAATGGGTCAAGCCCGAAGTGACCAGCTACGCACCGGTCGGCGCTGCGCAGGGCATTTCGTTCAAGCCGAATGACGGGCTGAGCAACCTCAGCTGAGCGTGCCCGCCAGCGGCGACGGGGTAAAGATCACGGGGCAGGTAAAGCCCGGTCTGATCGTACCCTCGCTGGTCATCGATCAATTTCTCGGATTGCCCGACCGCGACGCTCTGCTTGCCTGGACGCTGGCGAACGAGGCGCGTTTTGCGCCTGCGTCTTTGGCCGGCGGCATTGTCGATGACAGCGTTCGTCGGGCGAGCAGTTTGCGCGACCTCGGGCCGCTCGACGCGGTTTTGCGCGCGCGTGTCACCGCGGCGGTGCCGGGGTGGGTCGCGCAGTTGCGTGTGACGCCGTTCGACATCCACGACATCGAGCTCGAGCTTGCCGCGCATAATGACGGCGCGCATTTTCACCTGCATAGCGATACCTATGCCAGCGGCAT
Source organism: Parasphingomonas halimpatiens (assembly GCF_036663795.1). Classification (NCBI taxonomy): domain Bacteria; kingdom Pseudomonadati; phylum Pseudomonadota; class Alphaproteobacteria; order Sphingomonadales; family Sphingomonadaceae; genus Parasphingomonas; species Parasphingomonas halimpatiens. Next base: position 5,879 of record NZ_JAXOJP010000034.1, read on the forward strand.
GAAGACGCGCGGCGACCGGCTGCTGAGCGCCGTCCATTATTTTCACCGTGCGCCCAAGGCGTTCACCGGCGGGGCGTTGCGCCTGCATCGGCTCGGCGCGGAGCCGGGCGATGCCGGGCAGGATATCGCGCCGATCGACAACCGGATGGTGGTCTTTCCCTCATGGGGGCCGCACGAGGTGATGCCGGTGTCCTGTCCCTCGCGCGCTTTCGCGGATTCGCGCTTCGCGGTGAATTGCTGGGTGTACCGCGCTAGGCGCTGATCTCGAGCAAGCCCGTGTCGCGCATCTGCGCAACGAACGCGGCGACATCGTCGCGCAGCGTCTCGCCGGCGTCGGGAAAGCGCTGGGCGAGCGTGGCGACGAGGTCGGCGAGCGTGCGCGGCGCTTCGACCAGGTCCCAGATCCGCGCGCCGGTGCGATTGAGCTGGAACATCGCGCCGCTTTCCAGATCCATCAGCATCGCCTGCTCCTCGATCTGTGCCGCGATCAGGGTCGCGCGGCGGGCGATCATGCTGTCGTCATCAAGGGTCATGTCGGTCATATGCCTGCTGCCTGTTCGAGCCAGATGTCGAGCGACACCGCGAACCACACGGGCGCCCATGCGGTGGTCGGGAAGGGGCCGGTCGAGCCATTGTCGCGCCACGCCTGGAAGCCGGCATGCATCGCGCGAATCCGCGCCGGATCGATCCAGCCGAGCTTCGCGCTGAGCATGTCCTCGGGCGGGCGTTGGCGGAACAAGGTCGCGATCGCGTCGACGGTGTGACCGACAAAGGCGGCCTTGGTCGTGCGGGTGCGGACCTTTTCGGGCAACGTACCGCGCATCGCCTCGCGCAGGATGTATTTTTTCTGCCCATCCTTGCGTAGCACGCTTCCCGACGCCCCCATGTAGAAGCGCGCCAGTCGCAGGTCGTGGAACGGGTGGCGCAATTCGATGCCGTGGCTCTCGCTGAAGGCGAGCGCATTGTCGACATTGATATGGCGCCGCGCCAGCGCGAACACGCCGTAGCGCATCTTCTGCGCCACCCCGGGAAGACGGACGGGCAGGGCATCCTGCCGCCAGCGATTCTCGAGATCGATCTTCTTCGCCCAGTCGGGTTGCAGCCAGTCGGGTGCGTCCAGATCATAGTCGAGGTGCGGGCGGAGCAGGCGGCGGCGATGGCGCGGGCTGACCAGCGGCGCGCCGCCGTGGAACAGTGCGCGGCGCGCGACGACGTGGAAGGGTTCGTCGGGCCATTGCTCGCTGGCGTCGCGCCACAGCCGGCCCAACCGACCGCGCATGATGAGATCGGGCCAGTGCGCCAGCGAACCGTTGAGCCAGTCATCGCCGCCTTCCCCCCCGAGCATCACGCGCTCGCCTTCCCCGCGCAGCCGGACGCAGGCGCTCGCCAGCGTATCGAGGACGTTGGGCCGCAGCGGCAGCTGATAGCTGTCCGCCGCCCATTGCCGCGCGGCATCGGGGTCGAAGGGTGTCGCGCCGACGACCTTGGCGGTGATGCCGAGATGCGCCTCGACCGCGCTGCTATATTCGCTTTCGTCGTGCGGCTGGCCGGGGAAGCGCGCGCTGATCGCGCTGACCGGGCGACCCAGCTTGCCGGCGCGATAGAGCTCGGTCGCGCGACAGACGATCGACGAGGAATCGAGGCCGCCCGACAGCTGTGAGGACAGCGCCGTGCTGCTACGATTGGTCGACACCAATGCCTGATCGAACAGGTCGCGGAAGCGCGCGACATGGTCCTCGGCCGACAGCGCGGTGAGATCCTCGAACGGACCGTCGTGCCAATGCCATTGCCGTATCCGGCCGTTCTCGAGCACGAGCGCGCTGCCCTGCGGCAGGCGGCTGACTTGCTGCCAGAAGGTGTCGGTCTGGCTAATGAAGCGCGCAGACAGATACTCGCCGATCGCGCCTTCGTTGAGGGTGCGGTCCAGCCCGAGCCCACGGACCAGTGTGCGCGGCTCGGTAGCGAAGGCGAAGGTGCCGCCAGCGAAGCTCCACAGCAGCGGGCGCCAGCCATAGGGTGAGCGGGCGAGGAACAGGCGGCGCATGCGGCCCTGCCATAGCGCAACGGCGAAGTCGCCGACGAGGTGTTTGACGAAATCGTCGCCGAAGCGGGTGTGGAGCGCGAGCGCGATGGCGACGTCGGGCGCACGGACCAGCGCCGCTCCCTGCCGCCCGAGCAGGGCGAGCAGTTCGGGGCGGTTGTCGAGCCGGCCATCGAGCAGCATCGCGCTGCCCGGTTCGTCACCGGGGAGCGGCTGGGTTTCGCCGACCGCTTCGGGGGTGGTGGCATGGGCGAAGCGGATCAGCCCGGCCGGCCCGTCGCGCCACGTCGTCGCGCCATCGAAGCCGCGCCGTGCGGCGGACGCGATCATGTCGTCGAGCAACCGCTGCGGCGCGTCGCGGCCATCGACCAGCACGGCACCGGCGATTGCGCTCACGCTGCCGGCCCTGCTGCCGAGGGTGCGCGCGCGACATCGTTCATCCCGTTTTCCCCACCGCCGCGATCATCCATCGTCGCGGCACGCCATCACGCGTGGGCGCCGGTTTCGCAAGCATTTTGGCGGCTGCGCGCGCTAGCCGAAGCTAAGCGGCGTGGTCAGCCCGCCGGGGCGCGCTCGGGAAACGGGACGAACGCGTCAGCGCATCGGCCGGTCGTCACCGGGGTTGTGCTCGTCACGCCCTCGGGCAGGGGCGAGGCGCCGCCCGTGCCGATGGTGAAGCGCGCATTGGTGGTTTCCCACTTCGTGCCCTCGGCAAAGCGCACGCCATCGAGTGTCACCTCCATCACGTGACGCGGATCATAGCCATTGGCGATCAGGCGGCCGGACGTGCCGACGACGTTCCTGAACATGATGCTGCGATAATGCGGGGTCAGGTCGCCCTTCGCGCCGGCATCATAGGCGGTGTAGAGGTCGATCGGGCGCTTGTTGTCGCGCAGGCAGACATTCTCGTAGCGGACGTCTTCGACCAGCCCGCCACGGCTGACGTCGCTCTTGATGCGTAAGCCGGAGGTGGTGCCGTCGAGCGTGAGGTTGCGGACCAGCACATGGCTGACGCCGCCATTGGTCTCGCTGCCGATCGACATGCCGTGGCCGCTGTAGAAATGATTGTCGAGGATCGAGACAAAGCGCGTGCCGCCGGTCTTGCCGGCCTTGATCGCGATATTGTCGTCGCCGGTGCGGATGAAGCTGTGCGCGATGGTGATGTCGTCGCTCGCGCCGGGATCGATGCCGTCGGTGTTGCGCGCATCGGCCGGCGTGTCGATGATCACACCCCAGGCGGTTAGGCCCTGGACGCGGTTGGCGGTGACGTGGAAATTGGGCGAGTTGGCCAGCCGCACACGGTACAGGGTGACATTGCGCCCGCGATCGATGACGATCAGCCGCGGGACGTTCTGGCGGCCGTCCTCCTTCTGCGCGCGGCGCGCGAGCTGCCACCAGGTCTCGGTCTTGCCGGCCATGACCTGGCCGCCATTGCCGTCGATCGTGCCGTCGCCGACGATCGCGACGTCGCTCGCGTCGGCGATATGGATCAACGGCCGGCAGGCGCGCCCGCGCTGGTCGATCGTGCCGCACGCGCCGGTGCCGTCGTCGAACAGCCGCGGGTCAGGGATCGCGGCGAGCAGCGCGCCCTTGTCGAGCCACAGCGTCGTATCGATCGGAAATTCGAGCGGCCCGCTGTCGTAGCGGCCGGCGGCCAGTTTCACGGTCTTGCCCTTGCATGTGTCGAGTGCTTGCTGGAGGTCTCCGGCGCGGTTGCCCTGGCCGGGCTGGAGCGTGACGCAGGCGGAGGTGGGCAGGCGCGGCTCGGTCACGGTGCGGCGGTCCTGCGCGGTGGCGGGCGCGGCGATGAGCAACAGGGCCGGGGCGGCGAGCAGGGCAGGGCGCAGGGTCATGGGGAAGGATACTCCGGGTCTTAGCCCCTCCCCTTCAGGGGAGGGGTTGGGGGTGGGGGATGTCTCACTGAGACCGGCATTTGCGGGACTGCCCCACCCCAACCCCTCCCCCTGAAGGGGAGGGGCTTTGTATGTGGTTCAGAACACCACGCGCAGGCCGGCGGTGATGATCCGACCGGTGCCGGCGTAGAGCGAACTGAGCGGGTTGGCGGAATACATCGTGCGATATTGCGGTGCGTTGGTCATGTTGCGGCCTTCGAGCGACACCTTGGCGAAGCTTGTGACGGCATAGCTCATTGAGAAGTCGAGGTTGAAGGTGTTGGCGGTGTAGCCGAAATCGGCGACGACCGGCGAGTTGCACGCGGCACCGGCATTGGTGGTGGTGCCGACGCTGCACGTGCCCGTCGCGAGTGGGAATTTGTTAACATATTGCGTGCGGTAGGCGGTCGAGACGCGCGCCGAGAATTTCTTGTCCTCATAATAAAGCGTCGCGTTGAACGCGTTGGGCGAGGTGTTGAGGAACGGCGCGTCGGCATATGTATTGCCCGCGGTCGAGCCGGTCTGGCCCTGCACCGTCGCCAGCGTCGAGCCAGTGAGATAGCTCAACCGCGAGGCGATGTGGGTATAGTTGGCGGTGATGCCGAAATTGTCGAACGGGTGCGGCAGGAAGCTGAAGTTCGACTGCACGTTGAGCTCGATGCCCTTGATCACGCCGCCGGGCGCGTCGTTATACTGGCGCACGGCGTAGACGCCGTCGGCCTGGGTATAAGCGAGCAAAGTCGGGCTGGTGATCGAGGCGAGCACGAGCTGGTAGGTCGCCGGATCATAGACCGACGAGAGCGGCACTTCGCCCGCGGTCTGCTGCGGGAAATTGTCGAGCTTCTTGAGGAACAGCGCGACCGAGATCAGGCCGTTCTTGCCGAAATAGCGCTCGAAGCTGAGGTCCAGATTGGTCGCACGGAACGGCTTGAGATAGGGATTGCCGACCGTCACCGAGGGTGCCGAGCCGTTGCTGCTGAGCCCGGTCGGGAACGAGGTGGTGCCCGGGGTGAGCGAGGACAGCTGGGGCCGGGCGATGACCTTGGCGGCAGCGAAGCGGACGAGGAAATTGTCGAGCGGTTCCCAGACGAGATTGGTCGAGGGGAGGACGTCGGTATATTCGTTCTGCGCGGTGGCGACCACGCCGAGCACGCCGTTGCCGGCACCGCCGACCGATCCGGTCGCATCGACGCGGGTCCGGGCGACACGCACGCCGACATTGCCACGGAACGGCGCGCCGAATAGCTGCGCGTCCCAATCGGCCTCGATAAAGCCCGACAGATCGGTCTCGCGCACGAGGTTGGCCTGGCGGCCATCCTGCACCAGCCGGTAATCGGAATATTTGTTGATGCAGTTGCAGTCGATGCCGAAGGCGTTGATGAACTTGCCGAGATCGGGGACGTAGAAGCTGGTCGGTGTGCCGGCGGGCACGGTGATGCCCTGGCCGAAGCTGACGGTCTTGCCGAGATCGGTGATGTTGAGTTTGGCCTCGGCGAGCGTCGGGTTGATCGCCTCGATCGTGGTGTTGTTGCGCGCCTGGAGGCTGGAATAGCGGAACTGCTTCCAGGTCAGGCCGGCGAGCAGCTTGACCTCGTCGCTGACATCCCAGCTGAGGTTGCCGCGCGCGACGCGGAACGAGTTGCGGACATCGTCGGTGAAGATGCGGATTGTCGACAGGCCCTTGACCAGCGACCAGTTGGCCGGGTTGGCGACGTCGAAGCCGGGGTTGAACACCGGCATCTTGCCGCCGCCGCGCTCATCATAGGTGAAGCCGGCCTTGTCGATCGCGTTGAACTCGGTGAGGTAGCCCCGGCCGCTGAAGCGTGATTCCGAATAGCCGGCCGTGCCGGTGAAGTGCAGCCGCTCGCCGATATCCTGCGTCAAATTGACGGTCAGCTGCTTGAAGGTCGTCTTGCCCGATTGCGAATCCGCCGAGCTGCGCCAGTCGACATTGTCGAGCACGAGATAATCGGCCTCGCCGGCGGCGTTGACGTTGGCGGCGCGGATCTGCGTGTTGGGGCGGCCGATCAGCTCGTTGTAATAGGCGATCTGGTTGGCATTGGCGATGTAGCCCGGCGAGACGGTCGAATTGTAATAGTCGAACGGCTGGAGATTGTTGGGGTTGAAGCTGGCGCGCGTGCCGGCAACGAGCGTGGTGCCGTTCTGCGCCTGTCCGCAGTCGAGCGTCGCGCTCTGGGTGCAGCTCGGATAGAGCGCGACGCGGTCGGCGAGGCCGTTGGCGGTGTTGACGGCGCGCAACGTGTTCTGCGTGACGCGCGCATTGGTGCCGTTGCGGTTGAGGCCGACGGTGGTGATGCCGCTGACGGTGCTGTCCTGGGTGTAGCGCGAATAGACGCCGTCGATGATGATTTCGGTATGCTCGGTCGGGCGCCACTGCGCGGTCATCGTCGCGCCGAGCCGCTGATAGGACAGATCCTGGTGCGTGATCGAGGCGAGCGCCGGGATGAGCGTGGTCGGCGTGACCAACGCATAGGCGGCAGGATCCGAGCCGAAGGTCGCGCCGCTGCCCTGGTTCGACGGGCGCGCGAAGCCATAGGTGTTGGGCGTCACGCCGTTGAGCTGCGAATTGCGATAGGCATATTCGAACTGGCCGGGGTTGCGCCGATAGGCGTCGATCGACTGGCGTTCCTTTTGATAGGCGAGTGTCGCCATCACCGCGAAATTGTCGGTGAGGTGTTGCGAGACCAGCGCGGTGAGGCGCGGGTTCCAGGTCTTGCCATTCTCGCGATATTCGCCCTCGAGACCTAGCGCGTAGCGGTTCTTCTTGCTGGCGAGCGGGCGGCCGGTGTTGAGATCGATGATCGCGCCGAGCGAGCCTTCGTCGTTCGACGCCGCGGTCGATTTGGTGACGGTGATGCCGCCGAACAGTTCCGACGCGAAGGTGTTGAAATCGAAGCCGCGCGAGCGGTTGGCGCCCGAATCTGACTGGTTGCCGCCCGAGACGCTCAGCGCGTCGGCGCCGTTGAGGCGGACCTGCTGGAAATCGCCGCCAAGGCCGCGCACGGTGATCGTGCGCCCCTCGCCATTGTCGCGGTCGATCGACACGCCGGGCAGGCGCTGGATCGACTCGGCGAGATTGGCGTCGGGGAAGTTGGCGATATCCTCGGCGGTGATCGCATCGACGATCTGGTTGGACTGGCGCTTCTGGCTCAGCGCGCTGGCGAGCGAGGAGCGGTAACCGGTAACAATGACGTCCTTGCTGGTGTCGTCGGGCGCCGCGGCAGGTTCGGGCGCGGCCGGCGCCTTGGGCGGTGCGTCGGCCGCGAAGGCGGCCGGGACCGGTGCCATGATGCTCAAGGCAATGATGAAACGAGCCGTTGTGTGCTTCAGCCACGCGCGATCGACGCTTGCCATCCTGATCCTCCCCCGGTGTTCGCCGGCTTATCGCCGTGCTCCCCTGATGACACCGGTATCAATTTCTTTTTCCCGTTGCAACGGTGAGATCGTTGCGGAGGCAAGATTGGTCTGGGACGGCCGCATGTCGCGGCAGGGATGGGCGTCGCGCCCTGGGGGCGAAGCGACGCGCCTTGTATGCGGCCGCGCGCAGACGATCGTGGCGCGCGGCGCGGGCGACCGTGATGCCGATCTACCCTGCATTTTTCGCGCGGCGAAAAAATCCACCCGTTTCGGGCAATTTCGGGCGATTTTGCTCGTTCTATCCCAACGGTATAGCGGCGCTCTCCCCTGCCAAGAAAAAGCAGGGGAGACATGCGCGCGAAGCAGGGGAGCGCGGCTGGCGCGGGAGGGGGCGGCAGGGGCCGCTGCGCGACGCGATGATTCAACGCTTTCACCAAATCGGCGATTCCCGTGTTGTGGTGATTCGCGCGCAACCCTGCGCGCTTTGCCGCGGCGATTGAATCGGGCCGGGGCGATGTGCCTCGCATGGATGGAGGAAGGCGATGAGCGAAGGCGGGTACGAACAGGCGACGGATGCGGCGACGGGCGCGGGCGGCGAGGAGGCGGAGGACGGGTCGGTCACGGTTCACGCGCCGCTGTGGCGCGTGCCGCCGATCGAATATCGCTTCAAGAAGGGCCAATCGGGCAACCCGGCGGGGCGCAAGAAAAAGCGGAAGGAGGAGGCGCGGGAGCCGTGGCGCCCGCTGGGGAGCGACCAGCCGACGCGGCGCATGATCCTCGAAGAGGCGTATCGCAAAGTGAAGGTGCGCGACGGCGCGCGCGAGGTGAAGGTGCCGACCAACCGCGCGGTGTTCCGCGCGATGGCAAACGCGGCGATCGGCGGCAACCGCATCGCGCAGCATTTGTGGACGCAGATCGTCCGCCAGGTCGAACGCGAACAGGCCGAGGAATATGACCGCCATATCGGGGCGATGATCGACTACAAGAAACACTGGGAAGAGGTGCTGCGCGAACAGGGCGCGCACGGCCTGCCGCCGGGGCAATTGCCGCACCCGGACGACGTCTATGTCAATCCGCGTACGGGGCAGGGCGAGGTCAGGGGGCCGATGACGGCGGAGGAGCAGAAGCGGCTCGACACGGCGATCGAGGTGCGCGCGGCCTGCCAGGAGAAATTCACGCAGTGCGAGACGGCGCTGGAGACGGCGACCGACGAGGCCGAACGCGCGGCGCTGACGGCGGAAATGGCGGAGTGGCGGAATTTCTACTTTGTCTTGGACCGGGAGGTGCCGCCGCGGCTGCGCGTGGCGCTGGTTGAGCGGGAGGATGAGGAGGAGGAAGGCGACGAGGCGTGAGGTGTGATACCGCATCTCATAGATCGGCACCCTTAGCCCCTCCCCTTCAGGGGAGGGGTTGGGGGTGGGGCCGTGCCGCAAGCGCCTCGCTCGTGGAGAAGCCCCACCCCAACCCCTCCCCTGAAGGGGAGGGGCTTGAGAGAGTCTTACTCGCTGGAATTTGGTATGAGGCCTGCAGCTGCCTCGGCGAAATCCGAACTGTGAAACGCGCCAGCCGTCATCCCTACCCGGCTCCCCGGCGAAGGCCGGGGCCGAGTTGGGGGACGCTGCGACGGGCGTTGGGGTCATCAAATCCCTGATCGCAACTGGGCCCCGGCCTTCGCCGGGGAACATGGGAGAAATGCGGCTCATCTTGCGGCATGTCGTTATGCCGGCCGCAAGCCGTTCAACCCGGACGGTTGCCCATCATCTCGCCGAGCCGCACCGGTCGTTCGGGCGCCCAGTCCGGATTGAAGGCGATGGTGCCTTGCGGGAACAGCATCACGATCGTCGAGCCGAGCAGGAAGCGGGCCATTTCCGCGCCTTTTTCCAGCATGATGTCCTGATCGGCATAAAACCATTCGGCAATCCTGCCGCTGCGCTTCGCGTTGACGACGCCGTGCCACACGGTCGCCATGCTGCCGACGATGGTCGCGCCGACCAGCACCATGACGAATGGCCCGTCGCTGGGCGATTCGAACACGCACACCACGCGCTCGTTGCGCGCGAACAGGTTGGGCACGCCGCGCGCCGTGGTCGGGTTCACCGAGAACAGCGCGCCGGGCACATGAATCATGCGCAGGAGCTTGCCGTCGCACGGCATGTGCAGGCGGTGATAATCCCTGGGCGAAAGATAGAGGTTGGCGAAGCTGCCATGGCGAAAGCGCGCCGCCAGCGTCGCATCGCCGCCGACCAGCGCGGTGGTGGTGAAGCGATGGCCCTTGGCCTGGAGCATGTGTCCGTCGTCGATCGCGCCGAACTGGCTGATCGCGCCGTCGACCGGGCAGATGAAATCGGCGGCGGCGAGCGGCCGGGCGCCGGGCTTGAGCGGGCGGGTGAAGAAGTCATTGAAGCTGGCATAGCTGGCGATGTCGGGATTTTCGGCCTCGCTCATGTCGACGCCGTAGCGGCCGACGAACCAGCGGATCAGCGGTTGCGTGAGCGCGCTGCCCTGCGTCCCGGCGACGCGACCGGCGAGGCGGGTCAACACCTGTTTGGGCAGCAGATGTTGCAGCAGGATGGCGAGGCGATCGGACATGGTCAGGCTGGACATCCATCAAACGGGCGCTCGCCGCGGTGCGCGCGGCGCGGCCTCAGCGCTTGCCCTTGCCGGGGGGCGGTCGCCGGGGCGCACCGGGCCTGGGTGCGTCGCGGCGTGGCGGACGATCGACGCGGCCTGCGGCAACGGGGGGCGCTGGCCGACGCACGGCCGGCTGCACGCTTTTCGAATCGGCGATGACGTAACCGTCTTTCTGCAACTGGGCGAAGGCATTGCGCACGCTGGCGGCGACCGCCTTTTGCACCGCGGCCGGCAGATCGTTGAACGCCGTGTTGGCATGGATCGAGGCCAGGTCGCGGATGAGCGCGTTGGGGAGGCCCTGCGACGCGTCCTTCAACGCCACGATCGCATCGACGACCGCGGCATTGATCACGTCCTGCACGATGTCGGTTGCGGATCTTGCCATATCGCCCCCAAGACACAGCGCTTCGCGCGGGTCAACCGGGGTGTGGCACAGGGTGGCAACCGGCGCGAATGATTCGTCGCGCCACCGGGGCGCCGCGGCTTTCACCTATAATGGTCTAAGCCGCCAAGGAGCCGACAGCGAACAGGAGAGTCCGGCGCGTTCCGATCACCCCCGAGATCGAGGAACGATAGTTCCCGACCTCGCCCGACCAACAGGGATGAAGGCGCTCCCCATGCATGCAGGAGACAGTGAGGCAGGAGACAGTGCGGACGTCGAACGGGAACTGCTCGCGATATCCTATGAAAACCTGACGACGATGCTCGGCATGAATGTGATCGCCAGCGGCGGCGTGTCGATCATATTATGGTCCGGTGGCGCGCATTGGGCGGCGATCTGGTTCGTCGCGGCCGCGCTTCTCGCCGCCGCGCGCTTCAGCCATGGCGCGCGGATCACGCGCGCCGTCATCCTTGGCGGCACGCCCCATCAGGCGGCGCGTTGGCGCCTTCAGTTCGGTATCGGCCTTTACGCTTCCGCCGCCTCATGGGCGGGCCTGTCGCTGATCGTCGGCCGCTCGCATGGCGCCGACCAATATATGCTGGCGATCATCGTCTCGGCACTGGGCGCCGGCGGCACGGGGGTGATGGCGGCGCTGGTTCGCGAAGGTCGGATCTACATCGCGATCATGCTCGGGCCCGCTTCCGTGCTGCTGTTCAGCCATGACGAGCAAGGGCTGATAATGACATTTTTGGGGTTGGTCTTTCTGGTCGTGATGCTCCTCGTGCATCGCCGCAACCATCGGGCCATTCGTTACAGCATCGCATTGAAGAGCGAAAATCTGACCCTCGTCCGCGATCTGCAAACGCTCAATCGCGACCTCGAGCAACGGATCGAGGAGCGCACCGCTGCGCTCGTCAACGCGGCGAATTCCGACAGCCTGACCGGCCTGCCCAATCGACGACGGCTACTGGCATGGATGCACGCGCATCTTGATCCCGACAATGGCCGCGAAGCGGCGGCCCTGTTCCTCGATCTCGACCGGTTCAAGCAGATCAACGACGCGATGGGTCATGATGTGGGGGACCGTGTCCTGCGGGAGGCCGTTGCGCGCGTGACGAGACTGGTGCCCGCCGGTGCAATGTTCGCGCGGTGGGGCGGGGACGAGTTCGTGCTGGTGCTGGGGCATGGCGATGACGCCTGCGGCCGGGCCGAGCGCATCGCCAACGCGCTGATCGATGCGATCAACCAGCCCTTCGAGGTCGAGGGACAGACTATCTCGATCGGCCTGTCGGCAGGGCTGGCGATCTTCCCGACCGACGCGACGACGCACGAAGCGCTCATTCTGGCGGCCGATCTGGCGGTGGCCGAGGTCAAGCGTCAGGGGCGTGGCAAGGTTCTTTCCTTTTGCGAATCTTATGCTGCCACCCAAAAGCGCCACTTCGATGTGTCGCGCGCGCTGACCGAAGCCATCCATATCGAGCAGCTCGTGCTGCATTATCAGCCGATCTTCGATGCGCGCACCGGCCATATCCACGGCTATGAAGCGCTGGCGCGGTGGAATCATCCGACGCTCGGCGCAGTCAGCCCGGATGAATTCATCCCGATCGCCGAGGAATCCGACGGCATCATCGCGCTGGGCGATCTTGTCCTGCGGCGCGCATGCGCGGATGCGGTCGGGTGGACGACATCGCGACACGCGCCGATCGTGGCGGTCAACGTATCGGTCAAGCAGTTGCGCGAGGCCGATTTCGCGTTGCGCGTCGCCAAGATCCTCACGCTGACGGGGTTGCCGGCGGGGCGACTCGAGCTCGAAGTGACCGAATCGATTTTCGCGCAAGACCATATCGACGCGACCCGGTCTTCGATCGAGAGCTTGCGGGCGATCGGCGTGTCGCTGTCGATCGACGATTTCGGGACGGGATATTCGTCGCTGTCACGCCTGTTGAGCTTGCCCGTCACGACGGTCAAAATCGACCGGTCGTTCGTGTCGGCGATCGATGGCAATGGCGGCGCCGTGATCGAAAGCACGCTGCTTATCGCGCGGCGACTGGGCATTTCCGTCATCGCCGAGGGCGTGGAGACCCGCGCGCAGTTCGAGCGGCTCTCGGCGATGGGGGTCGAGCTGTTCCAGGGATATTATTTCGGCAAACCCGCGCCGCTGGCGATCGATGGCTGCGACGTAACTTCGTCGATTGGCGCGGGAGCCGGTTGACCGCCTTTCCGATCGCCCGTGCGTGCAGGGATCGACCGGAAAATCCAGTCGCCCTGGGGGCACAGGCTGTAATCGCAAAGGCGAAGTAATCAGTTTTCTATGCCCGCAATATTGTGCCGCCGCAATATTGCGCCGCAACATCTCGTTGCCGGGCGATGGTTGCGAGCAGCAGGTTGCAAAGAGGCAGTTTCGCTGCGTTGAAGACGGCGCCGTCGCTCCCATGATCGTCGCTTGCAACTGCGGCCCCCTCTTGCTGCGCGATCGACCATTTTTCCAAGCAGGCTGAGCGCTTCGCGCGCAACATGACGAGCGGAGATCTGTTCGAGCCGTCGAAAATGAGCCATAGCTGCCGGCGGAGGAGACCTTGGTTTGAGGGATATCGCCGAACCTTTACGTCCGTCGCGTTTGGCCCCATCGGTGACGTCCGCCGTCTCTTCGAACATGGGGCACGCCTTCTCGCATGCACCGGCGGTGCAAAGGCTCGAAGATGTTGCCTTGCTTCTCAATGCGCGGCCGGCGCTGGTCGCGCAGCGCGCACTGGCTGCCCGAATCGCCCGTCCGCCGGCCGTTATCCGCGCCAATGGCACGGGCCTGCCCGACCAGCTAAAGCTGAACCTCGAGGCCATGTCGGGCATGACGATGGACGATGTCCGCGTTCACCGCAATTCGGCGGCGCCGGCGCAACTCAGCGCGCATGCCTATGCCCAGGGCAGCGATATCCACATCGGACCTGGGCAGGAGCGCCACCTGCCGCACGAGGCGTGGCACGTCGTCCAGCAGAAGCGCGGGCAGGTCAAGGCAACGCGGCAGTTGAAGCAAGGAGTCGCCATCAATGACGATGTCGGGCTCGAAGCTGAAGCCGATATCATGGGCGCGCGGGCGAGCCGGCACGACGCCCTGCCCAAAGGCGCGATGGGGTCCGCAGACGTTGCCGCGCCGACTTCCGGCGTCGCCCAGCGCGCGAAGGTTCAGGTTTCGGTGACGGGTGTCACGCATCTCGTCGCTGCCCGAGGCGGCTCGATCATGGAGGGCGAAGAAGGTCAGGAAGTCGTCGAGAACCAAGCGTTGGAGATCGATACCGCGCGGAAGCTGCGGTCGCGCCGCGGGCCAAATCAGGAGGTGCACGCGGAGTTCGACCGCAGTGCCGGCCATCTCTTCCGATGGTTCCGCGTCCTTGCGGTCGATGGCGAGGCGGTGGGCGAGGATATCTTTATCCGTGACGAAACCTTCGTGACGGATGCGCCCGAGTCGCTCGGAACACGTCCGGCCCGCATCGGAGGCCATGGGCGGGACAGGATGCATTCCGGCATGGAAAATTTGCATCAACTCGCCTCCGAAATCCTCATAGAGTCGCGCGCGCTCGAGGCCGGCGATGCTGTTGCGCACTATCTCGGCATCAAGGAGGCGGCCGGCGATGCCGATCCGCGACGGAGCCTGCGGATCATGCAGGTCGCCTATGCTTTCAGCCAGAATCCCAAGGTCCTGCGCCTCGCGGAAAGTGATGCTGGAGCGCTGGGGACTTTGGCAACCTATCTGCAATCGATCGTCGGCCGACAGATTTTGCAGGAGGTGGGACCCAATCCCTTGGCCGATGTCGAGCAACGGGCCATTGCCTGGGACGCGCTACAAGCCGGGATTGCTCACCTTTCCCAGGATGAGCAAGCGATGACCGCTTATCTGGATCGCACTCTTGGTCACAACAAGGGCTACGCACAGATCGCGGAGGGTGCGCAGAGTTATCTGGAAGCGGCGCAGGTTCGGCCCGAAGGCACGTCGTTCGGGCAAATTTGGGCTTATGTGCTCGAACAGGAGTCCAACACCTCGATCTGGGGTGGGCAGGTCGCGGCAAGCACGTTCAGGGATCAGCTAATCAACCCAAGCATCCTCGCTAAAGCTATGGCCAAGCCCGTCAAGGCTGATCCCTGGGCTTTGCTGGTTAGCCAGATTTACCTCGCTGCGCAAAAGATCGGTCGCGCCAAAGAGACGATCGCGGAACTCGCTATAAATCCCGCGCTGCTGTTCGACCCGGTTCGCGCGTTGGTACCGGCAGAGGTCGAACTGGAGAATGACCAACTCGTTGATGTGCTGGAATATATGTGACGCTCGATCCTGACTGCGAGCCGTGAGTTCGGTTGCTTGCCGCGGCGAACCGAGCGCGCCGCGCGACGTCAAAGCGGCGCGCTGTTCGCGCGTTTCAGCACCGTCACCGTCGCGCGACGGCGGGACCCGCGCGATGGAATTCCGCGACGGGGTCGCACAGAAAAAAAGCCAGCCCCCGGGGGGACTGGCTATGAAAGTTTTAGGAGAGGATGCCTGAAAGGCACGCCCTTTGTGCGTTGCAAAATGAAATGCTGCAAGTGCGAAGAATGCGATGGGCGATTGCGTTTTTTGCAATCGTGGCGGGAGGAGGTAGCTTCGGAAGTTGGCGGCGCGCATCGCAAGGACGCGGCGGAAAAGCGGGCGGTCGATCAGCCTCCTTCGTCATGCCGGACTCGTTCCGGCATCCACCGTTCCGCAGAGGCCCCGAGCTCATCTTCGCGGCACGGTGGACCCCGGAACAAGTCCGGGGTGACGGGTGGTGGAAGGGCCGACCGATGTGAGGTCAGCTTAGAGGCGCGTCCGGCTCGTCGACTCACCCGATGCGGTGTTCGCCCTTGACCCAGCGCACGGTGCCCGAGCTGGCGCGCATCACAACGCTCTCGGTGGTCATCACGCCGGCGCGGCGCTTGACGCCGGCGAGCAGCGAGCCGTCGGTCACGCCGGTCGCGGCGAAGATGCAGTCGCCCTTGGCGAGTTCGGTCAGGTCGTACTGCTTGTCGAGATCCTCGATGCCCCATTTGCGCGCGCGGGCGCGCTCGTCCTCGTTGCGGAAGATCAGCCGGCCCTTGAACTGGCCGCCGACGCAGCGCAGCGCAGCGCAGGCGAGCACGCCCTCGGGCGCGCCGCCCGAGCCCATGTAAATGTCGATCGTGGTGTCGGGGTTGGTGGTGGCGATGACGCCGGCGACGTCGCCATCGCCGATCAGCATCACGCCGCAGCCGAGCGAGCGCAGCTCGGCGATCAGCGCCTCGTGGCGCGGGCGATCTAGTACGCAGGCGATGATCTCGTTGGGCTTGACGCCCTTGGCGGCGGCGACGGCAATGATGTTCTCGGTCGGGGTCCGGTCGAGATCGATGATGCCGTCGGGCAGGCCGGGGCCGACCGCGATCTTGTCCATATAGACGTCGGGCGCGTTGAGCAGGCCGCCCTCGTCGGCGATCGCCAGCACGGCGAGCGCGTTGGGGCCGGCCTTGGCGGTGATCGTGGTGCCCTCGAGCGGATCGAGCGCGATGTCGATCTTCGGCCCCTTGCCGATCGCCGAGCCGACCTTTTCGCCGATATAGAGCATCGGCGCCTCGTCGCGCTCGCCCTCGCCGATTACGACCGTGCCGTCCATATAAAGCTGGTTGAGCGCCTCACGCATCGCCTCGACCGCGGCGGCATCGGCCGCCTTCTCGTCGCCGCGCCCGACCAGGCTCGCCGCGGCGATCGCCGCCGCCTCGGTCACGCGGACCATTTCGAGGACGAGAACGCGATCGAGTACCGTGCTGGCGGTGGCGTTGGTCATGATGGGAGGCATCCTGTTGATCTTTGGCCGCGCGTTAGGCGGCGTGTGTGAAATTGTCGAGACAGCGGGGTGGGTCGAGACGATGGAAGGATGGGGTGGGTTAGCGACCCTTGGGCGGGACGATTTCGAAGATGGTCGGCCAATATTTGCCGGTGACGAACAGGCGCCGATGCGCCTTGTCCCAGGCGATGCCGTTGGGCACCGCATCGGGATCGTCGAGATTGACGGTCGCGCTGAGCGCCGAGACGTCGATCCAGCCGACGACGTGCCCCGTGGCGGGATCGATCCGCGCGATGCGGTTGGTGCGCCAGACATTGGCGAGGATCTCGCCATCGACATATTCGAGCTCGTTCAGCTGGTCGACCGCGACGCCGTCGGCGGTGACGGACAGGCGGTGCCGCACGCGCAGCGTGGCGGGATCGAGGAAGCGCAGCGTCGCGGTGCCGTCGGACATGATCACCGAAGTACCGTCGCTGGTCAGCGCCCAGCCTTCGCCGCGATAGGCGAAGCTGCCGGTGCGACGCAGCGTATCGATCGACCAGCGAAAGCCGATGCCCTGTTTCCAGGTCAGGCTGAGCAGCTGATGGCCGACCGCGACGATGCCTTCGCCGAAATAGGGGGGAGCGATGGTGACGCGCCGGATCACGCGGCCGGAGGTGGGGTCGACCTGGCGGATCGAGGAGCGGCCGACCTCACCCGTGCTCTCCCAGAAGGTGCCTTCGCGGTAGAACAGCCCTTCGGTAAAGGCGCCGGTGTCGTGCGGCAGCGTGGCGACGACCTGCGCCGGCGCGACGGGGATGTCGCCGGGCGGCGGCGCCGCGCCGATCAGCAGCCCGAGCAGCAACCCGAGCGGCATGGGGCAGGCCAGTCGGCGCATCAGTCGCGCAGCAGCTCGTTGATCGCGGTCTTCGAGCGGGTCTGGGCGTCGACGCGCTTGACGATGACGGCGCAGTAGAGGCCGAGATTGCCGCCGGTCGAACCGGGTACGACGACGGCATAAGGCGGGACCTCGCCGCGGAAGACTTCGCCGGTGGCGCGGTCGATGATCTTGGTCGAGGCGCCGAGATAGACGCCCATCGACAGCACCGCGCCCTCGCCGACGCGGACCCCTTCCGCGACCTCGGCACGCGCGCCGATAAAGGCGCCGTCACCGATGATCACCGGATTGGCCTGGAGCGGCTCGAGCACGCCGCCGATGCCGGCGCCGCCCGAGAGATGGACGTTCTTGCCGATCTGCGCGCAGCTGCCGACGGTCGCCCAGGTATCGACCATCGTGCCCTCGCCGACATGGGCGCCGATGTTGACGAAGCTCGGCATCAGCACCGCGCCCTTGCCGATGAAGGCGCCGCGCCGGACGATGCTGCCGGGGACGGCGCGGAAGCCGGCGCCGCGAAACTCGGCTTCGCCCCAGCCGGTGAATTTCGACGGGACCTTGTCCCACCAGTGGCCGGCGCCGGGACCGTTGTCGATCAGGCTATTGTCGTTGAGGCGGAACGACAGCAGCACGGCTTTCTTGAGCCACTGGTTGACGCGCCAGCCGCCCGCGCCGTCGGGCTCGGCGACGCGCGCCTCGCCCGCGTCAAGCAGCGCGAGCGCGCGATCGACCGACAGGCGGACCTCGCCGCCGGTCGCCAGGCCGATCGCGTCGCGACCTTCCCAGGCATTGTCGATGATGCGTTCCAGGTCGTGGCTCATGCCGCCTCCAGAATGTCGTCCAGCCAGTGCCGGATGTCGTGGGTGGTGAAATCGATATAGTTGCGGTCGAGATCGGCGGCCTGTTCGGAACCGTTGTCGATCCACACCGTCGTCATGCCGATTGCCTTGGCCGGGGCGAGGTTGCGCGCCATGTCCTCGACGAACAGGCTTTCTTCCGGCGCGATGCCGAACGCCGCGCATAGCCCGGCATAGGCCGACGCCTCGGGCTTGGGGCGCAGGTCCATCGCATGGATGTCGTGGATCGCCTCGAAGCTCGCGGTCAGGCCGAGCCGGTCGAGCACGCGGCCGGCATAGGGCGCGTCGGCATTGGTGAAGACGATCTTGCGGCCGGGCAGGCGACCGATCGCGGCGGCGAGCGGGGC
The DNA here is from genome assembly GCF_036663795.1 of Parasphingomonas halimpatiens. Classification (NCBI taxonomy): domain Bacteria; kingdom Pseudomonadati; phylum Pseudomonadota; class Alphaproteobacteria; order Sphingomonadales; family Sphingomonadaceae; genus Parasphingomonas; species Parasphingomonas halimpatiens. The sequence goes on from NZ_JAXOJP010000034.1 coordinate 24,100, forward strand.
GTTCTGCTCGAGCACGTCCATCTCGATGTCGTGGACGGAATCGAGGAATTCGTGCGGGTCGACATGATGTTCCTTCATCAAGCCCGCGAGCGTCGTGCCGTGATTGAGAAAATACTGCTTCTGGAGCCGGTGCGCGGCGGCATGATCGAGGTCGAAACGATCGGCGATATAGGCCGTCATCTTGGCGTCGATCCGTGCGAACAACTGCGCGCTCGCTGGGTAGAGCGTGTTGTCGAGATCGAAAATCCAGTTGCGGACGTGGCTGAGACGCGCGAGCATGGTTGCGGGCCTTAGGCGCGGGCGGCGGCCCGGGCAAGGATCGGCGCAGCGGTAGCGTCAATCGACTGCAGCGATGGGGCAAGACACCCTGCGCCGCATGTCGGGCAAGGGGATGGATCGAGTTATGACCCGGGGTATGCGTATCAACCTGCTGCGCACCGTAGCGCTGGCCGGTGCCATCGCCGTCGGTGGCTGCGGCGGCGGGGCAGGTGTCGGGAGCACGCCGGCGCCAACCCCAGCGCCGACGCCTACCCCGACGCCCACACCCACTCCAACTCCAACTCCAACTCCAACCCCAACCCCAACTCCGACCCCCACACCCACTCCGACGCCCACACCGACTCCGACCTCGAGCTACGACACGGCCGAGTATCGCGCGACGATCGGCGCGGTTTCGGCCAATGGCCTGGCCGCGTACAGCAAGGGCGCGACCGGGCTCGGCATCAAGGTCGGGATCGTCGACAGCGGGATCGACTTGCAGAGCGCCGAGTTCGGCACCCGGATCGACCCGGCCTCGGCCGATGTCGCGGGCGACCCGAGCATCGACGACGAGGGCGGGCATGGCACCGCGGTCGCCTTCACCATCGGCGGGCGGCGTAATGACGCCGGCACGCATGGCATCTCGTTCGACGCGACGCTGATCGTGGCACGCGCCGACACCCCCGGCAGTTGCGCAACCATCAAGGATGACGGCAAGAGCGGCTGCTCATTCTCCGACACCGCCATCGGCAAGGGGATCGACCTTGCCGTGACCAACGGCGCGCGGGTGATCAATATTTCGCTTGGCGGCTCGGCGGCGGGAACACCGGTGATCAACGCGATCAACCGCGCCACGGCCGCCGGCGTGATCGTCATCATCGCCGCCGGCAATGACGGCACGACCGACCCCGATCCGTTCGCGCAGGTCGCCAACAACGCGGTGTCGCGCGGGCTGGTGATCATCGCCGGCTCGGTCGGGGCGAACGCTTCGCGCACGCCCGGCGCCGATGTCATCTCGAGTTTCAGCGACAAGGCCGGCAACAGCATCGTCCATTATCTGACGGCGGTCGGGGAGAGCGTCCGCGCGCCCGACAACAACAACACGCCCTTTCTGTGGAGCGGCACATCCTTTTCGGCACCGCAGATCGCGGGTGCGGTGGCGCTGTTGGCGCAGGCTTTCCCGAACCTGACCGGCGCGCAGATCGTCAGCATCCTGTTCCAGTCGGCGCGCGACGCGGGCGATGTCGGGCCCGATGCGGTCTATGGCCAGGGCGTGCTCGACCTGACCAAGGCGTTTGCGCCGATCGGCCCGACCTCGATCGCGGGGACGCCGGCGCGGGTTTCGCTCGGCATCAACGGCACGTTGTCGGCACCGATGGGCGACGCGCGGCAGGGGCCGCTGAATTCGGTGATCCTCGACAGTTTCCAGCGCGCCTATACGCTCGATCTGGCGACCACGATCATTCATGGCAGCCCGCAGCTCACGCTGGTCGGCGCGCTGCAGGCGCGGGTGCGCAATTACAGCTCGGATTTGGGCAATACCAGCGTTGCGCTGACCGTTGCGCCGACGCGCGGCGGCGCGCTCGTCCAGCGTACGATGCTGAGCAGTGCGCAGGCCGAGCGGGCGCGCGCGATCGCTGGGATCGTGACCCAGCGGCTGGGCTCGACCGCGAGCTTCGCGCTCGGCTTTGCCGAGAGCGGCGCGACCTTGTCGGCGCGTCTGGCGGGGCGGGCCGATCCGGCTTTTCTCGTGGCGCAGGATCCAACGCACCAGCTCGGCTTCGACAGCCAGGTGCGCGGCGCGGTCGCGGTGCGGCAGACATTGGGAAGATGGGGCGTCACCGTGTCGACCGAGAATGGCGCGGCGCTGAGCCGCGACGCCGAGGCGATGGCGGCGGTGCGCGACCATTATCGGCGCTATGGCTATATCAAGGCGGGGCTGGCGATCGATCGGCGCTTCGGCCCGCTGACCACCGCGCTGTCGGGCACGCGGTTGACGGAGAGCGGCACGCTGCTCGGCGCGCGCTTCGGCGACGGGCTGGGCGGTACCCGCGCGACGAGCTGGTTCGTCGACGTGGCGGCGCGGATCGATCTCGGCGCGCGCTGGTCGATCGGCGGGTCGCTGCGCCGCGGCTGGACCTTCGCCGATCTGCGCAGCGGCGTCGATGGTCGCGGGACGATCCACACCAACGCCTATGCCGCGGACATCGCCAAGGACGGGCTGTTCGGCGCGCGCGACAGCTTCGGCCTGCGCATCGCCCAGCCGCTGCGCGTGACGCGTGGCGGGATCGCGCTGCGGCTGTCGACCGACTATGATTATGCCACCGGCGCGGTGACGGCATGGACGACGCAGACACTCAATCTCGCGCCGACCGGGCACGAGATCGATGTCGAGGGGCGCTATGCCCTGCCGTTTCTGTGGGGCGATCTGCAGACCAACATGTTCTACCGGCGTGACCCGGGCAATTTCGCGACGCTGCCCGGCGATGTCGGGGCGACGCTGCGCTGGTCGGCGACATTCTGAGCAACCGTAGCGTAAGTGGGGTGACGTCGGTGGGAGTTATCCCCAGTCCGTTCGTTTCGAGCGCAGCCGAGAAACCTGGCGGAGCGCCAGTTGCCGTTTCTCGACTTCGCTCGAAACGAACGGGGCAAGGTAAAGGAATCCGCTCTAGCGGAAGCGGGGCTGACCTCCCATCTGTCGGAACATGACCGCTTATTCACTGCTCGATCTCGTTCCCGTCGTCGAAGGCGGCAGCGTCGGCCAGGCGCTGGCCAATGCCGCCGACCTCGCGCGCCACGCCGAACAACTCGGCTTCACGCGCTATTGGGTCGCCGAGCATCACGGCATGGCCGGGATCGCCAGCGCGGCGACCTCGGTGGTGATCGGCCATATCGCCGCTGCGACGCACAGCATGCGCGTCGGGGCGGGCGGGATCATGCTGCCCAACCATGCGCCGCTGGTGATCGCCGAGCAGTTCGGCACGCTCGACGCGCTGTTCCCCGGGCGGATCGATCTCGGCCTCGGGCGGGCGCCGGGCTCGGACCAGCGCGTCGCGCAGGCGATCCGGCGCACGCTCGACAGCGACGCCAACGCCTTTCCGCGCGACGTGCTCGAATTGCAGAGCTATTTCGCCGATGACGGGAAGACGGGCATCCGTGCGACGCCGGGGGCAGGGGCGAAGGTTGATCTCTGGATCCTCGGATCGAGCACGTACGGCGCGCAACTCGCCGCGATGCTCGGGCTGCCCTATGCCTTCGCGTCGCACTTCGCGCCCGATGCGCTCGACCAGGCGGTGGAGATTTATCGCCGCGATTTCAGGCCGTCGGCGGCGCTCGACAAGCCGCATATGATGGCAGGATTCAACATCTTCGCGGCGGACAGCGACGCGGAAGGCGAACTGCTCGCCAGCTCGCAGCAACAGGCGTTCGTCGCGCTGCGCACCGGCAACCCGCGCCAGCTCCCGCCGCCGGTGGCGGGGTATCGCCAAACCCTGGGTGCGCAGGGCAGCGCGATCCTCGACCATGTGCTGCAATGCTCGGCGGTCGGCAGTCCGGCCAAGGTGGCGCGCGAGATCGCCGCGTTCGTTGCGCGCACCGGGGTCGACGAGCTGATGGTCGCCAGCGCGATCTACGATCATGACGCGCGCAAGCACAGTCTCGCGATCACGGCCGAGGTGATGGCCGAGTTGAAAATCGCCGCCTGATCCGGGAGCATCGCGCGATGGAAAGCCTGGTGGAGCTAATCGAAGAAAGGTTGGGGCGCGGCTGGGCCATAGCAGGGGCGATCGTTGTGATCCTGATCCCGATCGTGATCCTGTGTCTGGTCGGCGCTGGGCTCATCGATGCCGAGTTTTTCTCACATTTAGGATGAGTCAGCTCGCAGCCGGCAACCTCAACCGCACCATCAGGCCGCCCAGATCTTCACTCTCCTCGAGGCTGACGGTGCCTTCGTAGATTTCCGCGACGTCGCGGACGATGGCGAGACCAAGCCCGGTGCCGGGCTTGCCGGTGTCGAGCCGTACGCCGCGGTCGAAGATGCGGTTGCGTTCTTCGGGCGGGATGCCGGGGCCGTCATCCTCGACGAGGAATTCGACGAAGCCGCTATGGGCGCCGACCGTCACGAACACGCTGCCGCCGCCATATTTGGCAGCATTCTCGATCAAATTACCGAGCATCTCGTCGAGGTCCTGGCGCTCGACATGGACCTGCAGGTCCTTTGGCCCATCGGTATCGATGCGGACATGGCGATAGAGCCGCGACACCGCGCGCTCGACCGATTCCAGACTAGGCCAGACATCCGCGCGGCTGTGCGCGGAGCCGCGCCGGCCGACCGCGCGGGCACGCGCGAGATGGTGGTCGACCTGGCGGCGCATCGTCCGCGCCTCGCGGATCACGGTTTCGCCGAGATCGTCGGCCTGGGCGGTAGCCGCGTTCATGATCACCGTCAGCGGCGTCTTGAGCGCATGGGCGAGATTGCCGGCATGGCGCCGTGCTTCCTCGGCCTGACGTTCGTTATGCTCGATCAGCGCGTTGAGTTCCTCGACCAGCGGGGCGACCTCGATCGGCATGGCGCGCTCGACCGCGCGCGACTTGCCGGCGCGCATCCGGGCGATTTCCTCACGCACCTTGCGCAGCGGCCACAGCCCGTAAAAGGTTTGCAGGCCTGCCATGGCGAGCAGGCCCAGGCCGAGCAGCAGGAAGCTGCGCACGAGCGTGCGACGGAGCGTGGCGATCTGCGCGTCGAGCCCCTCGCGGCTCTGCGCGACCTGGAAACGCCAGCGGACATTCGAGCCGGGCAGCTTCACATCGCGCTCGAGAATGCGCAGCCGCTCGCCTTCCGAGGTTGCGGGGTCGTCGTCGCCGACACCGACCAGCCCGCGCAGATCGTCGATGATTCCGGTCGCCGCGGTCTTGAGCTTATCGCGGCTCAGGCCGGTTGCGCCGGGTTGGCCATGTGCGACGAACTGGTCGCTGTCATAGGCGTGGACGCCGAGGTCGGTGTGATCGCTGCCATAGGCGAGCCGTCGATCCCACAAGGAGCGCGAGGGATAAGGCTCGGTCCCCTTGGCGCTGACCTGCCAGTAGAGGCCCGAATTGGGTTCGAGAAAGCGCTGGTCGGCTGGCTCGCGTGTGTTCATCACCTCGCCATCGGGGCCGATCTCCGCCGAGACGATCAGCGCGGTCAGCACATAATCGAGCTGCGCGTCGAAGTTGCGTGTCACCGCGCCCTTCAGCACACGGTCGAGCGCGTATCCGCCACCGGTGAGCAGCACGACGATCCACACCGACGCGGTCAGGATCATTCGGCGTGACAGCGATCCCGTCGTACGCTTAACCGCCGGCATCACTGGCGCGGGCGCGCCTGGCTTAGCGGCCAGCGCGGCCGGCGCGTCGGCCTCAGCCATTGGTCGCGCTCACATCAGGCATCGGGATCTTCGAGACTGTAGCCGAGGCCGCGGATCGTGGTGATGACATCCTGGCCGAGCTTCTTGCGAATGCGCGTGACGAACACCTCGATCGTGTTGGAATCGCGATCGAAATCCTGATCGTAGATGTGCTCGATCAATTCGGTGCGGCTGACCACCTTGCCCTTGTGATGAAGCAGGTAGCTGAGCAGCTTATATTCCTGCGCGGTGAGCTTGACCGGCTCGCCGGCCAGCGTGACCTTGCCCGAGCGCGTGTCGAGCCGGACGTCGCCGGCGGTCAGCTCGGACGAGGCGTTGCCCGAGGCGCGGCGGATCAGCGCGCGGAGCCGGGCGATCAGTTCCTCGGACTGGAACGGCTTGGCGACATAATCGTCGGCACCGGCATCGAGGCCGGCGACCTTGTCCGACCAGCTGTCGCGCGCCGTGAGCACCAGCACGGGATGGGTGCGGCCTTCCTTGCGCCAGCGGTCGAGCACGGTCAGGCCGTCGATCTCGGGCAGGCCGAGGTCGAGCACCACCGCGTCATAGTTTTCGGTCGAACCGAGGAAGTGACCCTCCTCGCCATCGGTGGCGAGGTCGACGGCATAGCCCGCGCCCTCGAGCGTGTTCTTCAGCTGCTGGCCGAGATTGGGTTCGTCCTCGACGATCAGAACGCGCATGCGAAACTCCCTTGTTGTCGTTCGTTCGGTTGGCGATCATTCGCCGGCGCGGCCGACGACTTGCCCCGAATGGCCGTCCACCGCGACCCAGATGACCGATCCATTGCGCAGGAACTTGAGCGTGTAAATGCCGCTTTCGGACTCGAACTCGAAGCCGAGATATTGCGCGCCGCGCATCAGCGGTACGACGCGGGCCTCGATTTCGCGCAGCGGCAGCAAGCGCCCCTGGCGACGACCGTCCCACGCGTCCTGCGCTTCGTTGCGGCGCTGCGCAGGCTGACCGTCCGCGACGAGCGGTGCGGTCGCGGCGAGCGCGGTCAGCAACAGGGGGAGCAGCATCTTCATGGGCAATCGCATAGGGCGCCGGGATTGAACAGCCTGTGAATGATCGAGTCAGCCAAGCGCAACTTGCCCGCGCGCGACGGGCACCCTAGGGCGCCGCGCATGGCCGCACCAATTCTATCATACGAAGACCTTGGCATCATTCAGGGCTCGGGCTGGTTGTTCCGCCATCTCGACCTGCATATCGGCGCGCGCGACCGGCTCGCGCTGATCGGGCGCAACGGCGCCGGCAAGACGACCTTGCTCAAGGCGATCGCCGGGACGATCGAGGCCGATGCCGGGCGACGGACGATCGTGCCGGGCACGCGCGTCGTGATCCTCGAGCAGGAACCGGTGCTGACGGCGTTTGCCACGCTGGAGGATTATGTCCTGTCGGGCGACGACGCGCCGGTGCGCCATGAGGCGGAAGCGATCGCCGGGCAGCTCGGCATCGACCTGACGCGCGAGGCGGCGAGCGCGTCGGGCGGCGAGCGGCGGCGCGCGGCGATCGTCCGCGCGCTGGCGATGGACCCGGACGTGCTGCTGCTCGACGAGCCGACCAACCATCTCGACATCGCCGCGATCGACTGGCTCGAGGACTGGCTCGGCCGGTTTCGCGGCGCTTTCATCGCGATCAGCCATGACCGTACCTTCCTGACGCGACTGACTAAACAGACGCTGTGGCTCGATCGTGGTGCGATCCGTCGCGCCGAAATCGGCTTTGGCGGCTTCGAGGCGTGGACCGAGACGGTCTATGCCGAGGAGGAGCGCAATGCGCAGCGGCTCGACGCCAAGCTCAAGATCGAGGAGCATTGGTTGCTGCGCGGCGTCACCGGGCGGCGCAAGCGCAACCAGGGTCGTCTCGCCAAGCTGAAGGACATGCGCGCCGAGCGCGCCTCGATGCTCGGGCCGCAGGGCTCGGCCAACCTCGTCACTGCCAGCGACGACGCGCGCACCAAGGTGGTGATCGACGCCAAGCATGTGTCGAAGAATTTCGGCGAGCGTACGATCATCCGCGATCTCACGCTGCGCGTCACGCGCGGTGATCGCATCGGCATCGTCGGCGCGAACGGCGCGGGCAAGACGACGTTGCTACGCCTGCTGACCGGCGAGCTCGCACCCGATAGCGGTACGATCAAGCTGGCCCAGACGCTGAACCAGGTGTTCATCGACCAGCAGCGCAGCCTGATGGCGCCGGAAAAGACCGTGCGCGACGTGCTGACCCATGGTGGCGACTGGATCGAGGTGCTCGGCATCAAGAAACACATCATCGGTTATCTCAAGGAGTTCCTGTTTGAGCCAGGGCTGGTCGATGCGAAGATCGGGACGCTGTCGGGCGGCGAGCGCTCGCGCCTGTTGCTGGCGCGCGAATTCGCCCGGCCGTCCAACCTGATGGTGCTCGACGAACCGACCAACGACCTCGATCTCGAAACGCTCGACCTGTTGCAGGAAGTGATCGCCGATTATGACGGCACGGTGCTGATCGTCAGCCACGATCGCGATTTCCTCGATCGTACCGTCACGGTGACGCTCGGGCTGGACGGATCGGGCACCGTCGACGTCGTCGCCGGCGGCTATGCCGACTGGGAGCGACGCCGCAAGGCCGCGATCGCGCCGAAGCGTGCCGCCGCGCCCGTGGCTGCACCGCCGCCGCCACCCGCGCCGCGCGTCAAGCTGACCTACAAGGATCAGCGCGACTATGACACGCTGCCCGCGCGGATCGAGCAGCTCGACGCGGCAATCGCGCGCGACGAGGCGGCAATGGCCGACCCCGGGCTCTATGCTCGCGACCCCGGCGCGTTCGATCGGCTGGGCAAGGCGATCGGCCTGATGCGCGCCGAGAAGGAGGCTGCGGAACTGCGCTGGCTCGAACTCGCCGAGATGGTCGAGGCACTGGGCTGATTGCCGCGATTTTTGATTTCTGGCATGACTGGGTCGTACCGAAGGAGCGGTTTTGATGGGCGCCATTTGCAAGATCAGTATTGCATTGACCGAGGAAATGGCCGTCTCGGTCGATCAAGCCGTGGCGAGCGGCGACTACGCCACCACCAGCGAGGTAATCCGCGACGCCCTGCGGCTCTGGAAGGGACGTCGCCTGGCGGATGACGCCGCGACGCTGAGCCGCTTGTGGGAAGAGGGATTGGCCAGCGAGCCGCCCGCCGCGGGCAATTTCTATCCGGATGACATAGCGCGGCGCGGCCGGGAGCGCCGCGCCGCGCCCGAATGACGGCCATCCTTCGGCGTCTGCCTGCGGCAATCGCGGATATCGACGCGATATGGGACTACATAGCGTGCGATAATCCCGATGCGGCGGACCGGACCGTCGCCCGGATCCGCGACCGCGCGATTGGCCGAGTTCCCGTCGAGTGGCACACCACGTCCCGACATTCGCTCATCGGCACGATCCGTTACGATCGGCGCGTATCTCGTGCTTTACCGAATTGTCGACGATACGGTTGAAATCGTTCGGGTTTTACATGCCATTCGGGTTTTACATGCCATGCGCGATCTCCCCATCGCCGCGCCCGACTTCCGTGGCGAGGCGCCAGGCGCCTGGCAACAAGGTCCGGTCGTCCCGCTCGCGTCGCTGTCGAGGCTGATCGCGCTATAACCGTCGCGCTCATGCCTATCCCAGCGTCTTGCCGTGCCGCCCGGCAAGATCGACGACATAGTGCCAGGCGACGCGCCCCGAGCGGCCACCGCGCCGCGTCGCAAAGCCGACCGCGTCGGCCGGATCGAACGGCAGGTCATGGGCTGCGGCATAACCCTCGACGATGGCGAGATAGCCGGGCTGGTCGACGACATGAAAGCCGAGGCTCAGCCCGAAGCGATCGGCGAGCGCGAGATTGTCGTCGACCGCGTCGCGCGGATTGATCGCGCTTGCCTGTTCGGCGATGTCGCGTGGCATGAGGTGGCGGCGGTTCGACGTTACGATCAGCCGGGCATTGTCCGGACGCGCCTCGGCACCGCCTTCGAGCATCGAACGCAAGGCGCGCGCGTCGCTCGCCGCGTCGAAGCCGAGATCATCGACGAAAATCGCAAAGGCGCGGGGCAGGGGGGCCAGTTGCGCGAACAGCGCCGGTAGCGTGTCGAGCGCGTGTGCCGCGACCTCGACCAGCGCCAGCGCGCCGGCACCGGCCTGCACCGCGCCGACCGCGCTCTTGACCAGCGCCGACTTGCCGGTGCCGCGTGCGCCCCACAGCAACGCATCATGCGCCGCCGCGCCGACGGCGAGTCGTTCGAGATTGGCGAGCAGGGTCGCCTTCTGCTCGTCGATCCCGCGCAACCGATCGATCGGTAGCGGGGTGAAGGCGCGTGCCGCCGCCAACGTCGTGCCGCGCCAGACATAAGCGGGGTGGGTGAGCGGGTCCGCCGCCGGCGGGGCCGGGGGTGCAAGGCGTTCGAGCGCGGCGGCGATGCGGTCGAGGGGATCGTTGCTGGACACCTTGCCTCCGTTCGGACCGAGCTTGTCGAAGCCCCGTCCTTTCTCGCGACCTTAGAAAGGAAGAACGGCCCTTCGACAAGCTCAGGGCGAACGGTGGACTTAAAGCGCCTTGAGCAACGCCGTTGCCGCGGCGCGGTCGCTGAAAGCCGGGTCGGCGAGCGCGGCGCGGATATTGGCGGCGGCATCGACGTTGCGCCCGCTATCCGCCTGTGCCTGGCCCAGATGCCAGCGCAGCATCGCATTGTCGGGTGCGATCGACGCCGCTTTTTCGAGGAGCTGCAGCGCGGGCTCGGTATTGCCTTGCTGATACAAGGCCCAGCCATAGCTGTCGGTTGCTGACGGGTTCATCGGCGCGAGATGGTAGGCCGCCCGGGCGAAGACGATGCCGGCGTCGGGGTCGTCGCTGCCGGTATAGGCATAGGCCAGCTCCGACAGCAGCGCGACGTCGCGATTGCCGACACGCGCGCGGAGCTGTTCGAGCGTGTCGATCGCCGCTTCCCAGTCGCCGCCGATCATCTCGCGATGCGCGACGAGGCGCTGCGCGGGAATGCTCTGCGGGTTTTGCGATACGTACAGGCTGAGCACGTTGGTCGCTTCGGCATCGCGGTGCGCGCGATCGAGCGCGTCGACCGCGCGCAGCATCGTCGCCTCGTCGAAGCGCAGATCGGCGGCGCGACGATAAGCGGTCGCGGCATCGTCGAAGCGGTTCATCACCATCAACACGTCGCCGACCGCGAGCTGCGCGGCGGGCGCGCCAGGAAAGACGCGGACGAGCTGTTGTGCCTGGGACAGCGCGCCGGCGGTGTTGCCCGCGTCGACCAGGCCCTTGAGATAGGCGACCCGCGCAACGGGATCGTCGGGCACTTCGTCCGACGCGGCGGCAAGCTGGGAAAGACTATCGTCGGTGCCGAACGGCGTCGCGGTGGCCAGTGCCGGCCATGCTGAACGGTCGAGATATTTCGCCGCCCAGTCGCGCTCACCGGTCCGCTCGAACGCGCGCCCGACCAGCGAGAGCGTGTAGCTGTCGGCATCGCCGCGCAACGCGAGCGGGCGGAGCACGTCGAGCGCGCCGCGCGCATCGCCGGCGCGCAGCAACGCCGCCCCGAGCATGCGCCGACCCGCGAGATTGAAGGGCTGGCGTCCGACGAGCTCGCGCCACGTCCCGATCGCCTGCTGGTAGTCGCCGCTCTGATATTGGAGCATGCCGTTGAGCAGCAACGCACCGGCGAGGCGGTCGACCTTGCCCGCGGTGCGCTGCATCAGCGTGCGCGCGAGGTCGTAATTGCCGGCACGCGCGGCGAGCACGGCCTGAAGGTAAAGCGCTTGCGGGCTGCCGGGACGCGCGGCGAGCGCGCGGCGCGTCGCGTCGAGCATGTCGACATTGCGCCCGACATCGCCGAGCGTCGCGGCATATTCGATCAACGCCGGATGGTAATAGGCGTCGTGTTTGAGCGCGGATTCGAACCATGGCAGCGAGGCGAGCAGGCCATATTGCGCGCGGACCAGTTCTCCGCGCAGTACCAGCGCATCGACATTGTTGCGATCGAGCGCGATCGCCTTGGTCGCCGCGTCGATCGCGCCGGCCATGTCGCCGGCGGTGTAGCGGACGCGACCGAGATCGCCCCACCCGGCGCTGTTGCGTGGATCGGCGGCGAGGACGGTGGCGAGCGCGGCCTGCGCGCCTGGCAAGTCGCCCTGGGCGGCAAGCGCGCGCGCGGCGACGCGCAGGGCGTAGCCGCTGAAGCGCGGGTCGGCCTTGCCCGCTTCGGTCAGCGCGCGTGCCGGATCTCCCTGCAGCAGCCAGGCATGGGCATAGAGCTGGTGCGCGCGCCGCGAATCGAAGCCGGCATCGGCCGCGCGGCCGAGTTCGCCTTCGGCCGCCACGCCGTCGCCGAGCGCAAGATAGGCGCGGGCGAGCGCGGCGTGCGCGAGCCCCCAATTGGGGTCGGCCCGGGTGGCGGCGATGGCGTGGCTGCGCGCCGCGCTGTAATTGCCGGCTTTGAGCAGGCCAAGGCTCTCGATCAGTTCGGTGCGCGCGCTGGTTGCCGTCGCGCGCGCCGGGCGCACGACATTGACCGCGACCGGCGACACGGTGCCGATGGCAACGATCGCGACGAGCGCGAAGCGACGCCAGGTGCGCTTGCGGCGCGGTGTCGAGGGTCGAGCATCAGGCATGGAGGTCATAGCTCTTCAACAGGTCGTACAGCGTCGGTCGACTCACCCCTAACAGCTTGGCGGTATGCGAAATGTTACCGTCGGCGCGGGCGAGGGCGTGGCGGATCGCGGTGCGGTCGGCGGTCTCGCGCGCCGCTCGCAGGTTGAGCGGCAATTCGCCACTGCTCGATGGGGCAAGATCGAGATCGGTGGCGGTGACGAGCTTGCCCTCGGCCATGATGACCGCGCGCTTCATGCGATTTTCGAGTTCGCGGACATTGCCGGGCCAGCCCCAGGCGTCGATCGCGGCGCGCGCGTCGGGCGACAGGCCGGTGACGGCGGAATGCATCGTCTTGGCGTATTTCTTGAGGAAGTGCTGGGCGAGCAGCACGGCATCGCCGCTGCGTTCGGCGAGCGACGGAATGCGGATGACGATTTCGGCGAGGCGATAATAGAGGTCCTCGCGGAAGCGCCCATCGGCGACCATCGCGTCGACGTCCTGGTGCGTCGCGCAGACGATGCGCGTGTCGACCGCGATCGGCTTGCGCCCGCCGATCCGCTCGATCACGCGTTCCTGCAGGAAGCGCAGCAGCTTGACCTGGAGCGGCAGGGGTACGTCGCCGATTTCGTCGAGGAACAGCGTGCCGCCATGCGCCTGCTCGATCTTGCCCTCGGTGGTCTTGACCGCGCCGGTGAAGGCGCCCTTTTCGTGCCCGAACAATTCGCTTTCGAGCAATGTCTCGGGGATCGCCGCGCAGTTGATCGCGACAAAGGCGCCGCGCGCGCGCGGGCTGGTGTCGTGCAGTCCGCGTGCGAGCAACTCCTTGCCGGTGCCGCTGGCGCCGAGCAGCATGACCGACACATCGGCATTGGCGACGCGTTCGATCGTGCGGGTGACCTTGGTCATTTCCGCGGCGGCGGTGATCAGCCCGCCCAGCGCGGTGCCGCTGCCGCGTTCGGCAAGGCGACGGTTCTCCGCCTCCAGCGCATGGACATGAAAGGCACGCGCGACGATCAAGCCGAGCGCGTCGATGTCGATCGGCTTTTGGTAGAAATCCCAGGCGCCGTCGGCGATCGCGCGCAGCGCGCTTTCGCGGGCGCCGTGCCCCGAGGCGACGATCACCTTGGTGTCGGGTTTGAGCGCAAGGATGTCGGCCAGCGTGGCAAAGCCCTCGCTGACGCCGTCCGGATCGGGCGGCAGACCGAGGTCGAGCGTGACGACCGCCGGTTCCTCGGCGCGCAGCGCGTCGATTGCGCTCGCTTTGTCCCCGGCAACGATGACCTCATAGCCGTCATAGGCCCAGCGCAGCTGGCGCTGCAGGCCAAGATCATCCTCGACGATCAGCAGTTTCGGGCGCGGGGCGGGCGATGCGCTCACGCGGCTTCTCCTAGCGAAAGAATTTGACTGTTCGCCGCGGCGAGCGTGACGCGAAAGCGCGTGCCCGCGCCCTCGCGGCTGGCGACCGAGACGCCCCCGCCCATCGCCTCGGCGAGCTGGCGCGCCTCGAACGCGCCGATACCGAAGCCATTGGCCTTGGTCGACACGAAAGGCTTGAACAATTGGTCGCGCACGAACGCCGGCGACATGCCGCAGCCCTGATCGATGACCTCGATCGTCGCGCGATCGGCGCCGCCGGTGATCGCGATGGTGACCGGCTCGGTCGGTGCGCTGGCCTCGCTCGCATTCTGCACCAGATGACCGAGCAGCTGTTCGAGCCGCACCGGGTCGGCCAGCGCCAGCGCGGCGCGGTCACCGATCACCGCGATCGGGTGCTGCGCGCGGCGCCGGGCGGCGACGCGCTCGGCGAGCGGCATCAGTTCGACCGCACGCAGTGCCTCGGAGCGGCCGCCATGATGCTGCGACAGCCGCGCGAGCAGGTCGTTCATGCGGCCGACCGAATCCTGCAACGTCGCGATCATGTCGGCTCGGAAAGCCGGATTGTCGGCATGGCGCTCGGCGTTGCGCGCGACGAGCGTCAGCTGGCTGACGAGATTCTTGATGTCGTGCATGATGAACGCAAAGCGCCGGTTGAACTCGTCGAAACGCTGCGCATCGGCCAGTGCCTCCTGTGCACGCGCTTCGGCCAGATAGCTGGCGACCTGGCGACCGGCGATGCGCAGCAGATCGAGATCCTCCCAGTCGAGCGCGCGGTCGATCGGCGGGCGTGCCAGCACGATCACCCCCTGCAACCGCCCGAGATGCGTGAGCGGAACGAGTGCCCAGGCGTCGGTATCGAGGATCCATTGCGGGACGCTGGCTAGATCGGCCGGTTCGGCGTTTTCGCTGCGCACGGCGTCGAGCTCGATGATCCGGCGGCCGGTCGCGAGGTAACGCGCCAATGCCTCGTCGGCGCCGGACGCGGGCAAGCCCGTGCCGTCCCAGTTCCAGCCCGCGCCAACGCCGAGGCCGGTGCCGTCGGGGACGAGCAACAGGCCGGCGGGCGAGTCGGTGAGGTCCGCGACAGCCTTGACGATGCGCTGGTCGAGCGGCGCGGCGTCGTCGGGCTTGCCGAGCGTCTCGGTGAAGCGGACCCACTCGGCACGATAGTCATAGCGATGGCGGAAGAAGTGCTTGGCCAGCTTGACCTTGGCCCAGGCGCGGATCCACGGCGAGGACAGGATGGTGAGCAAAGCGGTGGTCGATCCGACCACGAAGGCGGCCTGGAACAGCCGGGCATTGTCGCCGCCGATGCTGGAGATCGCGCTCGTCGCGACGAGCATCGCGCCCGCATAGAGCAGGGCTCCCGCGAGCGAGAGCGTCTGCCAGGCGACCGTGCGCGAAACCTGCAGCGTCCAGTCGCCATTGCGCTGCACCGCGACCGCGAACAACGGCGCCGCCAGCGCCATGACGATGCCGCGCGTCGCGAGCAGCGCATTGGTCCCGCCATCGGTCAGATAGCGCGTGGCATAGAGCAGCAGGTCGGTGCTCCACATCGCGGCCAGCGCGATGACCACCAGCCGGATGCCGCCGCGCGCGCGCGGCGCCACGGTGACATAGAGATGGTGGACGAGCAGCAACGCGCTGACCGCGACCATCATGCGTAGCACCACCACGGCGGTGGAGAGCGCGATCACGGTGCCGCGGCCGACCAGTTCGTCGGCGAGCGACAACCCGATGCCGACTGTGATGATCACCGCCACGACGCCGTAGATGATCGCGACAGCGCGCCGCTCGGGCGAGGCGTGGTCGCGCCGGACCAGCGCGAACATGAAGCCCAGCCAGGCAAGGTTGCGCATCGATTCGACGACGCCGGCAGTAACGTCGCGCGCCTCGATGCCGGCAACCGCCAGTGCCCACAGCGCGGTCACGCCGAGCGCGACGACGAAGGTCAGGCGTGGCAATGCCGATCCTGCGTCGCGCAGGCGCATCATGGCCATGCCCGCAAACAGCAGGGCGGCCAGCGCGTGGCTCCACAGGACGAGCGTCACCGGCATCGCTGGCCTGCGGTATGCCGGGTTCTTTCAACCGCGAACATCACCGCGCGCCCTCGGGCCACAACACGACGCGGATCGTCTGCAGGATGATCAGCAGGTCGAGAAAGGGCGAATAATTCTTGGCGTAATAGAGGTCGTATTCGAGTTTCTGCCGCGCATCGTCGATCGACGCCCCATAAGGATAGTTGATCTGCGCCCAGCCGGTGATCCCCGGCTTCACCATATGACGCTCGGCATAATAGTTGAGCTGCTGTTCGAGGTCCTCGACGAATTGCGGCCGTTCGGGGCGTGGGCCGACAAAGCTCATTTCGCCCTTCAACACGCTCCAGCATTGCGGCAGTTCGTCGATCCGCGTCTTGCGGATGAGCCGGCCGATCCGCGTGATACGCGGGTCGTCCTTCTCCGCCCATACCGCCTTGCCGCCGACCTCGGCGTCCTGCCGCATCGAGCGCAGTTTGACGATGTCGAACCCCTGCCCGAACAGGCCGACGCGGCGTTGGCGATAAAAGGCCGGCCCCTTGCTCTCCAGCTTGATGGCGATCGCGGTGAGCAGGATCAATGGCAAGGTGAGGGTGAGCAGCAACAGGCTCGCCGTGATATCGAACAGCCGCTTGAACGCGCTGGAAAACATCCGGCCGGACGAGAAGCCGTCGGAAAATATCAGCCAGCTCGGATTGACGCTTTGCAGATCGACCCGACCTGTCTCGCGCTCGAGAAAGGTCGAGATCTCGTTGACGTGAACGCCGGTGGTCTTGATGCGCAGCAGATCCTTGAGCGGCAGCGCATTGCGGCGCTCCTCCAGCGCGAGCACCACTTCGCTGGCGTTGAGCAGCACGACATGGTCGGCGAGGTTGTAGATTGCGTCGCGCGCGATCGCCTCGGGAATGACGCGTGTCGGCTCGCTCATCGAGACATAGCCGACGACGACGAAGGCCGATCCGGGCTGCTGCGCCAGCGCCTTGAGCCGTGCGGCGCGTGCGCCGGCGCCGAGCACGACGATACGACGCTTGAACACCTGCCCGCCGAGCAACTTGCCGAGCAGAACACGTAGCGCGAACAGCAAGACGACGGCGAAGCCCATCGAGAGCAGCAGATTCGAGCGCCAAAAGGCGAGTTCGGGGACGACGAAGAAGATGACGGCCTGTACGATGATGCCAAGCGAGATCGCGACGAGCAGCCGCGCGGCGGCGACGCGCATCGATTGGAGCGACCCCGCACTGTAAACGCCAACGGCGATCATCGCGGTCATCAGGCTGAGCGCAAAGGTCGCGAGCTGCGGCGCGCGCGTGATGATCGGCGGGATCGCCATGCCGACCTGCCCGGCGCGTGTCGTCCAGCCCAGCTCGCCAGCGGTGAGCAGCATCACCAGGTCGAGCAGACCGAGCAACAGCACGGCATTGGGGATATAATGCTTGAACAGTCTGATCATCGTTGCGCAGCCCTTGTCTGCTCCGGGACTGTAAGCGATCCCGACACTTGAACCCGGCTGTCGCAGAAATTGACAAACAAAGGTTGAACAGGGCGGATCGTCTCGCCGTCACAACGGTTTCCATGGCGCCGGCCAGCGGCTATCGCGGGTCGCACAGGGAGTTGCATGCATGACCGTTGCCGCGCCGATCGTTCCCGTCATTCTGTCCGGTGGATCGGGCACCCGGCTGTGGCCGATGTCGACGCCCGAGCGACCCAAGCAGCTGCTCGCGCTGACCGCAGAACAGACCATGCTCCAGCTGACCGCGCGGCGCGCGCATGGCGAGCGCTTCGCGGCGCCGATCGTCGTTGCCAATGCGCGTCACGCCGATCTCGTCGAAAGCCAGCTCCACGACGTCGCTGCATCGGCACAGGCGCTGATCCTCGAGCCGGTCGGGCGCAATACCGCGCCGGCGATTGCGCTGGCTGCGCTGGCGGCGGGCGGCGGCGATGCGCCGTTGCTGGTCATGCCGTCCGACCATGTCATCAGCGACGTGGCTGCCTTCCACAACGCGATCCATGCTGCGCTGCCGCTGGTCGAACAGGGCTGGCTGGTCACTTTCGGCATTGCGGCCGACGCGCCGGAGACGGGCTATGGCTGGATCCATATCGGCGAGGAAATCGGCGGCGGCGTCCACCGCGTGGTCAATTTTGTCGAGAAGCCGCCGCGTGACCGCGCCGAGGCGATGCTCGCCTCGGGCGACCATGCGTGGAACGGCGGAATCTTCCTGTTTCGCGCCGATACCTATCTCGGCGCGCTGGCGGTTCATGCGCCGGAGATACTCGCGGCGTGCCAGCGCGCGATGGATGGCGCAGCGCGCGACGGGCAGCGCATCTTTCCCGACGCCGACGCCTTCGGCGCCGCACCGGCCGATTCGATCGACTATGCGGTCATGGAAAAGGCCGAGCGCGTTGCTGTCGTGCCGGTCAGCATGGGGTGGAGCGACCTAGGCAGCTGGGACGCCCTGCACGCGATCAGTGACTGTGACGGCGACGGCAATGCGTGCGAGGGCGATGTGGTGATGCTCGAGACCAGCAATTGCCTGGTTCGCAGCGACGGTTTGCGCGTCGCGACCCTCGGGGTAAGCGATCTGATCATTGTCGCCAGCGGCAATGAAGTGCTGATCCTGCCGCGGGGACGCTCACAGGACGTCAAGAAGCTGATCGAGGCGATGAAGGGCTAAGGTCGTTGCCTTGACACGTGCGACTCCCGGTCTGCTCCTGAAAGGGACCGCCGCGCCCGATCGGTTATTGGCGGTCCCCGCGCGCATGCAAAGCCCGTTGTCAGGGGTGCATCGCATCCTCGGCGTTGTTGGTATTTTCCAGCTTCTCATCGCTGAGGCCTTCGTCGCTGGGATTTGGCGCCGGCGGCGGTGGCGGATTGTCGGGCTGGGCGGTGCCGCTGGCGTTGTTCACCGGCGCGGTGCCGGTGGCATTGTCGAGCGGCGCTGTGCCGGTGGCGGTATCCTTGGTTCCGCTTGCATTGTCGTCAGTCATGTCGGTTTGACCTTCCTGCACTGATGACCTCGAGTCGAGATCGGGTACATCCTATGATGCGCGGATGAAGTGTCATTGATGCTCGTCAAAGCGGTAAAATAGAGCCTGACCAATTCATTGTGGCGTCGTGAACTAGCGTGATGCATATCGGTGGGAATGTCTTGCTCCCGCGGTTCAGTCTGCCGTCTGGATGCGGCCGGATCTAGCTGGCTTCTGGCTTTCCCCTGTCCGCCTGGGTCACTTCCAACGCAACAAAGACACGTATTTTCCCCTCTTGGCTTTCAGGCCTACTTGGTCTTAGAGCCTGATTCAAAAGTTTCTCAACTGATTGAGACTCCCGCGATTCTGCGGGTGATCATGCGGATGCTGGCGATGGTTGCCCATGCGGTCGAGCTTTCGATGGATCGTTCCCAGTCCTTGGCAAGGCGTCGGCATCGCCCGAGCCAGGCGAAAGTG